>NZ_JBJGZQ010000045.1:0-25217 GCF_054050595.1 Geodermatophilus sp. SYSU D00779
CGATCACCACCGCCCACCGGCTCGAGGCCGGCTGGGTGCAGGTCAACCAGGGCGGCGGGCAGGTCGTCGGCCAGTCCTACGGCGGCTACAAGCAGAGCGGCATCGGGCGGGAGGTCTCCCTCGAGGGGATGATCGCCGGCTTCACCCAGACCAAGCAGATCAACGTGCGCCTCGGCCACGGGGCCACCCCGGCTCCGAGGACGGGCCCCTGATCATCCGGCCAACCCGGGGTCTCGGGGCCCGAAGGTCCCGAGACCCCGGCGCCGGACCGGCCGAGCAGCGTCCGGCCGTGGCTCCGGTTGCATTCCGGCCCGACATCGCCGTCGTCGGCACCGACCACACGACGGCGGGCCAGGGCCACCTGGCCCGAAGGGCACGATCGCGGCGGTGCTGCAGGTCGCGGCCTGGCAGCGCTGCCGAATGGACCGCTCCGCGCATCGTGCTCGCCATGGTCCGTAGGGCAACGCCGGAATGGTCGCCGCCATCCGCAACGTCCTCGCTCAGTGCCCCGCCGAGCACACGCGTTCCCCCCTCGACGTCATCGCCGGCAGGATCGGTCGCCCGTCCCCGCCTCCCTGGCGCCACCTTCCCGGGCAGCCACCAGGAGATCGGTCGACCAACTCGCGGGAACCGCTCGACGAGCTGATCAAGCGCTGCACCGACGTCGGCGGCGCCGTCTCCGGTCCCTCGGCCCTGCTCACCTGGTTGGCGCCGTCCTCGTCGAGGCCCGCGACGATGGGCAGGTTTCCGGTCGCCGCGATCCCCGGCGGCTCGACTGCACTCCCCGGCTCTTGGAGCAGTTCGGGAACAGGTGGCACAGCCGGCCGGATGGCGTCATGGTCGCGTTCGCACGGGCTCCCGAGGTCACCAGCTACACCCCGACCCGGGACAACAGCACCTGCGGGCCGGAGTCCGGATCAGAGGTGAACCCGGGTTCAACCCCCAGTCGCGAGAGACGAGCAATGGGCCCCGGAGCCGACCGATCGGCCGTGGGTCGGCGGGCACCTCGAGCCGGTCGGGTCAGCGGGCGGACCCCCAGTCGACAACGAGATTCGTCGGGTCTCCCAGACCAGCGACGCGTCCGTCGTCATGTGCGGACCGGGTGGTGCTGCCCCGCCCGGGACCGCTTCCGTGGGTCGCTGCCGGCAGGGGAGGAGCACGCAGCCCGCTGGAGGTGCCGGCCTGGCGGGTCCGGTTGGTCCAGTGCCACACCAAGGGACCCCCGGGGACGGGTACGACCGACCGGTGGCCCCCTCCGGGGAACTGTCCCTGCACCCGGACCGACCGTCCACGAGACGCAACTCCACGCAGGTCCGGTGGCGAGCGCCGGACCTGCCAGGATTGTCAGCTCGTGAGAGCCGCTCAGTCCGTCACGTGCTTGTCCGCGAGGTCCAGAGCAGCGTCGATGAGCTCGAGGCCCTCGAGCGCGTCAGCGTCCGAGATGTTGCAGGGCGGGAGCACGTGCACGCGGTTGAAGTTGGTGAACGGCAACATCCCCTCCTTCTTGAGGAAGGCGGACACCTCTGCCATCGCAGGGCTCGTGCCGCCATAAGGGGCCAGCGGCTCACGAGTGGAGGGATCACGGATCAGCTCTAGGGCCCAGAAGACCCCGGTACCGCGAACCTCCCCGACGCTGGGGTGACGCTCCGCCACCTCGCGCAGGCGCGGCCCGATGACATCGCACCCGAGACGGGCCGCGTTCCCGACCACCCCCTCGTCCTCCATGACCTCGATGGTCGCGACCGCAGCCGCCGCGGCGAGCGGGTGTCCCGAGTACGTGAGGCCACCGGGATAGACGCGCGAGCCGAAGTACGATGCGATCTCGTTGTTGATCGCCACGCCTCCGAGCGGCACGTACCCGGAGTTGACCCCCTTGGCGAACGTGAGGAGGTCGGGGGTGACACCCATGTCACCCATGGCGAACCACGCGCCCGTCCGTCCGAACCCGGTCATCACCTCGTCGGCGACCATCACGATGCCGAAGCGGTCGCAGAGCTCTCGAACGCCCCGCATGTAGCCGGGCGGCGGCACCATGACGCCGGCCGTACCGGGGATCGCCTCGAGGACCACCGCCGCGATGGACTCCGGTCCCTCGAAGGAGATGGTCCGCTCGAGGTGCTCGAGCGCGCGGGCGCACTCCTGCTCCTCGGTCTCCGCGTAGAAGGCAGACCGGTAGAGGAACGGCCCCCAGAAGTGCACCGTCCCCGAGGTGGCGAAGTCGTTCGGCCACCGCCGGGGGTCGCCGGTCATGTTGATGGCGGTCGTGGTGCCGCCGTGGTAGGAGCGGTACGTCGTCAGCACCTTGTGGCGACCGGTGAACAACCGAGCCATGCGCACGGCGTGCTCGTTGGCGTCCGCGCCGCCGTTGGTGAAGAAGATCCGGTCGAGGTCTCCGGGCGTGCGCTCGGCGATCAGTCTCGCCGCCTCGCTGCGCGCGTCGTTGGCGTGCTGCGGCGCCACGGTGCACAGGCGCGCGGCCTGCTCTTGGATTGCAGCGATCACACGCGGGTGCTGGTGTCCGACGTTCGTGTAGACCAGCTGGCTTGAGAAGTCGAGGTACTTCCTGCCCTCGCCGTCCCAGACGTGAGACCCCTCGGCCCGGGTGATGACCATGGGATCCAACGCATCCTGCGCTGACCAGGAGTGGAACACGTGCTGGCGGTCGAGGCGGTAGGCCCGGTGGGCCTCAGTCTCGGCCTCGGTCTCCACCGCGACCTGCTCGCCCTCTGCAAAGGTCATGGGATGTCCTCGCCGGTGAGTTGTCAGGACGGACCAGGAGGCCCGCTGTTCACCTCCACTCTGCGGCTTCGGCGGTTCTCATCCCATCGACAGATCGTCCGGTCCGGATGCTCGTCCCGAACACAATGTCAGCTGCCCCGCTCGTCGCTCGGACCCCGGCGGTCGATGTGATTACGCGGCTTGCAGAGGCGGACCTGCAGTGCGGGCACGTCTGGGTCGACCTGGTGCTCTGAGCTCGCGATGGCGATGACGGTGGCCCGACAGGAGTGGTCCGGACGGGGACGGCTGTCGCCCCTGCGTCCACGCGCGGCCTGCCGTGCTCGTTCGGCCCCGCCGCCGTGAGGTCTCGCCGCTGCGCTCGCGCCGCGGGCGGGAGCGCTCGTTCTGAGCCCGTGGCCGCCAGTTGGGGGCTGAGAGGTCGACAAGTCAGGTGACCAAGCCGAAGGGGTGCTCGGTACGGTCCGGCTCGGCAGCTTCCCGACGGCCAGCCAGCACCGGCTGCCCGGAGGGCTGACTGCGCTGGCTACCAGCCATCCCTGCGTCGAGGTTCTCCTCGATGAGGGGGAGCCCTCCGAGCTTGCGCCACGGGTCCGAGACGGCGACCTCGACGTCGCGCTCGTCTACCGCTACACCCCGGTGCCCGGGTGGCGGCCGCGTGCGCTCCCGGTGACCCCGCTCCTCCGTGAGGACCTGGTCCTGCTGCTCCCGTCCGGACACCCGCTGAGCGAAGTGGGAGAAATTCGGCTCGAGCAGCTCCAGGAGGCGGTGTGGGTGACGACCCGTCACGGCACCAAGGGCGCCGCATGCCTGCGGCGGTTGGTCGCCGCGGCGGGCTTCGAGCCCCGCGTGTCCTACCGCAGCAACGACTACGCCGTCGTCCGCGGCTTCGTCCGATCCGGCCTGGGCATCGCGCTGGTGCCCGTGCTGGGCCACGCGCCGGGACCCGGAGTGGTCACCGCCCGGCTCGCCGGGACCAGGACACACCAGCACGTCGGCCTGCTGACCCGGGCTAACGCACGCAATCCGGTGGTGGACGGGGTCATCGCTGCGTTGAACCGCTCCGCCCGCGGGCTTCACGACCCAGCGGAAGGCCTGGTCTACGAGGCGATGACTGCACGACGGATCGAGTCTCAGCTGTGGCGGTCTGAAGCGGTCGCTGGCGGCGTCCGGGTCCTCAGCACGAGGCTCGAACACCATGACCTCGGCTCGCAGTGAGGGTTCACCATGCCCTCGGACGCTGCGCGGGCAGCGAGGCCAGGTCGGTCAGCTCAAGGCGGTCGGTGTCTGCGCGTGGAACGAAGCGTTCCTGACTTCCACCCTCCACTCCCTCAACTGCGAAAATGACCCGGACGCGCTCCGCGCTCTTAACTCGTCTGGCTGGCAACTGGGGGTCGACGAGATGGTGGTGCGGGCATCACCTCCAGGGCTGCTTGCGGATCGTTGAACGCTCTGCACCCATAGACCAGGACCCGTCGAGGACCCGATCCGCGGGCCGGACCCCCTTGCCGGTCGAGCGGCGGGCGAGGCCCGTCGAGAAAGAAGCGGCCATGGACACCGAACCACCGGGGCGGACCGATCGGGACCGGCCGGGGGCCGCCGATCTGACGGTCCTGGTGTACGAGCCGCAGCATGCCGAGGAGCTCGTCGGGCTGCTCGTCGAGCGGAACGCGCCCGGCCGGTTTCTCGCCTGCTCCGACGAGGCGTCGGTGCACCGCGCCATCCAGCACTGTCACGTCGTGGTCTCAGGTCCGTTCCCGGTGGCGGCGCTGGCCTCCGCGCGAGAGCTGTTGTGGATCCAGTCGCTCTGGGCGGGAGTCGACTCCTGGCGGGAGGTCGACCTGCCGCACGGTGTCCGGCTCACGCGGATGACCGACGTCCACGCGCCGTACATCGCCGAGTACGTGTTCGCGCACCTGTTGTCCGGCAGTCAGCGGGTCGGCCAGTTCCAGGACGCGCAGATGGCCAGGCAGTGGCAACCGCTCCCCACACAACGTCTGCACGGCCCTCTCGGTGTCGCGGGCTGGGGTGAGATCGGGCGTCACATCGGGCGGGTGGCGGCGGGGTTTGGGCTGCCGGTCCGGGCATTCAGCCGAAGCGGCCACGGCGTGGACCCGTCCGGGAACCCCGTCTTCGCGAGCTCCGAGCTGCACCCGTTCCTCACGGAGCTCCGGATTCTGGTCCTCGCCCTGCCCGGGACGCACGAGACCCGAGGTTTGATCGGCCGGCTCGAGCTCGCTCTGCTCGCGCCGGGCGCCGTTGTCGTCAACGTCGGGCGGGGCGCGGTGCTCGACGAGGACGCCGTGGTCGAGGCTCTTCGGGGCGGACAACTGGACCGCGCGATCCTCGACACCTTCGCCGTCGAGCCGCTGCCGCCGACTTCCGCTCTCTGGGACGCTCCCGGCTGCACGGTGACGCCCCATGTCGCGGGTCCCACCGATCTGACGGCGGCCGCGGACATCGTCGCGCGCAACCTGAAGACGTTCGTGGGCGGTGGGTGGCCGCCCCCCATCGTCGATCTCGAGCGGGGCTACTGACGCCGAGCGGGGCGAGGTCGAGGGCGCTCGGCCGCACGGACTCAGCGCATGGCGGCCCGGTCGACCGACAGCAGCGCGATGTGCAACGACATCGGCTTGACCCAGCGCCAGGGTCGACCGGCTCGGGTCGGCTGGGAATGACGTCGCGGTGGGCCTGCCTGTGTCATTGACGGCGGGGGAAGGGCAGGCTGAGTCGGGGTGGGAGGCGGAATGGGTGTCCAGGCGCCCTCGGCCATCCCCAGCCGGTCGGCCAGTAGCCAAAGACCCGCCGGGGTCGCAAGCGAGGCCGAGGTGGCTGCCGCGCACTTTCACGTTCTCCCGCCGAGCGCGGACCTCGTTCCGGCACGACGACCAGTGCACGGTGCCGTCGGCTCGGGTGTAGACCGACGTGGCGGGCACGCGCAGCGAGCAGCGCTCGGCCCTGGGCCAAGGGCAGCGCCGCCGCCCTGCACCGAAGGCGGGCGCCGCCGTCGACGATCCCCGAGGCAGTGCGGACCCAGGGCGCCGATCGCAGCACCGGCGTGCCGAGGCTGACCAGTCCGCGGACGCTGCCCGCCGCAGCTCGGGCCAGTTCTTGCGCGTAGAGCCCGCCGAGACTTCACCCGACCAGGCTGACCCCCGCCGTCCTGAGGTCCTGTGCATCCGCTCGAGTTGGACGCGCAACGTGTCGACCACCCGGTCCGTCGGGCCCCGGTTGAGGCCCAACCTTCAACCGGACACGTTGTGGTCCAGGGCGCGCAGCGCGGTCCGCAGCACCAGAGTGGCGGGGTCGCCAAGCATCAGCCCCGGTAGCACCACCACTGGGTGGCCGTCATCGCGGCGGGCGGTGACGAGCACCGGCCAGGCAGCCGCAGCCCCGCCTCGCCGTCGCCGGCTGACCGCGGGACATCGGTCGGGCGGATGCCGGCGCATGCGTGGGCTTCCTCACCGACCCTTCCGGGCTGGCGAGAGTCGTCGACCCAAGCACTGTCGCTCCGCCCTCCTTTGCCGTGCTGACTGTGCTTGCCGCTCCCCCCACCACGCTGTTCCCTGGTGGACCGGGCACCGCGACGTGAGCAGAGGTCGACACCGCGATGCGGCTGAGGAGCGGGGCACTTGACTGGTCGGGAATCCGAGCTCGGAGTCGGGGCGACCTTCGGCCTGTACTGCGAGGCGCTCGAGCCGGGGAGCGTTGGGGTCGGTGACTGGCTGCGCGTCGGCTGACCGACCTGGCGAGCCTCCGCCGTCCTCAGCTGCTTTTGGCGGACCTCGAGTCGCCGGCCTCAAAGGGGGCCCGCCCCGCTCGGCGACGCGACCCGCACACATTCAGCTTGAGGTTGGCGAGCGCGTCCGTGAGCACGCACTCGACAGCCAGGCAGCTGAAGCCTGGCTGTCACCCTGCTCGTCACCGGCGTCGTTGTCGGGCCGCTGGGCAACGTCTTCGGCCCCGTCCTGGGACGCCGTCAAGCTGCCCCACCATGCAACTTTTACTCATCCAATACTGCCGTCAACAGCCATAGTCGACTGAACCGAACCCTTGATTAGTTGCCTCATCGGCCTGCGCGTTCAACGTCTGCCAGCGTCAGCAAACGAGACCGCGATCAAATCGCAGGGTTGTGGGTTCAATCCCCACGGGGCCCACCGTACTGACGTTCTCGTTCTTCCGGCTGGCTGCTCACAGGGCCGCCCTCGCCTGCCGTTGTGGTGTGTCCAGGCGATCATGCGGGGCTGGAGCGGAGCAGACCTATCGTGAGCGGATCCGGCTGTCCGTCGAAGTAGCGGTCCAAGCAGGCCGTGAACTCCCGGGTCTCCGGCGCGGCCGCCGCGAACAACGTCATCGACGAGCGAAGTTTCATCGCGTCGAGGCCGCCGAAGACCTCTGCGGCTGACCGTCCCTCGATCTGATTCACGACCTGCGTAATCTCCAGAAGGCGGGGTCCCAGTACAGGGTGCGCGACATAGGCCTTAGCCTCGTCCAGCGAGGAGATCGCGTAAAAATTAGCGTTGGAGCTCCGTCCGAGCCCGGCCATTTGAGGAAAAATGAACCACATCCAGTGGCCGGTCTTACGTCCGGCGCGCAACTCCGACACGGCGCGCAAGTAGGCGTCCCGATGGTTCTGGGCATCCACGAACCGCTCAAGCCGATAGGGATCGTCCATGAGACACCTCGAACACTCAGAGCCGATCAACCGCCGAGCGCCACTCGGGACATCACGTCGTGCAGGGTGGTGTCCGCAATTTCTGATCGGGAGCCCTCATAAATCACGATCCGAACCTCCCGCACGTGCCGTCCGATGTCCTCCCGTAGGACCGACCGAAGGGCGAGCAGGTTGAACAGCAACGCCACGCCCACCGGCATGCCGCCATGTCCTGCACCCAAGATCGGCATGGAAAGCGACGTCAATCGGTTGGCGTTCATGGTCTCGATCACGCCCTGGATGGCCGCGTAGAGGAAATGCGGCTCCGCCCTCAGTCCGATCCCCGCCCGCTCCGTCGTCGCCGACACCAAGATGACGCGGTGTGCCGGTGTCGGCCCCTTGAGGAAGATCCCTTGACCTATCCCGTAGCTGTCGTCGATGCGCCGCTCCGTCCGCGGGACGCGCTGCGACGGCACACCCGTGAGTTCCGCCCGCACCTGCCGCACGAAGTCTTCGACGTCAGCACCGTAATGATGCCGAACGAAGGCCCCGAGGGAACTTCGTTCGTCGGTCACGCACTCGTCGTCGAAGTACTCGTTCGCCGGAAGTGCCACCACGCGGTCCGGGCGATCCGACCCGTAGTCCTGGATCCGTCCGACCTCCACGTGCACGAGAGCCCGGTGGAGCCGAATGGATAGCTGTGGGCTGGAGTCGCCGGCGTCCGCCGCCGACGAGGGAGTGCTGAGTAGCCACTCCAGGTCACGACTCAGCCGTCCCATCGCCCGGTCGAGTCGCGCGCGGGCCTGAGGTTCGGTGATCATCCGGAGTTCCTTGGTGTCAAGGCACTCCCGAACCTTCGTACACGCAGACGCGACACCCGCTCGGCGCTCGCCTCTCGCCACCCTCCCGGCGTCATATCTAGCGGTCACGACGCCGAGCAAGTCGCCGGGCAGCCGAGGGCCGGAGGACTGCGGGGCGAGCATGAATGTCCGGTCGGCGCCGAGCCGCCCGATGAACATGCCCAGTTCGAAGATCACATTGTCCCGCACAGCGGAATCCGATGTGCCCCGCTTCGTGACGACGTCGTCTGGCTGAAGGACGAAGATTCCCGCGTCCGCCGAGTCGAGGGCTGCCAACAGTGATTCCAGCGCCGAGTGAGAGAGGCGGAAGACGTCCTGGTCCCACACGGTAACGTCGAAACGGTCGTCGAGCTCCGACTGCACGGCCCGGCAGATGTCGATCGCCTCCGTGGAACTGCCGACGAAGATCCGGGGTCTCATACGCACGCTCCGGAACCGGTGGCTGTCCGCGCGCTCACGCGTGCGCCCGCCGATGGCTGGTCGTTCTTCAGTTCCCCTTCTGCTGGATCAGCAGCAGAGAGACCGGCTGCCCTCACGGCGATCCAGGCCAGCTCGGGGTGGAAGATGTCGCTGTGCACGCCCGACAACGGGCGCCCCTGGCGGACCACGTTACTGGCGTCGACGTTGCGGAAGCGGCGCGGCGCATAGCAGCACTTCTTGCCGACGGGGCTGATCGGCGAATCGGCGGCATCCACCGCCTGAGCCCCGTCGTGCCCCATGGCGCCCCAGCGGGAGTCCAGCTCCTTGCTGCCAGCCGCGTCCTCCCGCGAGCCGAATGAGGCGAGGGGATAGAGAACGCCGACGGCGGTGTCGTGCTCGGGCAAGCAGCAGACGAGGGGGCCGTCCACCTTCTCTGCCCGACCGGCCAGCGCGCCACCGCGGGCCCGGGCATGGGGAAGCTTCGACGCGAAGGCGAAGTGGGAGAAGGCGCCCTGCAGGAGAAGGAGTGATTCCACCGGGGAGGGATCCGTTCCGTCCGGGAGTCCGGCAAGCGCGAAGGACACCACCCGTGCCCCGAAGCTGTGGCCGGTCAGGTGGAAGCGTACCGCGGTGCCGCCTTGTGGGCAGCTCCGATGGGTGGCCCCAGCCCCTTCTCTCCGACGGCGCCCGCGCGTCGCTTCATCACGAAGTAGGTCGCCTGGCGCAATGCCGTGTTCGCGCCGGACCACAGGCGGCCGGTGAAGCTGGAGAAGCCCGCGGCTCCACCCTCGTCGGCCAGCTGCGACTGCTTGAAGCCCAGCGCGGCGGCCGCCGGTCGGCCCGGCCGCCCTGTTCGGCGAGCTCGGTCGCCAGCCGGGCGGCGAGCTTCGTCGATGTGCTCTCACGCGCACTCGAGGACCGCCACCTGGACGCAGCTGGAGGCCGAGGACCTCGCGGACGTTGCCGCAGCACTCGGACTGGGGGTCGGCGAGATCGCCGCTGCCCTACACGCGGCACGGACCCGAACCCCGACCCAGAACTGGGCCGAGAGCTTGCGCGGGCTCGGCGTGTGCTTCACCGGCACACTCCAAACGCGCATCCAAGAACAGCCCATTAACTGCGATCAGGCGCATGCGCTCGCGCGCTGCGGGACTGGTCGTGCATGAACGCGTCACGAAAGCGCTCGATGTGCTGGTCGTCGCCGACCCCGCCTCTCTGTCGGCGAAGCGGAGAAGGCGCGGTCGTACGGCACCCGGATCATGCCCGAGAACACGTTCTGGCAGGCGATCGGGCTGCGGCCATCCAGCGGTGACTGACCGGGAGTGCCTTCCTTGATGGCCCGGGCAACCGGGCGCGGGGCGCCGTGATTGGGGTCGGCCGGAGGCGACCCTGGTTGCGCTCATCAACGAGCACGACACCTGACACGTCTAGCCCTTGTTGCCCGTGCAGAGGCCCGTCGTCCCAGTGGCATGAGACGAGGGCGACTCACCATCTGCCCCACAGACGATGAACACCCACGACCGTCGAGCCGTGGCTCGTGCCTTATCCGTGCCTTAAGCACCGGCCAAAGCCGGTGGTCAGCGGTCAACAGGGGTCGGCACCGTTAAGGCACAGGAGCAGAGTTGAAGGCTCCCTGAGCAGCGCAGACGGGTATACGAGCAGGTCAGTACGTGGAGCGGGTGACGGGAATCGAACCCGCATGGCCAGCTTGGAAGGCTGGGGCTCTGCCATTGAGCTACACCCGCGACGGTGCCCCCGACAGCGTAGCCGCCCCAGGTCCGCGGCCGGTCGCCAGGCGGTGGTCGTCCGCGCCGCGCCGTCCCCGGCCGGGCGGGACCTAGACTCGACCCGCCACGGGGTGTGGCGCAGCTTGGTAGCGCACCCGCTTTGGGAGCGGGGGGCCGCAGGTTCAAATCCTGTCACCCCGACCGTCCCCGTCCGCCGGACCGGCACCTGCGCCGCTGTCTCTAGACTCGGGGGTCGACCCGGCGTCGTCCGTCGTGCCCGGCGCCCCATCCCCGTCTGTCTATCGAGGAGCACTGCTGCTGTGAAGAGCACCATCGAGGAACTGGGCCCCACGCGGGTCCGGATGGCGATCGAGGTGCCGTGGGGGGACCTGGACCACGCCTTCGGTGAGGTCTACAAGGAGCTCGGCCGCCAGGTGCGCGTGCCCGGCTTCCGCCCCGGCAAGGTGCCCAACCGGGTGCTCGACCAGCGCATCGGCCGGCCGCTCGTGCTCGAGCAGGTCGTCCAGCACGCCATCCCGGAGGTCTACTCCGAGGTCGTGCGGGAGAACCAGGTGCGCGTCCTGGGCCAGCCCGACATCGAGGTGACCCGCCTCGACGACAACGACACCCTCGCCTTCACCGCCGAGGTCGACGTCGCCCCCAAGATCGAGGTGCCGCCGCTCGACGCGCTCGCGGTCACCGTCGACGACGTCGAGGTCACCGACGACGAGATCGACCAGCAGATCTCGGTCATGCGTGAGCGCTTCGGCATGCTCACCGGCGTCGACCGCCCCGCCCAGGACGGCGACTTCGTCTCCATCGACCTCGAGGCCAAGCTCGGCGACGAGGTGCTCGAGGACGGCTCGACCACCGGCATGTCCTACGAGGTCGGCTCCGGCAACCTCATGGAGGGCCTCGACGACGCCGTCCGCGGGCTGTCCGCCGACGAGTCGACGACCTTCCAGACCGCGCTGCTGCAGGGTCCGAACGCCGGTGAGACGGCCGACGTCACCGTCACCGTCCGCTCGGTGAAGACCAAGGAGCTCCCGGAGCTCGACGACGAGTTCGCCTCCACCGCCAGCGAGTTCGACACCCTCGGGGAGCTGCGGGAGGACATCCGCACCCGGCTGGCCCGCACCAAGGTGCTGCAGCAGGGCGCGCAGGCCCGCGACAAGCTGGTCGAGCACCTGCTCGAGACCGTCGAGGTGCCGATCCCGGAGAACCTGGTCGACCGCGAGATCGAGTTCCGCAACCAGGCGATGCAGAACGAGCTGCAGCAGGCCGGCATGGACTGGGACAGCTTCCTGCAGATGACCGGTGTCGAGAGCCAGGAGGCCTACGACGCCGACCAGCGCAAGAACATCGAGGAGGCGGTGCGCACCCAGTTCATCCTCGACGCCATCGCCGACGCCCGTGAGGTCACCGTCGACAACGAGGACCTCTCGGCGCAGATCATGGCGCAGGCCCAGCGCAACCGGATGAGCCCGGAGCAGTACGCCCAGCAGCTGCAGCAGGGCGGCAACATCGCCGAGTTCGTCGCCGACGTCCGCCGCACCAAGACCCTCGCCCAGCTGCTCGAGGAGACGACGATCACCGACGCCTCCGGCAACGTGGTCGACCTCGAGGCGCTGCGGCCGCGCACGGTGCAGGCCCCGGCCGCCGGCACCGACACTGCGGAGGCCCAGGACGCCGACGGCGAGACCGCCGACGCCGACGTCGCCGACGAGGCGCCCGACGCCGAGGTCGCCGACGCGGCCGCCGTCGAGGCCACCGAGGGCGCGACCGAGGACTCCGAGGACGCCACCAAGGCCTGACGCCCACCCCGCCGCACGACCGACGCCGTCCCACCCCGAGACCCGGGGTGGGACGGCGTCGTGCGTCCCGGGCCCGACCGGCGCACCCGGCGCTGCGCCCACGGCGAACACCCCCTGCGCCGGGACTGTCGCCGCACGGGTCCGCGTTAGGGTCGACGCAGACTCTGGCGAGCACCGGGGAAAGACACCCCTGGGGGCCTCTCCCGGGCCCCGTACCACCCAGCCCGCCCCAGATCGCCTGCACGACAGTCCTACGGAGGTCACCGCACCCGTGAGCACCAACCCGAACCAGGCGAGCGCACCGCTGATGCGTGGCGCCGCCGGGGGGATGAACCTCAACGACTCGGTCTACGAGCGCCTGCTGCGCGAGCGCATCATCTTCCTGGGCACCCAGGTCGACGACGTCATCGCCAACCAGCTCGCCGCGCAGATGCTGCTGCTGTCGGCTGAGGACCCCAAGCGCGACATCCACCTGTACATCAACTCGCCCGGTGGCTCCGTCAGCGCCGGCATGGCGATCTACGACACGATGCAGTTCATCGACTGCGACGTCGCGACGTACGGCATGGGCCTGGCCGCCTCGATGGGCCAGTTCCTGCTGACCGCCGGCGCCAAGGGCAAGCGCTACGCCCTGCCGCACGCGCGGATCATGATGCACCAGCCCTCGGCCGGCGTCGGCGGCACCGCGGCCGACATCGCCATCCAGGCCGACCTGTTCCGGCGCACGAAGCGCGAGCTCAACGAGCTGCAGTCCTTCCACACCGGCCAGCCGATCGAGCAGATCGAGCGCGACTCCGACCGCGACCGCTGGTTCACCGCGCAGGAGGCTCTCGAGTACGGCTTCGTCGACCACGTCGTCAGCCGTGCCGCCATGACCGACCAGGCCAACCCGGTCACCGACAACTGACGGTTCGGAGGAGAACTGACATGAGCTTCGAGATGCCCTCCAGCCGTTACGTGCTGCCCTCCTTCGTGGAGCGCACCAGCTACGGCATGAAGGAGTCCAACCCGTACAACAAGCTCTTCGAGGAGCGCATCATCTTCCTCGGGGTGCAGATCGACGACGCGTCGGCCAACGACGTCATGGCCCAGCTGATCACGCTGGAGTCCAACGACCCCGACCGCGACATCACGATCTACATCAACTCGCCCGGTGGCTCCTTCACCTCGCTGATGGCCATCTACGACACGATGATGTTCGTCCGGCCCGACATCCAGACGGTCTGCATGGGCCAGGCCGCCTCGGCCGCCGCCGTCCTGCTCGCCGCCGGCACCCCGGGCAAGCGCCTGGCGCTGCCGTACTCCCGCGTGCTGATCCACCAGCCCTCCGGTGAGGCCGGCGGTCAGGTCTCCGACCTGGAGATCCACGCCGCGGAGATCGAGCGGGTGCGCACCCAGATGGAGCAGATCCTGGCGCGGCACACCGGCCGCACGCCTGAGCAGGTCCGGTCCGACATCGACCGCGACAAGATCCTCACGGCCGAGGAGGCCAAGGAGTACGGGATCGTCGACGCGGTGATCCAGAGCCGCAAGCTCAACGCGCTCCCGGGCTGATCTGCCGAAACGGGACGGGTCGAGTGCGCGCGTGTCGGGCGCTCGACCCGTACCGTCGAGGGACGCGGGACGCATGTGGTCAGGGCGCCGTCCCCGGCGGGCGAGTCATCGCCCTCCGGGGCCGGTGTCGGCAGGTACGGTCGGCGAGCACCCGATCCCCGGCCCCACGTGCTGGGAGGAGAGCCTCGCCGGAGCGGGGCCGAGCACGGGACGTCAGCACCATCAACAGGCGGGCACCTGACACCAGGAGCCTGGAAATCCCCCCGAGGTGGAGGTCAGCAGGTGGCACGAATCGGTGAGAGCGGTGACCTGCTCAAGTGCTCGTTCTGCGGAAAGAGCCAGAAGCAGGTCAAGAAGCTCATCGCTGGCCCCGGGGTCTACATCTGCGACGAGTGCATCGACCTCTGCAACGAGATCATCGAGGAAGAGCTCTCGGAGTCGTCGGACCTGAAGTTCGACGAGCTGCCGAAGCCCAAGGAGATCCACGACTTCCTCGAGCAGTACGTCATCGGCCAGGACAAGGCCAAGCGTGCGCTCTCGGTCGCGGTCTACAACCACTACAAGCGGGTGCAGGCCGGCGGCGCCGGCAGCCGCGACGACTCGGTCGAGCTGGCCAAGTCCAACATCCTGCTGATGGGCCCGACCGGCTGCGGCAAGACGCACCTGGCGCAGACCCTCGCCCGGATGCTCAACGTCCCCTTCGCCATCGCCGACGCCACGGCGCTCACCGAGGCCGGCTACGTCGGTGAGGACGTCGAGAACATCCTGCTCAAGCTGATCCAGGCCGCCGACTACGACGTCAAGCGGGCCGAGACCGGGATCATCTACATCGACGAGGTCGACAAGATCGCCCGCAAGAGCGAGAACCCGTCGATCACCCGCGACGTCTCCGGTGAGGGCGTGCAGCAGGCGCTGCTGAAGATCCTCGAGGGGACGACGGCGTCGGTGCCCCCGCAGGGTGGCCGCAAGCACCCGCACCAGGAGTTCATCCAGATCGACACGACGAACGTGCTGTTCATCGTGGGCGGCGCCTTCGCCGGGCTGGAGAAGATCATCGAGCAGCGGGCCGGCAAGCAGGGCATCGGCTTCGGCTCGGAGATCCGCAGCAAGAAGGAGATCGACGAGGCCAACGCCTTCGCCGAGGTCATGCCCGAGGACCTGCTGAAGTTCGGGATGATCCCCGAGTTCATCGGCCGGCTCCCGGTCATCACCAGCGTGGAGAAGCTGGACCGCGACGCGCTGATGAACATCCTCACCGAGCCCAAGAACGCCCTGGTGCGCCAGTACCGGCGGCTGTTCGAGCTCGACGGGGTGGACCTCGAGTTCACCGACGACGCGCTCGAGGCGATCGCCGACCAGGCCATCCTCCGCGGCACCGGCGCACGTGGGCTCCGGGCGATCATGGAGGAGGTCCTGCAGTCGGTGATGTACGACGTCCCCAGCCGGGACGACGTCGCCTCCGTGGTGATCACCAAGGAGGTCGTGCTCGAGCACGTCAACCCGACGATCGTGCCCCGCAAGCCGAGCCGCGCCCCCCGCGAGAAGTCGGCCTGAACCGACCGCACCACTGAACGGCTGAGGCCCAGAACCCCGGAGGTTCTGGGCCTCAGCCGTTCACGGGTGTGCCAGCCGCCCCGCACCACGGCCTCGATCTCACGCCGGCACCCATCGGGATCGCTGACCAGCCGCGTGTAGCTGAACCGGAGCACGACCCACCCGAGCGCCGCCGGAGCGGTGTCCCGGCGCAGGTCCCGCTCACGAGCCGCCCGGCTGCCGTGGAAGGCGGCGCCGTCGAGCTCCACCGCGACGCGCGCCTCCACGTAGGCCGCGTCGAGGCGGATCCACCGTCCGTCCGGCAGCCGGACCGGGTGCTGCTGCACGTACGCAGGGAGCCGCGGTGCGCCCGGCAGTACGCGGGTGGCGCCCCAGATCTCCAGCTCGCTCTCGCAGCCGCCGGCGACGACGTCGAGCAGCCTGCGGAGCTCGGCGCGTCCCCCGTGGGTGCGCAGCCGGGGCGACTCGTCGCGCAGCGCGGCGACCTCACGCCACGGCTGCGCACCGACTCGATCACCGCTTGCCGTACGTCCGCCTGATCGGGGGCGGTAGTGGGGTTCCTCCTGGGTGAGTACGCCCAGGACCACGCGTCCACGAGGCTGCGGCTCGGGTGCACGACCGGGATGCCGTCGATGTGGGTCACCGGGAGCGGCAGCGTCGCTGTGGACAGCACGAACGTTGAACCTCCGAGGCCTGGGAGAGCCGTCCTCCTGGGCCTCAGAGGTTCAACACTCCGCCGCGGTCAGGCCTCGGCGGGTGGGGCGAGGACGACGTCGACCGCCAGCGGGCCCTCGCCCGCGACGACCTCCAGCGAGGCGATCCGGCCGGCCTCGACCAGGTCGCTGCGCGCGGCCTCCACCAGCGCCACCTGCTCGGCCGGCGCGGTCACCGTCGCGGACTCCACGTCGGCCCGCATCGAGACCTTCGCGTCGGACTTGGCCTTGCGGACCCCGGCCAGCGCGGTGGCCACCACCGACACCACCGCGGGATCCCCGCCGGTCGGCAGCTCGGTCGCGGCCGGCCACGGCGCGCGGTGCACCGAGCCTGACTGCCACCAGGACCAGACCTCCTCGGTGACGAACGGCAGCACCGGCGCGAACAGCCGCAGCTGCACCGACAGCGCGAGCGCCAGCGTGGCCCGTGCGGACTCGGCGGCCGGCCCCGACCCGTAGGCGCGGGACTTCACCAGCTCCACGTAGTCGTCGCAGAACGACCAGAAGAACGCCTCGGCGACCTCGAGCGCGCGGGTGTAGTTGTAGGATTCCATCGCCGCGGTCGCCTCGTCGACGACCTGCGCCAGCCCGGCCAGCAGGCCGCCGTCGATCGGCTCGGTCACGGCCGAGGCCGACAGGTCGGCCGACGCCCCCAGCCCCAGCACGAACTTGCCCACGTTGAGGATCTTGATGGCCAGCCGGCGGCCGACCTTCATCTGCGCCTCGTCGAACGGCGAGTCCGCCCCCGGCCGGGCGCCGGCGGCCCGCCAGCGCACCGCGTCGGTGCCGTAGCGCTCGAGCACGTCGATCGGCGTGACGACGTTGCCCTTGGACTTCGACATCTTCTTGCGGTCGGGGTCGACGACGAAGCCGGAGATCGTCGCGTGCGTCCACGGCACCGTGCCGTGCTCGAAGTGCGAGCGGACGACGGTGGAGAACAGCCAGGTCCGGATGATGTCGTGGGCCTGGGGGCGCTGGTCCATCGGGAAGACGTGCGCGAACAGCTCCGGGTCGGTGTCCCAGCCCGAGGCCACCTGCGGCGACAGCGACGACGTCGCCCAGGTGTCCATGACGTCGGGGTCGGCGATGAAGCCGCCGGGCGCGCCGCGCTGGTCCTCGGAGAAGCCCGGCGGGACGTCGGACGCCGGGTCGACCGGCAGCGACTCCTCCGGCGCGAGCAGCGGCTCCTCGTACACCGGCTCACCGGAGGAGTCCAGCCGGTACCAGACCGGGAACGGGACACCGAAGAACCGCTGGCGGCTGATCAGCCAGTCGCCGTTGAGCCCCTCGACCCAGTTCTCGTACCGGTGCCGCATGTGCTCGGGCACCCACTGGATCTGCCGGCCGCGCTCGATCAGGGCCTCGCGCAGCGACGCGTCCCGGCCGCCGTTGCGGATGTACCACTGCCGCGTGGTGACGATCTCCAGCGGCCGCTCGCCCTTCTCGAAGAACTTCACCGGGTGGGTGATCGGCCGCGGGTCGCCGTCCAGGTCGCCGGACTCGCGCAGCATCTCCACGATCCGCTGCTGCGCGCTGAACACGGTCTTGCCGGCCAGCTCGGCGTACCGGTCGGCGGGGACGCCGGGCGGCGCGTCGGGCAGCAGCCGGCCGTCCCAGCCGACGACCGCGCGGGTCGGCAGCTGCAGCTCGCGCCACCAGGTGACGTCGTTGAGGTCGCCGAAGGTGCAGATCATCGCGATGCCCGAGCCCTTGTCCGGCTCGGCGAGGCGGTGCGCGACCACGGGCACCTCGACGTCGAACAGCGGCGTCCGCACCGTCCGGCCGAACAGCGGCTGGTAGCGCTCGTCGTCGGGGTGGGCGACCAGCGCGACGCAGGCGGGGATCAGCTCCGGCCGGGTGGTCTCGATGAACACCGGGCCGTCGGCGGTGTGGAACGAGATGCGGTGGTAGGCACCCGGGCGCTCGCGGTCCTCGAGCTCGGCCTGCGCGACCGCCGTGCGGAACGTGACGTCCCAGAGGGTCGGCGCCTCCTGGGCGTAGGCCTCACCGCGGGCGAGGTTGTGCAGGAAGGCGCGCTGCGCGGTGGCGCGGGAGGCCTCCGAGATCGTCCGGTAGACGTTGTGCCAGTCCACCGACAGCCCGACCCGCCGCCACAGCTGCTCGAAGGCGCGCTCGTCCTCCTCGGTCAGCCGCATGCACAGCTCGACGAAGTTGCGCCGCGAGACCGGCACCTGGTCCTTGCCCGGCTTGGCCGGGGGCTGGAAGTCCCCGTCGTAGGGGAGCGAGGGGTCGCAGCGGACGCCGTAGTAGTTCTGCACCCGGCGCTCGGTGGGCAGGCCGTTGTCGTCCCAGCCCATCGGGTAGTAGACGTGCTTGCCGCGCATCCGCTGGTAGCGGGCGACGATGTCGGTGTGCGTGTAGCTGAACACGTGCCCGACGTGCAGCGATCCGCTCGCGGTCGGGGGAGGGGTGTCGATCGAGTACGTCTGCTCCCGCGGGGCGGAGAACGCGGCCGCGCGGTCGAAGGCGTAGGTGTCGTCCTCGGCCCAGCGGGCGGCCCACTTCTCCTCGAGCCCGTCCAGCGACGGCTTGTCCGGTACACCGGCGCCCGCTCCGGGGACGGTGGTCTCCGGGGTCTGGATGTCGGTGGTCATGCCCCTCATCGTAGGTAGTGGCCGACTGGCATCCTGGACAGGATGAGCACCAGGGCGGGTACGGGGCAGAGCGGCGGAGCCGTCGATCTCGCCCGCGTCGAGGAGGAGCTCCTCGCGCGGTGGCCCGAGACGCGGCTGCAGCCCTCGCTGTCCCGCATCTCCGCCCTGGTCGACCTGCTGGGTTCCCCGCACCGCGCCTACCCCGTCGTCCACGTGGCCGGCACCAACGGCAAGACGACGACGGCGCGGATGGTCGACGAGCTGCTGCGCGGCTTCGGCCTGCGGGTCGGCCGGTTCACCAGCCCGCACCTGCAGTCGGTGCGCGAGCGGATCGTCCTCGACGGCGAGCCGGTCAGCGCCGAGCGGTTCGTCGAGACCCACTCCGACATCGCGCCCTACGTGCAGATGGTCGACGCCGCCGGCGAGCACCCGATGAGCTTCTTCGAGGTCATGGTCGGCATGGCCTACGCGACCTTCGCCGACGCGCCGGTCGACGTCGCCGTCATCGAGGTCGGGATGGGCGGCACCTGGGACGCGACCAACGTGGTGGACGCCCGCGTCGCCGTCGTCACCCCGGTCGCGCTCGACCACGCCGAGTACCTCGGCCCGGACGTCGGCACGATCGCCGGCGAGAAGGCCGGGGTGATCAAGCGCGACGCGGTCGCGGTGCTGGCCCGCCAGCAGCCCGCGGCGCTCGACGCGCTGGTCCGCCGGGCGGTCGAGGTGGAGGCCGTGGTCGCGCGCGAGGGCACCGAGTTCGGCGTCCTCGACCGGCGGGTCGCCGTCGGCGGGCAGCAGCTGCGGCTGCAGGGCCTCGGCGGCGCGTACGAGGAGGTCTACCTCCCGCTCTTCGGCGCGCACCAGGCGCAGAACGCGGCGACCGCGCTCGCCGCCGTCGAGGCGTTCCTCGGCGCGGGTGCGGCGACCGGGCCGATCGACCAGGAGACCGTGCGCGCCGCGTTCGCCGCCGTCCGCTCGCCCGGCCGGCTGGAGCGGGTCCGCACCAGCCCGACGGTGCTGGTCGACGCCGCGCACAACCCGGCCGGCATGGCCGCCACGGTCGAGGCGGTCCGGGAGTCCTTCGACTTCACCCGGCTGGTCGGCGTGGTGGGCGTGGTGCACGGCAAGGACGTCGAGGGGATGCTGCGCGAGCTGGAGACCGTCTGCGCCGAGCTCGTGGTCACCCAGAACAGCTCGCCGCGCGCGATGCCCGCCGACGAGCTGGGCGCGCTGGCCGTCGACGTCTTCGGCGCCGACCGGGTCAGCGTCTCGCCCCGGCTGCCCGAGGCGCTGACCGAGGCCGTCGAGCTGGCCGAGGCCGGTCCGGACGACGCCCTGGGCGGCTCGGGCGTGCTGGTCACCGGCAGCGTGGTCACGGCGGGGGAGGCCCGCACGCTCATGGGCGGGGCGCGGTCGTGACCGAGCTCGCGAGGTCACGGATGGGCACAGCACCGCGCGGCACGGTGCCGACGGGCGCCGGCGAGGAGACACCGTGACCGCGGCGGACCCGGCGCGGGCGGCCCGCGCGCTGCGGGGTGCGGCGGCCGGCGTGCTGGTGCTCGAGGGCATCGCCGTGCTGTTCGTGCCGCGCGGCATCGCGCAGACCGAGGAGGGCCTCGGCGGCGTGCGGCTGGCGCTGCTGCTGGGGCTGGCCGTCGTCCTGGTGCTGGCCGGCGGGGTGCAGCGCCGTCCCCAGGGCCTGCTGGTCGGCACCGCGCTGCAGGTGCCGCTGCTGCTCACCGGTCTGCTCAACGCCGCCATGTGGTTCGTCGGCGGCGTCTTCGTGCTCATCTGGCTGTACCTGCTGCAGGTCCGCAAGGAGCTGCTCGGCCATCCCTTCCGGGAGCCCGCTCCCCGTGGGGACGGCGACCCCGCCGCGTAGGCTCCGCGCTCGTGTCTGAAGCCACCCCCGCCCGCACCCTCGTCCTCGTCAAGCCCGACGGCGTCGCCCGTGGCCTGGTCGGCGAGGTGATCTCGCGCCTGGAGGCCAAGGGCCTGCGCCTGGTCGCCGCCGAGCTGCGCACGCTGACCCGGGACGTCGCGGAGGAGCACTACGGCGAGCACCGCGAGAAGCCGTTCTTCGGCCCGCTGGTCGAGTTCATCACCGGCGGCCCGCTGCTCGCGCTCGCCGTCGAGGGCCCGCGGGCGGTCGAGGCGTTCCGCGCCCTGGCCGGCGCCACCGACCCGGTGAAGGCCGCTCCCGGCACCATCCGCGGTGACTTCGGGCTCGAGGTGCAGAACAACATCGTCCACGGCTCGGACTCCGACGAGTCCGCCGCCCGCGAGATCGCGCTGTTCTTCCCGAAGCTGGGCTGAGGCTCGCGTCATCGAGATCGACGGTCTCGTGGCGATCAGCCCGTGATGACCACGAGATCGTCGATCTCGCCGCTGCGAGGTCTCGCTGCACCTCGTCGGCGAGGTCACCCGAGCTGAGGCCCAGCGGCTGGCCACGCACCCACGCCGAGTGGGCGGTCGTGGTCGCCGACACGCGCAGACACGCCGTGCCGAACGACCCCATCTGCTCACTCGGCGGCAGATCTCGCGGCTGCGGGGGCCGTCTACCCTGGACGGGTCATGAACGGTGAATCGCTGTACCCCCGTCTCGAACCGCTCCTCGCGCAGGTGCAGAAGCCGATCCAGTACGTCGGCGGTGAGTTGAACGCGCAGGTCAAGGCGTGGGACGACGTCGCCGTCCACTGGGCGCTGATGTACCCCGACGCCTACGAGGTCGGGCTGCCCAACCAGGGCCTGATGATCCTGTACGAGGTGCTCAACGAGCGGCCCGACGCCCTGGCCGAGCGCACCTACGCCGTGTGGCCCGACCTCGCCGCGCTCATGCGTGAGCACGGCGTCGGCCAGTTCACCGTCGACTCGCACCGGGCGGTCGCCGACTTCGACCTGCTCGGCGTCAGCTTCGCCACCGAGCTGGGCTACACCAACCTGCTCGAGGCCCTCGACCTCGCCGGGGTGCCGCTGCACGCGGCCGACCGCGACGAGACGCACCCGGTCGTGGTGGCCGGCGGGCACGCCGCGTTCAACCCCGAGCCGATCGCCGACTTCGTCGACTGCGCCGTCCTGGGCGACGGCGAGCAGGTCGTCGGAGACATCACCGATGTCGTGGCGGCGTGGAAGCAGCAGGGCCGCCCCGGCGGGCGCCTGGAGCTGCTGGCCCGCCTCGCCCGCGTGGACGGCGTCTACGTGCCGCGGTTCTACGCCGTCTCCTACGGCCCGGACGGCGCCATCGCGGCGGTCACCCGCACCCGGGACGACGTCCCCGCGCGGGTCGGCAAGCGCACCGTCATGGACCTCGACGAGTGGCCCTACCCGAAGACGCCGCTGGTCCCGCTGGCCGAGAGCGTGCACGAGCGGATGAGCGTGGAGATCTTCCGCGGCTGCACCCGCGGCTGCCGGTTCTGCCAGGCCGGGATGATCACCCGCCCGGTGCGCGAGCGGACCATCACCGGCATCGGCTCGATGGTCGACCAGGGGCTGCGCGCCACCGGGTACGAGGAGGTCGGGCTGCTGTCGCTGTCCAGCGCCGACCACTCCGAGATCGGCCAGGTCGCCAAGCAGCTCGCCGACCGCTACGAGGGCACCAACACCGGGCTGTCGCTGCCGTCCACCCGCGTCGACGCCTTCAACGTCACCCTCGCCAACGAGCTGTCCCGCAACGGCCGGCGCTCCGGCCTGACCTTCGCCCCCGAGGGCGGCAGCGAGCGGATCCGCCGGGTGATCAACAAGACGGTGTCCAAGGACGACCTCGTCCGCACCGTCACCACCGCCTACGCCAACGGCTGGCAGCAGGTGAAGCTCTACTTCATGTGCGGTCTGCCGACCGAGACCGACGAGGACGTGCTGGAGATCGCCGAGCTCGCGGTCGAGGTCATCCGCGCCGGCCGGGAGGCCAGCGGCCGCAAGGACATCCGCTGCACGGTGTCGATCGGCGGGTTCGTGCCCAAGCCGCACACGCCGTTCCAGTGGGCCGGGCAGGCCAGCGCCGAGACGATCGACTCCCGGCTGCGGCTGCTGCGGCAGGCCATCAACGCCGACCGCCGCGTCGGCCGCTCGATCGGCCTGCGCTACCACGACGGCAAGCCGGGCATCGTCGAGGGCCTGCTCTCCCGCGGCGACCGCCGGGTCGGCCGGGTCATCGAGCGGGTGTGGCGCGAGGGCGGCCGGTTCGACGGCTGGAGCGAGCACTTCTCCTACGAGCGCTGGACCGCCGCCGCGGCTGCCGAGCTCGGGCCCCTCGGCGTCGACCTCGACTGGTACACCACCCGCGAGCGCGGCCAGGACGAGGTCCTGCCCTGGGACCACCTGGACTCCGGGCTGGACAAGGAGTGGCTCTGGGACGACTGGCAGGAGGCCCTGGCCGAGGAGGAGGTCGCCGACTGCCGGTGGACCCCCTGCTACGACTGCGGCGTCTGCCCGACCAACGGCACCGAGATCCAGATCGGTCCCACCGGGCGCAGCCTGCTCCCGCTCACGGTCGTCGGCCGCTAGTGGCCCGCCAGCCCGAGGGGCCGCCCCCGCCGCCCACCGTGCAGAAGCTGCGGCTGCGCTACGCCAAGCGCGGCCCGCTGCGCTTCGCCTCGCACCGCGACCTCGCCCGCGCCCTGGAGCGGGCGCTGCGCCGCGCGCGTGTGCCGATGGCCTTCTCCGCCGGCTTCTCCCCGCACCCGAAGATCTCCTACGTCGGCGCGGCGCCCACCGGCGCGGCCAGCGAGGCCGAGTACGTGGAGATCGGACTGGCCGAGCGGCGCGACCCCGAGGAGGTGCGCGCCGCGCTGGACGCCTCGCTGCCGCCGGGCATCGACGTCCTCGAGTGCGTGGAGGCCCTGGGCTCCGGGTCGCTGGCCGACCGGATCGACGCGGCGACCTGGCGCGTGGAGCTGCCGGGGGTGGCGCCGGCCGAGCTGGCGCGGGCCGTCGAGGCGTTCCTCGCCGCCGACGTGGTCACCGTCGAGAAGCGCACCAAGAACGGCCTGCGCGACATCGACGCCCGGCCGGCCGTGGCCAGCGCGTCGGCGGCCGAGGAGGCAGGTTGTGCCATACTGCACATGGTCGTCCGGCAGGTGACGCCCGCCGTTCGACCCGACGACGTGTTGGCCGCCCTGGTTGCCGTCGCCGACCTGCGCCCGCCGTCGCCCCCTCGGGCCGTGCGTGAGGCGCAGGGCCGGCTCGACGACAACGGGACCGTGGCCGACCCGCTCGGCCCGGACCGCGTCGCGAGCACCCGCTGCCAGGGGGAGCCCGCCACGGTCTGACCGGTGGGCCCCGGGGCCGCACACCGTCGAGCGACACGGCTGCCAGACGTGACGCACCCCGAGATCTCGCACCACCGAAGGACCCGCACCACCGGCGCCCGGCCGCGGCAACTCCTCGCCCGGACACCGACCCCCAGACTTCGCGGGTCGCGCCTGCCGCCGCACCCGGCGCGGGGGCCGACCCGTCCGACCCCGTGCTCCTGCGCGGCCGCCAGTCCCCGTGATCGGCGCCCGGGAGCACCACACAGGAGGCGAGCCACGCGTGGCCGACCAGACAGACGACAGCACGACCACCCCGGCCGACGAGGGCCTCGACCCCGCCGCCCTGCCGCAGGGCACGGAGGACGCCGCGGCCGAGGACGACGTCCGCGTCGCCGAGGCCGGTGAGGACGACGACGCCGGCGAGCAGGCCGCCGTGGCGGAGCTCGCGGCCGCCGAGGAGGACGCCGGGAGCCCCGAGCCGGCCGCCGAGCCCGAGGAGCCCCCGATCTCCCGCTTCGGCGCCCAGTTCAGCTCCCCGGAGCCCACCGCCGTCATCGCCCGTCCCCGCCGCCGGGCCACCCGCCCGGCCGGCGCGGCCGACCCCGGCGACCACCCGCCCGCGCCGCCCGCCGCTCCCACGATCCCGGCGTTCGTGAGCTTCGTCGCGCCGACCGAGGCCGACGTCCCGCCCCCGCCGCGCCGGCGCAGCCGCCGTCCGCTGGCCGAGTCCCCGGTGGTCGAGGAGACCGACGTCGAGCCGGCCGAGGACGACGAGGACGAGACCCCCGCGCCGCGCTCGCGGCGCAGCCGCTCGCGTCGCCGCTCCGCCGGTGCGGACGAGACCCCCGCGACCGACCAGGACACGGACACCGACGCCGACACCGACTCCGACGAGGAGCGGGCGGACGCCGAGGGCGACCCCGGCATCGACGACGGCGAGGACAACGGGGCCGGCGGCAGCCGGCGCCGCCGCCGGGGCCGGCGCGGCCGCGGCCGTGGGCGCACCGGGGACGACGCCGCCGACACCGAGGGCGACGACGACTCCGCCGACGACTCCGCCGACGAGGACGCCGCCGAGGACCAGGGCGCCGACGAGACCGACGAGGACGCCGACGCCGACAGCGGCGAGGACACCGCCGAGGGCGACGAGGGCGAGGGCGGCTCGAGCACCCGCCGCCGGCGCCGGCGGCGCCGCCGTGGCTCCAGCGCAGAGGCCGACGAGGCGGCCGCGGAGAGCGACGACGACCGTACCGAGCGGGACGGCCGCAACGGACGCACCACCAGCGAAGACGACCTCAACGGCGTCACCCGGTCCACCCCG
>NZ_JBJGZQ010000046.1:0-22682 GCF_054050595.1 Geodermatophilus sp. SYSU D00779
GCCCCCGGGCCCCCCCCCCCCCCGGCCCCCCCCCCCCCCCCCGCCCCCCGCCCCCCCCCCCCCCCCCCCCCCCCCCCCCCCCCCCCCCCCCCGGCGACGGCGGGACGGCGAGGTCCATCGGCGGGATCGGGAAGCCGCCCTCGGCGCGGCTGGGAGCGGTGCGGTCGGCCGGGCGGCGGCGCGGCCCGGCAGGGGGCAGCACCTCCGGTTCGGCCTCGGTCGGGTGGATCGAGCCGGCCGCGGCCTTGGTCGCCGCGATGCGGGTGGCCCGGTTGCTGGCCCGGCTGGCGACGAGCAGCACGGCGATGACCAGCAGCGCGATCGGGACGCCGACGAACAGCGCCACCTGGCCGGTGGAGAGGTCGGCCTCGCGGGCGATGGTGCGCATGGTGGCCACGGCGAGGATCCAGACCAGCGCGGTGGGGACCAGCACCTTCCAGCCGAAGCGCATGAACTGGTCGTAGCGCAGCCGGGGCAGCGTGCCGCGCAGCCAGATGAAGACGAACAGCGCGGCGACGACCTTGAGGAAGAACCACAGCAGCGGCCACCAGCCGGAGTTGGCGCCGTCCCAGATCGAGATCGGCCACGGCGCCCGCCAGCCGCCGAGGAACAGCGTCGCGGCCAGCGCCGAGACGGTGACCATGTTGATGTACTCGGCGAGGAAGAACAGCGCGAACTTCAGCGACGAGTACTCGGTGTGGAAGCCGCCGACCAGCTCGCTCTCGGCCTCGGGCAGGTCGAACGGCGCCCGGTTGGTCTCCCCGACCACCGCGATGACGTAGATGACGAAGGAGACCGGGAGCAGGACGGCGAACCAGCCCGGACCGGTGAACGTCAGGCCGAAGAAGGAGACCTGGTTGCCGTCGGCCTGCGCGGCGACGATCTCCGAGGTCGACATCGAGCCGGCGTAGAGGAACACCGCGACGATCGACAGCCCCATCGCGATCTCGTAGCTGACCATCTGCGCGGCGCTGCGCAGCCCGCCCAGCAGCGGGTAGGTCGAGCCCGACGCCCAGCCGGCCAGCACGATGCCGTAGACGCCCATCGCCGAGCAGGCCAGCACGACCAGCACGCCGATGGGGGCGTCGGTGAGCTGCAGGGGGGTCTGCTGGCCGAAGATGCTGACCACCGGCCCCAGCGGGATGACCGAGAAGGCCAGGAACGCCGGGATGGTGGCGATGACCGGGGCCAGGAAGTAGACCGGCTTGTCCGCGAGCGCCGGCATGATGTCTTCCTTGAACGCCAGCTTCAGCCCGTCGGCGAGGCTCTGCAGGTAGCCGCGGGGGCCGACCCGGTTGGGGCCGATGCGCTGCTGCATCCGCGCGACGACCTTGCGCTCGAAGACGATGGCGAACAGCGTCAGCAGGACCAGGACGACGAAGACGCCGACGATCTTGATGAGGACGATCCACCAGACGTCGGTGCCGAAGTCCGCGAGGGTCGGCTGGTCGGCGGCGGCCGCGATGGTCACGCCACACCTCCCGTCGGGGTGGCCGGGGTGGGTGGTGATGCGGTCGTCAGGCGGACGACGCCGCCGGGCGGGGTGCCCAGCCGGGTGCGCAGCTCGCTGCCCGGTGAGCGCATCGGCAGCCAGACCACCTGGTCGGGCATCTCGGTGACGAGCACCGGCAGGGTGACCTCCCCCATCGCGCCGCAGACGGTCACCCGGTCGCCGTCGGCCAGGCCCAGCCGGCGCGCGGCCTCCTCGCCGAGGCGGGCGACCGGCGGGCGGGCGGTGCCGGCGAGCTCGGGCTCGTCGCGCTGCAGCGTCCCGACGTCCAGCAGCTGCCGCCACGAGGCGAGCACCGCCTGGTCCTCGGCGAGCTCCGGGTCACCGGGCGGGACGACGTCCAGGCCGGTGACGCGCGGGCGCTCGGCGACGACCCCGAGGGCGGCGAGCTCGGCGCGGGCGACCTCGGGCGCGGGCAGCCGCAGGTCGACGTCCAGCTCGTCGGCCAGGCCCTGGAGCACGCGGCCGTCGGGCAGCTGGCCGGTGCCGTGCAGCGTGGTGTCGAACGGGCGCAGCCGGCCCTCCCAGTCCAGGTAGGCGCCGGCCTTCTCCGAGGCGGCGGCCACCGGCAGGACG
Organism: Geodermatophilus sp. SYSU D00779; assembly: GCF_054050595.1. Lineage (NCBI taxonomy): Bacteria > Bacillati > Actinomycetota > Actinomycetes > Geodermatophilales > Geodermatophilaceae > Geodermatophilus > Geodermatophilus sp. SYSU D00779. The sequence goes on from NZ_JBJGZQ010000046.1 coordinate 2,087, forward strand.
ACGTCGGCGTGCTCGGTGACCGCGCTGGGCAGCATCTCGAGGCTGACCACGAAGTCGGCGTCGGCCAGCGCGGCCTCGGCCAGGCGCGGGTCGGGCAGGTCGGCCGGGTCGACCCCGCCGACCAGCAGCCCCCTCAGCTGCCCGTGCGTGACGGCGGTGAGGATCCCGTTCGTGTCGCGGCCGGGGGTGGCCGGCAGCTCGGTGACGCCCCAGGCGGCGGCGACCTGCGCCCGGGCGCCGGCGTCGGTGACCGGGCGGCCGCCGGGTAGCAGCGCCGGCAGCGCGCCGGCCTCGACCGCACCCCGCTCCCCGGCCCGCCGCGGCACCCAGGCCACCCGGGCGCCGGTGGCGCGGGCCAGCGCGACCACGGCGGAGAACGCGCCCGGGGACTCGGCCAGGCGCTCGCCGGCGAGCACGACCGCGCCGGGCTGCCGCAGCGCCTCGACCGCCGGGCCGCCCCAGGTGCCCTCGGCGAGGGCGGCCAGCGAGCGGGCCTCCGCGCCGGGCCGGGTGGCCAGCACGGTGGCCTGCAGCTTCTCGGCGGCGGTGGTCGGGAACGGGGCGAGGTCGTAGACGGCCAGCCGGTTCTTGCGCACCGCCCGGCGCAGCCGCAGGAAGACGATCGGCGACTCCTCCTCCGGCTCGAGGCCGGCGAGCAGCACCGCGGGTGCGCTGGTCAGGTCGTCGTAGGTGACCGCTCCGTTGGCCGGACCGGTGCCCGCGACGTGCGCCATGAGGAACGCCAGCTCCTCCGCCGAGTGGGCGCGGGCGCGGGCGTCGACGTCGTTGGTGCCCAGCGCCACCCGGGCGAACTTGGCGTAGGCGTAGGCGTCCTCGACGGTCAGCCGGCCGCCGGGCAGCACCCCGACCCCGCCGGCGTCGCGGGCGGCGCGCAGCCCCTCGGCCGCCGCCGCCCACGCCTCCGGCCAGGACGCCGGCTGCAGCACGCCGTCCCGCCGGACCAGCGGCGTGGTGAGCCGGTCGTTGGCGGTGGCGTAGCGGAAGGCCCAGCGGCCCTTGTCGCAGTTCCACTCCTCGTTGACCGCGGGGTCCTCCCCCGCCAGCCGCCGCACGACCTTGCCGCGTCGGTAGTCGGTGCGCTGCGCGCACCCGGAGGCGCAGTGCTCGCAGACGCTGGGCTCGCTGCGCAGGTCGAACGGCCGGGCGCGGAAGCGGTACTGCGCGCTGGTCAGCGCGCCGACCGGGCAGATCTGCGTGGTGTTGCCCGAGAAGTAGGAGGAGAACGGCTCGTCCTCGTAGATGGCGACCTGCTCGAGGGCGCCGCGCTCGAACAGCTCGATGAACGGGTCGCCGGCGACCTGCTGGGAGAACCGGGTGCACCGGGCGCACAGCACGCAGCGCTCCCGGTCGAGCAGCACCTCGCTGCTGATCGGCAGCGGCTTGGGGTAGGTGCGCTTGACGTCGACGAACCGGCTCTCGGCGCGGCCGTTGCTCATCGCCTGGTTCTGCAGCGGGCACTCGCCGCCCTTGTCGCAGACCGGGCAGTCCAGCGGGTGGTTGATCAGCAGCAGCTCCATCGTGCCCTGCTGCGCCTTGTCCGCGACCGGGCTGGTGAGCTGGGTCTTCACCACCATCCCGTCGGTGACCGGCATGGTGCAGGAGGCCACCGGCTTGCGCTGGCCCTCCACCTCGACCAGGCACTGGCGGCACGCGCCGACCGGCTCGAGCAGCGGGTGGTCGCAGAACCGCGGGATCTGCACGCCGATCATCTCCGCGGCCCGGATGATCAGCGTCCCCTTGGGCACCGCGACGTCGAAGCCGTCGATGGTGCAGTGGACGGCGTCCGGCGGGGTGTGCGGGCCCGGCGCGCCGGGCGGGACCGCGGCCGCGGGGGTCGGGTTGGTGAGTGTCACGAGGCGACTCCGACGGGCTCGAGCCGGAGGCTGCGGCCCAGGCGGCCCTGTTCCTCCGGGGGCAGCAGCGCGACGTAGTCGTCGCGGAAGTACTTCAGCGAGCTGCTGATGCAGCTGGTCGCGCCGTCACCCAGGGCGCAGAACGAGCGGCCCAGGATGTTGTCGCAGGTGTCGGTGAGCAGGTCCAGGTCGGCCGCCGTCCCCCGGCCGTCGACCAGCCGCTGCAGGATCTGCACCAGCCAGTAGGTCCCCTCGCGGCACGGGGTGCACTTGCCGCAGCTCTCGTGCGCGTAGAACTCGGTGAACCGCAGGGTCGCCTCGACGATCGAGTCGGTCTCGTCGAAGACCATGAGCGCGGTGGTGCCGAGCATCGAGCCCGCGGCGGCGACCGAGTCGAAGTCCAGCGGGACGTCGAGGTGCTCGGGGGTGAAGTACGGCGTCGACGAGCCGCCCGGCGTCCAGAACTTCAGCTGGTGCCCGGGGCGGACGCCGCCGGCCATCTCCAGCAGCTCGCGCATCGTCGTCCCCATGGGGGCCTCGTACTGGCCCGGGCGGACGACGCGGCCCGACAGCGAGTAGATCTTCGGCCCGGGCGACTTCTCCGGCCCGAACTCCTTGAACCAGTCCGACCCGCCGCGGACGACGAACGGCACGCTGGCCAGCGTCTCGACGTTGTTGATCACCGTCGGGGCGCCGTAGAGGCCGGCGACGGCCGGGAACGGCGGCTTGAGGCGCGGCTGCCCGCGGTAGCCCTCGAGCGAGTCGAGCAGCGCGGTCTCCTCTCCGCAGATGTAGGCGCCGGCGCCCGCGTGCACGACCAGCTCCAGGTCGTAGCCCGAACCCAGGATGTCGCGGCCCAGGTAGCCGGCCTCGTAGGCCTCGCGGACGGCGTTGACCAGCCGCCGGTGGGCGTGCACCGCCTCGCCGCGGACGTAGATGACCGCCAGGTGCGAGCGGATCGCGTACGCGGAGATGACCACGCCCTCCACCAGGGAGTGCGGGTCGGCCATCATCAGCGGCAGGTCCTTGCAGGTGCCCGGCTCGCCCTCGTCGGCGTTGACCACGAGGTACTTGGGCATCGCGGCCGGCCCGGTGGGCGTCTCGCCCGGCTTGGGCTGGGGGATGAAGCTCCACTTCATGCCGGTCGGGAAGCCGGCGCCGCCGCGACCGCGCAGCCCTGAGTCCTTGACCAGGCCGACCAGTTCCTCGGGGGTCATGGACAGCGCGGTGCGCAGGGCGGTGTAGCCGTCGAGCCGCTCGTAGGTCGACAACCGCCAGGACTGCGGCTCGGCCCAGCGGGAGGTCAGCACGGGTGCGAGGGGCATGTCAGGCCTTCCCGTCGGCTCGGGGTGGGTTCGGGCTGGGCGGGGAGGGCGGGGTCGTACCGGTGGCGGGTTCGGCCGCGGGCGGGGTGTCGGTGCCGGCCCGTTGCCGCCCGCGCGGCTGGCCGTACTCGGCTCCCCTGTCCGGGTGGGCCTGCGCGGCGCCGGCCCGCTCGGCCGGGGTGTCGGCCGCGGCGACGCGGGCGTCGGCGGCCTCGGCCTCCGGGGTCTCGCCGGTGCGGCCGGAGGGCCGTGTCGTCTCGCGCGGCTCGGTCCCCGCCGGCTCGGCCTCGTCGGCCGGCGGGCGGCCCGGCATCGGCGGGGCGGACTCGCCGCGCTCGGCGGCCAGCCGCAGCCCGGCCAGCGTCGGGCCGATCGAGCCCTCGGCGTCGATCGCCGCCGCGCGGGCGTCCTCGGCGCCGTACTGGTCGAAGCCGGCCAGCTGTCGGGAGACCCCGCGGAAGTCGGTCAGCGGGGCACCGCGGGTGGGGTGCGGCTTCTCCCCGCGGCGCAGCGCGGCGACCAGCGCGCGGGCGCTCTCGACGTCCTGCTGGTCGTAGAACTCGTAGTCGACGGTGACCACCGGCGCGTAGTCGCAGGCGGCCAGGCACTCGGCGTGCTCGAGGGTGACCGAGCCGTCGGCGGCCGTCTCGTCGTGGTGGACGCCGAGGTCGGCGCTGAGGGCGTCGAAGATCCGCTGCCCGCCCAGCACGCTGCACAGCGTGTTGGTGCAGACGCTGACCAGGTGCCGGCCGGTGGGACGGCGCTTGTACATCGTGTAGAAGGTCGCGACCGCACCGACCTCGGCCTTGGTCAGGCCGAGCTCCTCGGCGCACAGGGCCACGCCCTCGGGCGAGACGTAGCCCTGGTGGCTCTGGACCAGGTGCAGCATCGGCAGCAGCGCCGAGCGCGGCTGCGGGTAGCGGGCGATGATCTCCCGCGCCTCCAGCCGGACCTGCTCGGTCAGCGGCGGCAGGTCCGCGGTGGCCGGCTCGACCGGGCTGGAGTCCAGCCCGGTGACCGCCGTCCCCTCGGCCGATCCCGGAAGTGCGCTCATCAGCGGTCGACTCCCCCCATGACCGGGTCGAGCGAGGCGATCGCGGCGATGACGTCGGCGATCATGCCGCCCTCGCTCATCGCCGCCGTGGCCTGCAGGTTGACGAAACTGGGGTCGCGCACGTGCACCCGCCACGGTCGGGTGCCGCCGTCGCTGACCACGTGGTAGCCGAGCTCGCCGCGCGGGGACTCGATGGGCAGGTAGACCTGACCGGCCGGCACCCGGAAGCCCTCGGTGACCAGCTTGAAGTGGTGGATCAGGGCCTCCATCGACTGCCCCATGATGTGCTCGACGTGCTCCGGGGAGTTGCCCATGCCGTCGGGCCCGAGGGAGAGCTGCGCGGGCCAGGCGATCTTCTTGTCCTCGACCATGACCGGCCCGGGCTCCAGCCGGTCCAGCGCCTGCTCGACGATCTTCAGCGACTCGTTGATCTCGGCCATGCGGACCAGGTAGCGGCCCCACGCGTCGCAGGTGTCGGCGGTCGGCACCTCGAAGTCGTAGGTCTCGTAGCCCAGGTAGGGCTCGACCTTGCGCAGGTCCCACGGCAACCCGGCGGCGCGCAGCACCGGCCCGGTGACGCCGAGCGCCACGCAGCCGGTCACGTCGAGGTAGCCGGCGTCCTTGAGCCGGGCCTGCCAGATCGGCTGCCCGGTGAGCAGCTTGTGGAAGTCGGCCACCCGGGCCGGCATGACCTCGAGGAACTCCCGGATGTGCTCGACCGCGCCGGGCGGCAGGTCCTGCGCCAGGCCGCCGGGACGGATGTAGGCGTGGTTCATCCGCAGGCCGGTGATCTCCTCGAGCAGGTCGAGGACCATCTCGCGCTCGCGGAAGCCGTTGGTCATCCCGGTGAGCGCGCCCATCTCCATGCCGAAGGTGGCCAGGGCGACCAGGTGCGAGGCGATCCGGTTGAGCTCCATGACCAGGACGCGGATCGTCCGCGCCCGCTGCGGCGCCTCGACGCCGAGCAGCTTCTCGACCGCCATGGAGTAGCCGGCCTCGTTGAAGAGCGGGGACAGGTAGTCCATCCGCGTCACGAAGGTCGTGCCCTGGACCCAGTTGCGGTACTCGGTGTTCTTCTCGATCCCGGTGTGCAGGTAGCCGATGACCACCCGCGCCTTGGTGACCGTCTCACCCTCGAGGTCGAGCACGAGCCGCAGGACGCCGTGGGTGGAGGGGTGCTGCGGGCCCATGTTCACGACGAGGCGTTCCTCGCCGTAGGCCTCGGTGCCGAGCGTCTGGTCCCAGTCGCCACCGGTGACGGTGTAGACCCGGCCCTCGGTCGTCTCCCGGGAGCCGGCGTAGGGGTCGGTCGGGTTGTACGTGGTGCTCATCGTGTGCGCCTCACCGGTAGGTCCGCCGCGTGTCCGGCGGCGGGATCGTGGCGTCGTGGTACTCGACCGGCACGCCGCCGAGCGGGTAGTCCTTGCGCTGGGGGTGGCCGTCCCAGTCATCGGGCATGAGGATCCGGGTCAGCGCCGGGTGGCCGTCGAAGACGACGCCGAACATGTCCCAGGTCTCCCGCTCGTGCCAGTCCGCCGTCGGGTAGACCGACGTGACCGACGGGACGTGCGGGTCCTCGGCGGTGACCGCGACCTCCAGCCGGATCCGCCGTCGGTAGGTCATCGAGGTCAGGTGGAGGACGACGTGCAGCCGCGGCCGGCCGGGCCCGGCCGCCGGGCCGCCGCTGTCGAGGTAGTCGACGCCGGAGACGCTGCTGCACAGCTCGAAGCGCAGCGCCTCGTCGTCCCGCAGGGCCCGCACCAGGGTGAGCAGGTGCTCGCGGGCGACGAAGTAGGTGATCTCGCCGCGGTCGACCAGCACCCGCTGCACCGCGGCGTCGTAGGTCGCCTGCCCGACCGCCTCGATCAGCGCGTCGGTGACCTCGTCGAAGTACCCGCCGTAGGGCCGGTCGGTGGAGTGCAGCGCGACCGCGCCGCCGGGCTCGACGCGGACCAGGCCGCCGAAGCCGGAGGTGTCGCCGCTGCCGCTGACGCCGAACGCGCCCTTGCGGAAGCCGCCCGAGGGCGCGACCGCCCCCTGGCCGGCGTCCGTGCCGCTGCGATCGCCCGGGCCGGTCACCGGTTCCCCCGCACGTACGGCTCCGGCAGCAGCACCGCGTTCCCGCCCCGCTGCTCGATGGCGAACTGGCCGGTGCGCCGCTCGGCCGCCGCCCGCTCGTAGGCCGCGCGCTTCTCCCGGTCCGCGCGCACCGACGACGGCATCTCGACGTGGAGCTCCGGCGCCCGGCCCTCGGCCCGCGCCTGCTCCAGCTCGCGGGCCCGCCGCGGCCCGAGCGGCTCGTTCATGATCTTGTGGTGCAGCTTGAGGATCGCGTCGGTGAGCATCTCCGGCCGCGGCGGGCAGCCGGGCAGGTACATGTCCACCGGGACGACGTGGTCGACGCCCTGCACGATCGCGTAGTTGTTGAACATCCCGCCGGAGCTGGCGCACACGCCCATCGCCAGCACCCAGCGCGGCTCGGGCATCTGGTCGTAGATCTGGCGCAGGACCGGGGCCATCTTCTGGCTGACCCGGCCGGCCACGATCATCAGGTCGGCCTGCCGCGGCGAGGCCCGGAAGACCTCCATGCCGAAGCGCGCCAGGTCGTAGCGGCCTGCCCCGGTGGCCATCATCTCGATCGCGCAGCAGGCCAGCCCGAAGGTGGCCGGCCACAGCGAGGACTTGCGGGTCCAGTTGACCAGCTTCTCCACCGTGGTCAGCAGGACGCCGCTCGGCAGCTTCTCCTCGAGTCCCATGCGAGGCCTCTCAGTCCCAGTCCAGGCCGCCGCGTCGCCACACGTAGACGTAGGCGATGAACACGGTGCCGATGAAGACGACCATCTCGACCAGCCCGAAGACGCCCAGCGCGTCGTTGGCGACGGCCCACGGGTAGAGGAAGACGATCTCGATGTCGAAGACGATGAAGATCATCGCCGTCAGGTAGTACTTGACCGGGAAGCGGCCGCCGGTCAGCGGCTGGTCCACCGGTTCGATGCCGCACTCGTAGGCGGCCAGCTTGGCCCGGTTGTGGCGGCGGGGGCCCATGAACGGAGCGACCGTCACGGAGAACAGCGCGAAGGCCGCGGCCAGCGCGAACAGGCCGACGATCGGGACGTACTGCGAGAGCACCAGCGCCTACCTCTCGTCGTGGGTCGGGTCGGGGGCGGTCACGTCAGACCGCCGGGGCCAGGCGGGTGAGGACGGCGACGGCGCGGTCGAACCGGTCGCCGTCCCGGCCGTCGGAGAGGTTGCCCATCAGCCGCAGCGCCCGGGCCACCAGCGCGGGCCGCTTGAGCCCGTGCGCGGTCGCGAAGCGGACCAGGTCCGGGCGGGCCAGCAGCGCGAGGAAGCCGGTGCCCAGCCGGTGGTGCCGCCCGTACTCCTCGCGCAGCCGCTCGGGGTACCGGCGCAGCGCGGCCTCGCGAGCCGGGCCCTCCGGCGCGGCCAGGCCCTCGACGGCGGCCTCCGCGGCCATCCGCCCGGTCTCCAGCGCGTAGCTGATGCCCTCGCCGTTGAACGGGTTGACCGTGCCGGCGGCGTCGCCGGCCAGGAGCAGCCCCCGGGTGTAGGCCGGCCCGCGGTGCAGGGCCATCGGCAGGCCGGCGCCGCGCAGCGGGGTGACCGCGTGCTCCTCGCCGAGCTGCCACTCCGCCGGCAGGGTGGCCAGCCACTCGCGCAGCACCGCCCGCGGCTCGGCGCCGGTGCCCCGGCGGGTGTCGAGCAGGCCGAAGCCGACGTTGCTGGTGCCGTCGCCCATGCCGAAGGCCCACCCGTAGCCGGGCATCGAGTCCGGACTCGGCCCGGCGGGCGAGAGGTCGAAGGAGACGTCCAGGTAGTCGTCGTGCGTGCGCGGGGACGTCACGTACCGGCGGACGGCGACGCCGAGCGGCCGGTCCTCCCGCCGGAGCAGGCCCAGGGCCTTGGCCAGCCGGCCGGAGAGGCCCTCGGCGGAGACCACCAGCGGCGCACGCCAGGCCGTCGGCGCGCGGTCCGGCCCCTCCTCGGCGTGCACCCCGGCCACCCGGCCGGCGTCGTCGAGCAGCGGGCCGGTGACCGTGACCTCCTGCACCAGCCGGGCGCCGGCCGCGACCGCGTGCGCGGCGAGCCCGGCGTCGAGGTCGCGGCGGCTGCGGACCAGGCTGTGGCCGGGCCAGCGTTCCAGCGTCGGCCAGTCGACCTCGACCACCTGGCCGCCGCCGGTGACCCGCAGCCCCTTGTGGCGGACCCAGCCGGTGGTGTCGACGCCCATGTCGTCGAGCGCCCTGACCGCGCGCGGGGTCAGCCCGTCGCCGCAGACCTTCTCGCGGGGCAGCCGGGCCTTCTCCAGGACGACGACGTCCAGGCCGGCGCTGGCGAGGTGCCACGCGGCCGAGGAACCCGCCGGACCGGCACCGACGACGACCACGTCGGCCCGCCGGTCGCCGTCGTCCACCTCGGTCCCCTCCGTTCGAGTTCCCCGGCCACTTTGTGAATTGCTTCACAAGGTGGCCCGGTCCCCACTCTAGGCCGGGGTGTGACCTTGGTGACAAGTGGGCACCAGGGATCGGTGCGTCACAGTTCCGTCTCGCCCCGTCCGCCCCGCGCGGGAGCGGCGCTCAGGCGAGCGGCTTGCGCCCGCGGTGCAGCGCCACGATGCCCCCGGTGAGGTCGCGCCAGGCGACGTCGGACCAGCCGGCGGCCTGCAGCCGGGCGGCGAGCGCCGGCTGGTCGGGCCAGGCCCGGATCGACTCGGCCAGGTAGACGTAGGCCTCCGGGTTGCTGCTGACCGCGCGGGCGATCCGCGGCAGCGCGCGCATCAGGTACTCGGTGTAGACGGTGCGGAACGGCGCCCAGGTGGGGCTGGAGAACTCGCAGACCACCAGCGTCCCGCCCGGGCGGGTGACCCGGGCGAACTCGCGCAGTGCGGCGTCGGGGTCGGCGACGTTGCGCAGGCCGAAGGAGATGACCACGCCGTCGACGCTCTCGTCGGCCAGCGGCAGCGCCATGGCGTCACCGGCCACCTTGGGCACCGGCCGGGCCGCGCCCGCACGCAGCATGCCCTGGGAGAAGTCGCAGGCGATGGCGTGCACGCCGCCGGTCGCCAGCTCGACCGTCGACACCGCCGTCCCGGCGGCGACGTCGAGCACGGTCTGCCCCGGACGTGCGCCGAGCGCCTGGCGGGTGGCCCGGCGCCAGGAGGCGTCGAGGCCGCCGGAGAGCACCGTGTTGGTGAGGTCGTAGCGCGCCGCGACCCGGTCGAACATGGCCGCGACGTCGGCCGGCTGCTTGTCCAGACCGGCCCGCGACCCCGCGGTGTGTGCGCTGTCTCGCCGATCTGCCACGACGGGCGACGCTACCGGCTGCCTACCCTGGAGCCGTGACCGTGGCAGCCGTGACCACCCCGGATGCGGTCACGCCCGTCGTCACCACGACCCCGCTGCTCGAGTCCCCCGCCCTGCTCGACCTGCTGCCGGCCGCGGGCGCGGTGTCCTGGGTGCGCCGCGCGGAGGGCCTGGTCGGCTGGGGCGAGGCGGCCCGGCTGGAGGTCACCGGTCCCCGGGCCCTGGCCGAGGCGGCCGAGTGGTGGGAGACCCTCAGCGCCGGGCTCGACGTCGACGACCGGGCGGAGGTGCCGGGCTCCGGACCCGTCCTGTTCGCCAGCATCGCCTTCGACCCGGCCGCCGGGACGTCGGTGTTCGTCGTCCCGGAGGTCGTCGTCGGCCGGCGGGAGGGCGCCGCCTGGGTGACCACGATCGGTGACGCCGACCCCGCCGACGTGCTGGCCACCGCGCCCGCGACCGCCCCGGCGCCGCTGGGCCGGCTGCGCTACGCCGACGGCGCGCTCGACCCGGCCTCGTGGTGCGCGACCGTGGCCGCGGCCGTGGCGCGCATCGGAGCCGGGGAGCTGGCCAAGGTGGTGCTGGCGCGCGACCTGCTGGTCACCGCCGACGCCCCGCTGGACCCGCGTGCACTGCTCGCCCGGCTGGCCGCCCGCTTCCCCGACTGCTGGACCTTCGCCGTCGACGGCCTGCTCGGCGCCACGCCGGAGCTGCTGCTGCGCCGGACCGGGCGCGAGCTGTCCTCCCGCGTCCTGGCCGGGACCGCACCCCGCGGTGCCGGTGCCGACGACCAGCGGCTGGCCGCGGGCCTGCTCGCCTCGGCCAAGGACCGCGCCGAGCACGCCCTCGCCGTCGACTCGCTGGTCCGGGCGCTGGAGCCGTACTGCACGACGCTGACCGCGCCGGAGGAGCCGCAGCTGCTGACGCTGGCCAACGTGCGCCACCTGGCCACCGACGTCACCGGCGTCCAGCGCCGCGGCGGCGCGCGCGGCCGTGCCGGGCTGCTCGAGCTGGTCGGTGCGGTGCACCCGACCGCCGCCGTCTGCGGCACGCCGACCGACGCCGCGGCCGCGCTGATCGGCGAGCTGGAGGGCATGGACCGCGGCCGCTACGCCGGTCCGCTGGGCTGGGTCGACGCCCGCGGGGACGGCGAGTTCGGCCTGGCGCTGCGCTGCGCCCAGCTGGCCGCCGACGACCCGGCCACGGCGCGGCTGTTCGCCGGCTGCGGCATCGTGGCCGGGTCCGACCCGGCCGCGGAGCTGGCCGAGACCCAGGCGAAGTTCGCCGCCTTCCAGGCCGCTCTGGAGAGCTGACGCGGGTCAGCGGCGGGCGAGCTCCTCGACCACGCGACGGACCAGCTCGTGCGGCAACGGGTCACGGTGCGGCAGGCGCATCGTGTCCTCGGCGCCCCGGTACGGGGCCACGGCCGCCTCCAGCTCGGGGTCGGACAGCTGCTGCGGCAGCGGGTGGAGCGCCACGTGCCGCGTCCAGACCGCGACCTGGACCAGCGACCGGCCGTCGACGGTGAACGTCGGCACCCCGTACCGGACGGTCTGGTCGGCGCCCGGCACGGCCGCCGCCACCGCCTGACGCACCTGCTCGACCCGCTCGCGGACGTCGCGCGGCAGGCCGGCCAGGTACTCGTCGACCGGTGCCTGCACCGCCATCAGCCGGCCGCCGCGGCCGGCTCGGTGCCGCCCCGGGCGGGGACGTGGAGGACGAACGCGCGGACGGCGACCAGCTCCCCCGGCGTCGTGGGCCGCAGGAGGTGCCGCCCGGGCTCCGGGAGCCCGGCAGGAGCCTGCTGCAGCGACGTCACGGGGGCGACGCTAACTGCCCTCCGGAGGGATCGCGAACGAGTTGCGACACGGCCGCGGTCCGGCCCCGCGTGCGGCCGTTCCCCGGATCGCGAGGTAGACGTCCCGGACCGTCCGCGGGAGCAGCGACGAGCGGAGCCCGGAGCCTGGCCACCGACACGTCCGACCGCGCCCGTGTCCCGACCGCAGCCAGGGCACCCCCTCACGCGTGGTCGAGCGCCTCGGCGGCGGCCGCCCGCAGCGCCCCCGCCAGCTCCGCCTCGGCGCGCTGGTCGGTGCGGACGACGACCACCCGCGGCCCACCCACCGCGACGGCGTCGGCCAGTTCCGCCGACGTCGACACCCGCACGGCCGGCCAGCCCAGGGCCTCGGCCACCGCCACCAGGTCGCGGCCGTGCGGCGTGCCGAACACCCGCCGGTAGCCGGCCTCGTACCGCGGCTGCCCGGGCTCGAGCTGGGCGAAGATCCCGCCGCCGTCGTTGTCCGGGACGACGAGGGTGAGGTCCGGCCGCGGCTCCCCCTCCCCGACGAGCAGCCCCTGGAGGTCGTGCAGGAGGGTGAGGTCGCCGAGCAGCGCGAACGCCCGGCCGCCGTGCACGCGGGCCGCCCCCACCGCGGTGGAGACCGTGCCGTCGATGCCGGCGACGCCGCGGTTGGCCAGCACGGTGAGCCCCGCCCGCGGGACGGCCAGCCGGTCGACGTCGCGCACCGGCGTCGACGAGCCGAGCACCAGCAGCGCGCCGTCGGGCAGGGCGGCGACCAGGTCGCGGGCGAGCAGCCCGGCGGTCAGCGCGGGCAGCGCGTCGAGCACGCCGTCGACCGCCGTCCCCACCCGGTCGGCCGCGGCGCACCAGGCCGCTCGCCACGCCGGGTCGGCGGTCACCGGGGCCCCGCCCGGGGACGCGCCGGGTGCCGGCAGGCCGCCCACCCACGTCGTCGAGCGACCCGCGTCCGCCCAGCGCGGGGAGGTCCCCACCGTCTCCACCCGCACGGCGGGGTCGGCCAGCAACCGCGACACCGGCCGGGACAGCGTCGGCCGTCCGACGACCAGCACCCGCTCGGGTCGGTGCTCGGCCAGCCAGCCGGGCACCCCGAGCAGCAGCGCACCGCCGCGCACGGACGCCGGCCACGCGCCGCTGGACGGCTCGGCGACCACCGGCCAGCCCCGCGCCGCGGCCAGCTCCGCGGCGGCACGGCCCAGCTCGGGCACCGTGTCCCCGACGACGACGAGCGTGCGGGCGGGCCCGGCGTCCGGGGGCCGCACGACGGCTGCGACCGAGCCGCCGGTCCAGGGCGCACCGTCCGGCCGGCCGGACCACGGGCCGACGGCCCGCACGTCGGCGTCCTCGGGCAGCAGCGGCTCGCGGAACGGCAGGTTGAGCTGCACCGGCCCGGGGTCGGCGGAGAGCGCACCGCGCGCGGTCAGCAACGCCTTGGCCACCAGCGAGCGCCAGTAGCGGTTCTGCGCCTCCTCGCGGCCGGCCTCGGGCACGCCGACGTCGACCGCCGCCCGCACCGCGCCGCCGTAGAGCCCGGGCTGGGCGATGGTCTGGTTGGCGCCGGTGTCGCGCAGCTCCGGCGGCCGGTCAGCGGTCAGCGCCAGCAGCGGCACCCCGGCGGCGTCGGCCTCCAGCACGGCGGCGTGCAGGTGCGCGGTCGCCGTCCCGGACGTGGTCAGCACCGGCACCGGCCGCCCGGAGGCCTTGGCCAGGCCGAGGGCGAGGAAGGCCGCCGTCCGCTCGTCGATGCGCACGTGCAGGGTCAGCCGGCCGTCGCGCTCGGCGTCGGCGAGGGCCAGCGCGACCGGCGCCGAGCGGGAGCCGGGCGCCACCACGGCGTCGGTGACCCCGCCGCGGACCAGCTCGTCGACCAGCACCCGGGCGAGGGCGGTGGAGGGGTTCACCCGCGCACCGCGTCCAGCCGGGCACGCCAGCGCGCCTCGACCTCCGGGCCCGCGGCGACCTCGGCCAGCCGGTCGGGCGTCACGGGCCGCACCGGGAGCGCGCCGTCCACCGGCAGCAGCGGGTCGCTGGTGACGTCGCCGTCGAGGAGCGCCACGGTGGCCAGCCCGCAGGCGAACGGCAGGTCGGGCAGCGCGGCGGCCAGCGCCACCCCGGCCGCGATGCCGACCGAGGACTCCAGCGCCGAGGACACCACGCACGGCAGGCCGTGCGCCCCGGCCACCTCGAGCGCCGCCCGCACCCCGCCGAGCGGCTGCACCTTGAGGACGACGACGTCGCACACCCCGCGCAGGTCCACGCGCAGCGGGTCGGCCGAGCGGCGGACGACCTCGTCGGCGGCGATCCGCACGTCGACCCGCCGGCGCAGCGCGGCCAGCTCCTCGAGCGACGCGCACGGCTGCTCGACGTACTCCAGGCCCACCCGGTCCAGCTCGCGGATGCGCGCGGCCGCGGTGTCGACGTCCCAGGCGGCGTTCGCATCGACCCGGATCGCGCCGTCCGGGCCGAGGGCGTCACGCACCGCCTCGACCCGGGCGAGGTCGTCGGCGGGCGTCTGGCCCGGCTCGGCGACCTTCACCTTCGCCGTCCGGCAGCCCGAGCCGGTCGCGATCGCGTGCGCCCGCTCCGGCCCGACGGCCGGCACCGTGACGTTCACCGGCACGGCGTCGCGCACCGGGGCCGGCCAGCCGTCGCAGGCCGCCTCGACCGCCGCGGCCCACCAGCGGCGGCTCTCGGGGACGTCGTAGTCCCAGAACGGGGAGAACTCACCCCAGCCTGCGGGGCCCCGCACCAGCACGCCGTCGCGGACGTCGATGCCGCGGAAGCGGGTCCGCATCGGCACCGACCAGACCCGCGCCCCGTCGGTGTCGATCACGTCAGCAAGCGTAGTTCGGGCGCGCAGTAGCCTCGGACCTCGTGCCCAGGCACCTGACCTCCGTGCCCGCGCCGGCCGATCCCCTCGCGCTCGTGCCGCAGGTGCGCGCCGCCCTGGACGGCACGGCGCCGCTCGCGGTGCTGCCCGCGGGTCCGCCGGCCGCCGTCGAGGCGGCCCGGGCGGTGCTGCGGCCCGAGCAGCCGCTGGAGGACGGCGCCGACCTCGTCGTCGTCACCTCCGGTTCGACCGGCGGCGGCCGCGGCGTGCTGCTGCCGGCCGGTGCGGTGCGCGCCTCGGCCGAGGCCACGCTGCACCGGCTCGGTGGTCCCGGTGCCTGGTTGCTCGCGCTGCCCGTCTCGGCGATCGCCGGCCTGCAGGTGCTCTGCCGCTCCGTCCTCGGCGGCACCGCACCGACCGTGCTCGGCTCGGGAGAGCCGCTGGCCGCCGCCGTCGCCCGCATGCCGGCCGGCCGGCGCTGCACCTCGCTGGTGCCCACCCAGCTGCGCCGGTACCTCGACGCCGAGCCCGCCGCGCTGCGCGCCTTCGACGCGGTCCTGGTCGGCGGTGCGGCCACCGACGCGGCCCTGCTCGCCCGGGCCCGTGACGAGGACGTCGCCGTGGTGACCACCTACGGGATGACCGAGACCGCCGGCGGCTGCGTGTACGACGGCGAGCCGCTGGACGGGGTGCGGGTGCGGGTGACCGACGGCGGGATCGAGCTCGCCGGCCCGGTGCTGGCGACCGGCTACCGGCTCGATCCTCAGGGCACCGCCGCCGCCTTCGCCGGCGGCTGGTTCCGCACCCGCGACGCCGGGACGCTCGACGGAGCCGGCCGGCTGACCGTGCACGGCCGGCTGGACGACGTCGTCGTCACCGGCGGGGTCAACGTCGCCCCGCAGGCGGTGGAGGGCGTGCTGCGCCAGCACCCGGACGTCGTCGACGCCGTCGTCTTCGGCCGGCCGGACGACGAGTGGGGCCAGCGGGTGGTGGCCGCCGTCGTCCCGGCGCCCGGCGCGACGCCTGACCTCGCGGCGCTGCGCCCGTGGGTGGCCGAGCGGCTGGGCGGACCCGCCGCGCCGCGCGAGCTGCACCGCATCGACGCCGTCCCGACCCTGCACACCGGCAAGCCGGACCGCCGCGGTGTCGCCGCCGCCGTGACCCACCGGAGGTCCTGAACCGTGGCCACCCCCGCGCAGTGGCTGGCCGGCGCCCGCCCCCGCACCCTGCCCGCCGCCCTCGCCCCGGTGCTCGTGGGCACCGGGGCCGCCGCGGCGCTCGACGGCTTCCGGCCCGTGCCGGCGCTGCTGGCCCTGCTGGTCGCCCTCGCGCTGCAGGTGGCGGTCAACTACGCCAACGACTACTCCGACGGCACCCGCGGCACCGACGCCGTCCGGGTCGGGCCGATGCGGCTGGTCGGCTCGGGCGCGGCGACCCCGCGGCAGGTGCTGGTCGCCGCGCTGGCCTCCTTCGCGATCGCGGGGCTGGCCGGGCTGGCGCTGGCGGCGCTGTCGAGCTGGTGGCTGGTCGCGGTGGGCGCGGTCTGCATCGCGGCCGCCTGGACCTACACCGGCGGCCCGCTCCCCTACGGCTACCGGGCGCTGGGCGAGGTCTTCGTCTTCGTCTTCTTCGGCCTGGTGGCCGTCGTGGGGACGACGTTCGCCCAGACCGGCTCGGTCGACGGGCTGGCCGTCGCCGCCGCGGTGCCGATCGGCCTGCTGTCGGTGGCGCTGCTGGTCGTGAACAACCTGCGCGACATCGAGGGCGACGCCGCCGTCGGCAAACGCACGCTGGCCGTGCTGCTCGGCGACCGCGGCACCCGGGTCGCGTTCGCGCTGCTGCCCGCGGTGGCGTTCGCCGTCGTCGTCGCCATCGGGGTCGCCCGGCCCTGGGCGCTGCTGGCGCTGCTCGCCGTCCCGCTGGCGGTGCCGCCCGTGCGCACCGTGCTCTCGGGTGGGCGCGGCCCGGCGCTGATCGCCGCGCTGCAGGGCACCGGCCTGCTCACGCTGGCCACCGGCGTGCTGCTGGGCGCCGGGCTCGCGCTCAGCGGCTGAAGGAGGACCCCGTCCTCCTCCCCGCTCGCCGGCTCGCGGCGAGCCTCCGGACGGGGCCGGCCGGGAGGGTCCTTCAGCCCTCGCCGGTGAGGCGGGCCTCCCGCGCGGCCCTGGCCTGCTGACGGGCGACGCTGCGCGCGGCCAGCCCCTCGGTCAGCCGCTCGCGCGAGGGCCGCAGCAGCAGGTACGAGACCGGCATCGACAGCAGCAGGCCGAACAGCGCGCCGGACCAGAAGTCCAGGCCCAGCACCCACAGCAGCAGCACGAGCGCGGCGGCGATGGCCAGCCGGCCCACGGTGTAGACGACCAGCCAGGGCGCGATCCTCGGCGGCGCCGCCGGCCCCCCGGTCGGTGCACCCGGCACCGCCGGCTCAGCCCTCTCCGCCATGGCGGCCCTCCCACTTGGTGCTCAACACGACCGTCGTCCGCGTGCGGGCGACGCCTCTGATCCGGTTCAACGCACTGATGGTGGCCTCCAGTGCCGGGATGTCGGTCACGCGGACCTTCAGCACGTAGCCCTCGCTGCCGGCCACCCGCCAGCAGTCCTCCACCTCGGGCAGCGTGGCCAGTCCGGCCTCGACGCCGGTGTCGTCGACCGAGTCGCTCTCGATCACGCTCACCAGCGCGGTGACGCCCAGCCCCACCGCCGCCGGCTCGACCACCGCCCGGTAGCCGGTGATGACGCCGGCGGTCTCCAGCTTGCCGACCCGCTCGTGCACCGCCGGCGAGGAGAGGCCCACCCGCCGGGCCAGCTCGGCGTAGCTCGCCCGGCCGTTGGCGCGCAGCAGGTCGATCAGCTGCTGGTCGACGGCGTCGATGGCGTCCTCCTCCTGCCGGGGCCGCACGGGTGCGCGTCCGAGTATCGCCCGCGCACGTACTGTGGAGGGGACTCGGGCTCGATCGACGAGGGGGGTGGGCCGCCATGGCCTTCGTGGTGGTGCTCGTGGTGGCGGTCGCCGTGGTGGTGCTGGTGCTGCGGGCGGCGGAGAAGGGTGGTCCCGGCCGGGTGCGTGCGCCCCGACCGCCGCGCCCGCAGCGCGCCGTCCGCCCGATCGCGCCGGACGACGACCCCGAGTTCCTGCGCGAGCTGGAGCGCCGCACCCGGCGCGACGACGGCTCCCCGGCGTAGCCGCCCGGACCCTCCGAGGCGCGCGTCTCGCGGCCCCTCCGCAGGGGCCCTGACCCCGTCCCTGGCCCCGCCCCGAGCTCGCGAGGGGTGGGGAGGACGGGGTCCTCCACCGAGTGGTGGGGGCAGAGGAGCCCTTCTTCAGGCGGCGCGGAAGAGGCGGCGCCACCCGCGGCGCCGCTGTGGCTCCTCGGCGGGCGGAGCGGCGACCACGGTCTCCTGGGTCATCCCGCCGGGCCAGCCCAGGCCCTCGTGCGTCGTCGGGTCGCCCGGCCAGCCCAGGCCGCTCTCGCTCTCCTCGGCGCGCAGGTCGCCGTGCCGGCCGGCCGGCACGTCCGCGGACCGCTGTGCGAGCGCGGCGGCCACCACGGGGTGCACCGCGGCCCCCTCGGAAGCAGAGTGCCTACCCACGGGGAGCTCCCCTCCGGCGCGACATGGGGGCATGGAAGCACGGCCGCACCCGCCACGTCACCGACACGCCGCCCAGCCGGGGGACCCCTGTCGCCTGGTGTGACGAGCGCGCCTCCGTCAGTCCAGCCCGCCGTAGCTGTGCAGGCCGGTCGACACCATGTTCACGTACAGCAGGTTGAAGACCATCACGCCCAGGCCGACGACGTTGACCCACGCCGCGGGGCGCCCCCGCCAGCCGGCCGTCGTCCGCGCGTGCAGGTAGCCGGCGTAGACCACCCAGGCGATGAACGCCCAGGTCTCCTTGGGGTCCCAGCCCCAGTACCGGCCCCAGGCGCTCTCGGCCCAGATGGCGCCGGCGATGACGGCGAAGGTCCAGATCGGGAAGCCGAAGACGGCGGTGCGGTGGGCGACGCGGTCCAGCGTGACCGCGCTCGGCAGCCGGGAGAGGAACGAGCCCTCGGCCTCGGCGCCGCGGGCGTCGGAGCGCAGCTTCAGCAGGTAGAGCACGCTGGCGATGCCGCTGACGAAGAAGATGCCGAAGCCGAGGATCGCCGTGGAGACGTGCACGGCCAGCCAGCTCGAGCGCAGCGCGGCGACCAGCGGCCCGGTCTCGGTGTAGAGGAACAGCCCGGTGGCCACGAGGGCGATGACGACCGGCGCGAGCACGAAGGCGCCGATGTCGCGGACGGCCGGCACCCGGACGGCCAGCACGAGGTGGACCACCACGCCGACCAGGACGACGGCGGTGGCGAACTCGTACATGTTGCCCCAGGGCAGCCGGTCGGCTGCCATCCCGCGGGTGACCAGCACGCCGGCGTGCACGACGGCGCCGACGGCGGTGACGGCGAGCCCGGCCAGCCCCCAGCGGTCGGTGCGCGCCGGCGGGGCGGGCGCCTCGGCCGGTGCCCCTCCCCCGGCGGGGACCAGCTGGCGCGCCGGACGGCGGCCGAACGCCAGCTGCGCCGAGAACGCCACGACGGCGACCGAGTAGAGCGCGACGGCGATCGAGAACAGGGTGTCCGACAGGTCGGCCAGCGACTGGTCAACGGTCACGCGGGGGGACCTCCGGTTCCGGTGCGGCCCCGCCGGACGGCGGGGCGGAGGGGGTCGGGGCGCGCTCGTCGAGCGCGGCCTGCAGCCGCCCGGTCAGCTCGGCGAAGGACGTGGCGCTCTCGCCGCCGCCCCGCGTCAGCGAACCGACCGAGAGCACGGTACCGCCGCCGTCGGGGGCGGGGCCGACGCGGGCGAAGAAGCGTTCCCGGCGCAGCAGGAGCAGCGCCAGCAGGCCGACCAGCAGGGCGATCGCCGCGCCGAGCACCCAGACCTGCCCGGGGTCGTGCGAGAACTGCAGCGCGGCGAACTGGTCGACGCCGGTGAAGGTGACCGCCGTTCCGTCGGGCAGGGTCAGCGTCTCGCCGACCGCCAGGTTGGCCCGGCCGACCTCGGTGAGCCGGCCGCGCTCGATCTGGCTCCGGTCGAGGGAGTAGACCGACTGGGGCAGGCCGGAGTCCAGGCCGAGGTAGCCCTGGTAGGCCAGGACCGCCACCTCCGGGTTGAGCGGCCGCGGGTCGATCGAGGTCAGGACGCCGCCCTGCATCAGCCCGGTGGGTGCGAAGAAGCCCTCGAGCGCCAGCTGGTCCTCGACACCGGCGCCGAGGTCGGGGAGCTTGAGCGCGCCCTCGCTGGACATCGTCGTCTGGTCCGAGGGCAGGAACGGCGCGGAGACGTCGGTGAACGCCGTCCCGTCGGGGAGGGTGACGGTGAACCGCGGCGCGTAGCCGTGCCCGGTCACGTACACGCGGTCGCCGTCGACCCGCAGGGGGTCGTTGACGCCGATCGTCGTCGCCTCGCCCTCCTCACCGGGCCCGCCGTAGCGGATGTCGGCGGTGTAGGAGGCCGCGGTCAGGTCCTCCTCGTACTCCGCGCGGAAGTCCTCGAGGTCGATGCAGAGCGGGGTGAGGTCCGCGCCGTCGACCAGCGCGCCGGAGGAGTAGGTGTCGTACTGCTGGAAGGAGTTGCAGAAGCCCTGGCCCTCGGTGACCAGGATGCTGCCCTCGTAGCCCCACAGCTTGCCCCCGGCCAGGCCGAGCAGCAGCGCCACGAGCGACAGGTGGAACAGGAGGTTGCCGGTCTCCTTCCAGGAGCCCTTCTCCGCGGAGAGCTCCGGGCCGGACGCCGCAGGACCCGGCGGAGTCGACACGGCCCCGTTCCGGCGGACGACGCGGAAGCGCCGCACCCGGAGCTCCTCCTCGACCACGTCGAGGGCGGCCGGGCCGGGCAGCGGGGTGGCCAGCTCCGCGGAGTCGGGCAGCCGTTGCAGCCGGCGCGGTGCCGGCGGCGGAGCGGCCCGCAGGGCGCGGACGTGCTCGCCCAGCCGGGGGACGACGCAGCCGATGAGCGAGACGAACAGCAGCAGGTACACCGCGGCGAACCACGGCGAGCTGAAGACGTCGAAGGCGTAGAGCCGGTCGAGCACCGGCGCCAGCGTCGGGTGGTCGGCGACGTACTGGCGGACGGCGTTCTGGTTCAGCGAGCGCTGCGGCAGCAGGGACCCGGGGATCGCCGCCAGCGCCAGCAGGAACAGCAGGACGATCGCCGTCCGCATGGCGGTGAGCCGGCGCCACCAGCGCAGCCACAGGCCCCCGACGCGGGCGCCGAGGGAGGGGCGGGCAGGGGGCTGCGGCGGGGGGGGGGGGGGGGGGGGGGGGGGGGGGGGGGGGGGGGGGGGGGGGGGGGGGGGGGGGGGGGGGGGGGGGGGGGGGGGGGGGGGCGGGGGGGGGGGGGG
>NZ_JBJGZQ010000047.1:0-20289 GCF_054050595.1 Geodermatophilus sp. SYSU D00779
CGGCGACGAGCGGACCCGCAGCCAGCGGCTGGCCGACGTGCTGGTGCAGCTGTGCGACAACGCCCTCGCCGCGAGCTCCCTGCCGGTCCTGCGCGGCCACAAGCCGCAGGTCATCGTCACGATCGGCCTGGAGGACCTGGTCGACCCCGCCACCGGCCGGGGCGCGGCCGACACCGGCTTCGGCGCACAGATCTCCGCGGCGCGGGCCCGCTGGTTGGCCTGCGACGGGCAGGTGACCCGGATCGTGATGGGCCCCGGCGGGGTGCCGCTGCACCACGGCCGCACGCTGCGGCTGTTCCCTCCGCACGTGCGCCGCGCGGTGGAGGTGCGCGACGGCGGCTGCGTGTTCGCCGGCTGCTCGGCGCCCACCTGGTGGTGCGACGTCCACCACCTGCTCGAGTGGGTCAACGGCGGGGCGACCGACCTGGACAACGCCGCGCTGCTGTGCGAACGGCACCACACGAAGGTGCACCACGGCTTCCGCGTCGAACGCCGGCCGGACGGGCGATGGCGCACCTGGCGACCCGACGGCACCGAGATCCGCACCGGCCCTCAACGCACCGGCCCACCCCTGGCCACCGCCGCCTGACCCCACACCCGCCGCAGCCGGCAGCCGACCGACACCCACCCCCGGGCACCGGTCGGCTGCCGGCTGCCCGTGTGTCGGCAGCGAGGAGGGCGGACGCAGGCGAGGAGCGGGTGCCTCAGCGCGTGGCCCACTCCTGGTGCGGTCCGCGGTGCACGGCCGCGTAGACCTGGTCGCGCAGCTCGTTGGCGCGCTGGTCGGTCAAGGTCCCCGACAAGGGACGCAGCACCAGCCGCAGCAGCACGTTGACCTGGTCCTGACGCAGCCCCAGTCGCCGGCGAGCAGCATCGGGCAGGTCGGCGTATCCAGTGCTGGACAGGACGGTCACCGCCTCGAGGTCCTCCACCGCAGGGCCGAGCGCGGTGCGGACGGTGTCCCCGAGCAGCTCGCCGTCCACCGGGGCGTCGGCGACGATGGACAGGTCCCGGCGCACCGACGGCTGCGACGACACCGGCCGCCACGGACGCAGGTCGAGCAGCTGTGCCGCGATCCGCGGCTCGGTCGAGCGCAGCACGCGGATGTCGGGGATGCCCTTGCGGAGCATGAGCGCCCGGTCCAGCCCCATGCCCAGCGCCAGGCCGGTGCACCGGTCGGGGTCCAGACCGGCGCCGGCGAGCACGTGCTCGGCGGCCAGTCCGCACTCGGCCAGCTCCACCCACCCCGAGGCGGTGCACACGTCGACCTGCAGGCCGCTCGTGGTGTAGGGGTGCTGGGCAGGTGATGTGCGCCAGCGTGCCCCCGGCAGCACGGCGCCGACGACCAGCTCGACCATCTGCTGGAGGTCGTCGGTGTTCAGCCGCCGGCCGGCGGATCCGGTCGTGGTGATGCGCCACAGGTCCACCTGGTGCGGCGTGCCCACGTGCAGCCGGTCGATGCTGTCCCGGCGGTAGCACACGCCGGGGAGCGCCAGGAGCACGTCGACGTCGACCTCGACAGAGGTGGTGCGGGCGAGCGCGCGGAGTGCGGGTGGGACGCCGGCGGTGGTGTGGCTGCGCAGCATCACGGTCTCGGCGGCGTAGCGGCTGTACCGGGCGTCCCGGGTGACGTCGGCGGCCGCGTAGCCCAGCCGGTCGTAGTTGTCCTCCACGCTCACCAGCGGTCGGCGGCGCTGCACGTCCAGGCTGCAGGGCCAGGTGCTGGTCAGGGCGGCGAGCACGTCGTCGAGCAGCGGCTGCATCGCGTGCGGGCCGCCGGCGGGGTCGGACAGGTCGCGCAGCTCGAGCGCGACCTCGAGGTCGCGGGGTGACAGCAGGGTGGTCACGGGAGGCCCCTTCCGGGTCGTCGGCGAGTGGTGGGGGACACCCCCGGCCGACGGCTCCGTGAACGGGCTACCGGCAGACCTCGGCGCCCGCACGGCTGCTCGGCAGCCGGGGGCGGGCGAAGGAGGTCCTGCGCTCGGGCACGGGTCGACGGTAGCGCCGGCGAGCGACACCGCCCAACGGATATCGGCGCCGCCACCGGTGGCCGGACGACGGCGGAGGTGGACGAGCTCAGCGCTCCCAGACCTGCACCAGCAGGTCGGTCTTCGAGGCGTCGAACGCGTACTCGTCGACCACCCGCAGCCCCGCGGTCAGCAGGATGTCGTCGTCGTCGGTCGAGACGACCTGGCCGCGGATCACCCGGCGGACCAGCCA
Organism: Geodermatophilus sp. SYSU D00779; assembly: GCF_054050595.1. NCBI lineage: Bacteria > Bacillati > Actinomycetota > Actinomycetes > Geodermatophilales > Geodermatophilaceae > Geodermatophilus > Geodermatophilus sp. SYSU D00779. Next base: position 2,221 of record NZ_JBJGZQ010000047.1, read on the forward strand.
GACCCGGTCCGCGCTCGCCGGGGCGTCGTCCGGTGGCAGCACGACGTCGGGCCGCAGCTGGGGAGCCGCCGTCCGCACGTAGTGGTCCAGGCCGGTCGCCGAGCGCTGGTCCGCGGCGACGATCGGCTCGCCGGCCCGGTGTCGCTCCGCCAGCAGCGCCACCACGTCGTCCGCCCGCTCCCGCGGCTCGCGCTCGGCCAGCGGTGAGGACGCGACCAGCGAGCACGCCACCAGCAGTCCGGCGACCGGCGCCCGGGCGGCCCGCGGCAGCGTCAGCGCGCCCACCGCCGCCAGCACCCCGAGCCCCAGCAACCCGGCCAGCAGATAGCGCGGCAGGTACACCGGCCGCACCTGCTCGGCCAGCAGCAGCAGGCCCAGCGGCACGAGCACCCAGCAGGTGCCGACCACCCGCGCGCCGGCGCCACGCAGCGCGCCCAGCACCGCCAGTCCTACGGTCAGGCACACCAGCGGCCGCAGCCCGCCGGCCCACGCCACGACGGCGAGGTCGGCCAGCGTCCCCTCGGTGTCGCGCAGGTGCACGGCGTTGCGTGCACCGGTCCCGTTGAGCAGGTTCACCCCGACCAGCCCGACGACGGGCAGCGCCGCCGCGGCACCGCTGAGCACCACCGGCCACGCCCGCCGCCCGCGCAGCAGCAGCGCCGCGACGACGAGACCCGCGAGCACCGTGACCGCGTACCAGTGCGCCAGCCCCATCGCCGCGCCGGCCAGCCCGAACAGCAGCAGCCCCCGCGCCGCCCCCTGGAGCCAGCGCACCAGCCCCAGCAGCGCCCCGCCGGTCGCCAGCACCGCCAGCCCGTACGGGCGGGCCTCCACCGCCTGCTCGAGCAGCAGCGGGCTCGCCGCCAGCACGACCCCGGCCAGCACTCCGGCCGCGCGCGAGGTCAGCCGGGTCACCGCCCGCGTGACGAGGGCCAGCCCGCCGGCGGTCGCCAGCAGCGACAGCACCCGCAGCGACGTGTCGCCGCCGATCCCCGGCAGCAGCACCCACGTGTGCACCACGAAGTACCAGGGCGCGTTGTACGACGGCGGGACGTCGGCCAGGTAGCTCGTCGTCCCGCGCCCCTCGACGATCGCCGCGAGGATCTCGGCGTACGGCCGGCGCCCAACCTCGGCGGTGAACAGCTCGTCGAACCACAGACCGTGCCCCGGCAGCAGCAGCACCGTGCCCAGCAGGACGACGGCCAGCGGTGGCAGCAGCTCGAGCACCGACCAGCCGGCCGGCGGCGACGGCACGCGGACCGGCTGCGGCGCGGACACCCGGTCCGCCGTCGTGCTCACGCCCAGCAGGTTAGGCGACCCTTCCCCAGCGGCCGGACCTGTCGTCGGCGCGCCGTAGCGTCCGGCCCGACGCAGGGACGGGAGCGCAGGGGGGCACAGGTGGCAGCAGGCCCCGGGCCGAGCCCGCCGCCGTCGTCGGAGAGGGTCGCCCGGCGGTTCCGTCGGCAACCGCGCCGCGACACCGCGCAGGAGCTCGCCGTCCGTCGCCGCCTGCACGCCCGCGGGGTCCGCTTCCGAGTCGACGTCCGCCCGTGCGCTCGCACCAGGGCGCGCGGCGACCTCGTGTGGAAGGGGCGGCGGCTGGTCGTCTTCCTCGACGGCTGCTTCTGGCACTCCTGCCCGGCCTGCGGCCACCTCCCCCGGGCCAACCGGGCGTGGTGGGCCGCCAAGCTGGCCGGCAACGTCGCCCGCGACCGACGGACCGATGCGGTGCTGCGCGCCGAGGGCTGGCGGGTGCTCCGCTTCTGGGAGCACGAGGACCCCGACGCGGTCGCCGACGCCATCTGCCGGGCGCTCGGCCACCCACCGGACGATGGCGTGGGTCAGGCGGGCGGCTCGTCCTGCCGGTTGTGAGCCCTCTTCCAGAGGGGGACGGCGATCCACCACCAGACGAGGAACACGGCGATGGCCACTGCGGTGATCCAGGCCAGCGTCAGGTCGAAGACCGCGTCGGTCACCAGCAACACCGCCCCGACGATCGCGACGGCCAGCACCGTCAGCCCGAGGAACGCCGACCGGTTGCTGCGCCGCAGCAGCGCCTCCTTGTCGTGCTGGCGGAACAGCACCCGGTGCTGTGCTGCGGGCGCGATGAGGAGCCCGGTCGCCACCGCGGCGGCCAGCAGGGTCACGAAGTAGACGTCCCGCTGGAAGTCGGTGAACGGGGTGCCCTGCTGCTGGAAGGGCACGATCAGCAGGAAGGCGAAGAGGAACTGCACTCCCGGGAGCGCCACCCGCAGCTCGTTGAGCAGCTCCATCAGCTCGCGGTCGATCCGCTCCTTGCGGCTCTCCCCGGGCTCGCCCTGTGAGTCGTCGCGCCGCTGAGCCGGTCGCACGTCCGTCACCGTGCTCACCACCCGTCCATCCGCCTGGGCCCGGGATGGTGCCACGCGGCGGGGCCGGGTACCTGCAGTTCGTACGCCGAGTACCCCGGGAGGACGACGTGTCGATGTGGACGCCCATGGAGCCCGACCTCGGCCGAGGGGACGACGGCATCCCCGCGGCCGACCCCGGTGCGGGCGCTCCGCCGACCGCCGACGGCTTCGGCATCGGCGGCGAGGAGCCCGACCGGCCCGACGAGGCCGGCACCGAGGACGTCGGCTCCCACGACTCCGACGCGCGCGGGACGACAGAGGACGGTCCGGACGACGACCCGCCGTTCCGCACCCCCGACCCCGGCGAGTTCGGACGGAGCTGAGACACGACGAGGCCCGGTGGACCGATCCGGTCCACCGGGCCTCGTCCGTGCGCGGTCAGCCCGTGACGGCTGCCACGGCGCGGTCCACCAGGTCGTAGTGGCCCACCGCCCAGAGGACGACACCGGCCGCCACCAGGCCGCCGACGGTGACCGCTGCCGAGCTCAGCGGGTGCTGCTTGGCGTGCGCCCAGGTGTCGCGGGCCTTGCGCCGGAACGCCACGAAGAGCCGCCGCGCCCACTCGAACTCCGTCGACCACACCCACAGGCCGATGAGGATCGGCGGGATGGTGAGCGGCCCGGGCAACACGGTCAGGGCGAGGCCGAGCAGGACGAACAGCAGTCCGGCGAAGAACACCGCGACCCGGTAGGCGGTGGCCAGTCCGGGCTTGCTCCGGACGCGGTCCCGCCAGGAGCCGGGCTCCACCGGCCGCGGCTGGCCCAGCCCGTCGGTGCAGTCCGGGCAGCGGGTGGCACCGCCGCCGCCGTGCGTCCGGTGGTGGGCGTCGAGGGTGCGGGTCACCAGGACTCCTGGGTGGGGCTCGGAGGTGTGGGGCCGACGGTCAGCGCGGAGCGATCCCGCGCGCGACCTCGCTGGGCCGCTGCTGCTCACCGGCGTAGGAGCTGACCACCACGAGGGCGCCGGTCAGGGCCGGGATCACCCACTGCAGCTGGTCGAGCTTCGCCTGCGCGGCGGCTACCTCGGCCTTGGCCCGCTTGCTGGGCTTGGTGCCCGAGCGGGACGGCGTGGCCCCGGCGTCGGAGACGACCCTGCCCAGCGCGCGGCTGTAGGCGGTGACGCCCAGCGCGGCTGCGGTCAACGCGGTCTTGAGCGCACTCATCCCGCCCACGCCCTCCTGGTTGGCCACGCGCTGCCGGTTGGCCCGCAGCTGGCCGACGCTGCCGATCAGGTGCGCGCCGATCGCCGCGGCGTTCACCGGCGTCCACCGGTCCCAGCCGGCGTTGGCCACCCGGCCGGTGTCCGAGGCGCCACCGGCCTCGCCGGCCGCGGCGTTGAGCGCGACGGCGTTGGCCAGCGTGCCGCCGAACCAGGCGGAGAGTCCGAGGTCGTGCAGCGAGCGGGACAGGGTGTTACGCGCCATTGCTGAGCTCCTCCTGGAGGGTCTGTGGGTGGAGTCGCTCTACCCCGTCTCAGAGATCCACACTCGATCGCGCGTGATCGTTCTCAGCTGCCGTAACGCAGCGCCGCCCGCCGGCGCGCCTTGGCCGCCTCCTCCTCGCGGTCCTTGGGCGGCGCGGTGGTGACCAGCGCGGCCAGCAGCCGGGCGGAGGCCTCGGCGACCTCCGCGACGGCGCGGTCGAAGACCTCCGCGTTGGCCTGCGAGGGCTTCGTCGTCCCGCTGATCTTGCGCACGTACTGCAGCGCGGCGGCGTGCACCTCGTCGTCGGTGACGGGTGGCTCGAAGTTGGCCAGGGGCCGGATGTTGCGGCACATGCGCGGGAGCGTAGGAGCGCCCGCTGACGTCCGGGAGCCTCAGCCGGCGAAGCCGGCCCGGTCGACCTTCCGGTGGTAGTGGGTGCCCAGGGCGCCGCCGAGCAGCGCCCCGACCAGCGTGGCCGCGACGGCAGCGGCGAGCGTGACCAGGCCGTCGGTGGTGGCGGTGCCCTCGCCGACCGGGATGCGCGGCAGCTCCAGCCGGGCCAGCACGTTGAACTCGCTGCCCATCAGGGCCGCGGCGCCGGAGCACAGCAGGACGACGACCAGGCCGACCAGCCACACGGCCAGGCCCTGCCGGGCACCGCTGAAGCGGGACATCCGCCCGGCCACGTACCCGCCGGCCAGGTAGGAGAGGAACAGGACGACGAGGAGCGCGACCGCGCCGCGCAGCCCGATCGCCTCGGCCGAGGCCCCCTCCGTCAGGCCCAGCGCGACGTCGGCCGCCGACACCAGCGCGAGCAGCGGCACCGCCAGGCCGGTCGCCGACAGCCAGCCGAAGAAGGCCGCTCCCCACTGGGTGCCGCCGAACTCCGCCCGCTGGACGGCCACGGCCCGGGAGGCGGCCTCCCGGGCCGTCCCGTCGGCTCCCGGCAGGGGGTGGTCGGTGCGCGCCATGGGGCCTCCTGGGGAAGATCGGAGCCGGCCGTGCCCGCGGAGTGCCCGGTGCGCGCCGGGGGAAACGACACGCCGGAGAGGGGCGGGATCGGTGGCCGTGCTGCTGGTGGACACCGCGAACGTGGTCGGCTCCCGGCCCGACGGCTGGTGGCGCGACCGCGCCGGCGCGACCTCCCGGCTGCTGCGGCGGCTGGCCCCGCTGGCCGGCCGGGAGCTGCCCGCGCCCGGCGGTGGAACGGTCGTCTGCGACGAGGTGGTCGCCGTCGTCGAGGGCGCCGCGCGGGGCGTCGACGCCCCGGACGGCGTGACCCTGGTGCGGGCCGAGGGGAGCGGCGACGACGCCCTGGCAGGGTGCGCCGCCCGGCTGGCTGCGGAGGCACGGGAGCCGCTGGTGGTCACCGCCGACCGCGGCCTGCGCGCCCGGCTGCCCGACGGCGTCCCGGTGACCGGCCCCGGCTGGCTGCTCGACCTCCTGCCCGCGTGACCTGGCAGGGCCCGACGGGGGACTCCCTCGCATGAGCCGGAGGGACGGCGGGTAGAGCCGCTCCACCGACGCGTACGAGACCCGTCCGCGCGTCCATCCCCCTCCCGAGCCCGAGGAGCCGCATGCCGCCGCCCGCCGCGCCGTCCCGCCCCCTGACCGCCCTCGTCACCGGCGCCTCGAGCGGGATCGGCCGGGCCACCGTGCACACCCTCGCCGCCCGGGGCGCCCGGCTGGTGCTCGTCGCCCGGGGCCGCGAGGCGCTCGAGGAGACCGCGGCCGAGGCGCGCGAGAGGGGCGCCGCCGACGTCCTGGTCTGCCCGGCCGACGTCACCGACGCCGACGCGGTGCAGCGCGCGGTCGAGACCGCCGTCGAGCGGCTCGGCCGCCTGGACGCCGTCGTCCACTCCGCGCAGACCATGGCCTACGGCCGGATCGAGGACGTGCCCCGCGCGGCCTACGAGGCCGTCGTCGACACCTCCCTGCACGGCACCGCGAACGTCGCCCGCAGCGCGCTGCCGGTGTTCCGCCGTCAGGGTGCCGGCCACCTCGTCGTCGTCAGCTCGCTGCTGGCCTCGGTGACCGCGCCGCTCATGGGCACCTACGCGGCGGCCAAGTGGGGGCAGCTGGGCCTGGTCCGCACGCTGCAGCAGGAGACCCGGGACACTCCCGGCGTGCACGTCTCCGCCGTCGCCCCCGGCGGGGTGAACACCCCGATCTACTACCAGGGCGCGACGTGGGCCGGCAGCACCGGGCGGCCCCCGCCCCCGGTGTACTCGCCGGAGCGGGTGGCGCGCGCGGTGGTGGCCCGGCTGGACCGGCCGCGGCGGCTGGTGCAGTCCGGGTTCGCCAACCCGGTCGTCATCGCCGGGTTCCGGCTGCTGCCGGCGGTCTACGACGCGCTGGTCGGGCCGCTGTTCCGGGTGTTCGCCCTGGCCGGGGACGGCGCACCGCCCACCGAGGGCAACGTGTTCGCCCCGCGGCAGGAGCGCAACGCCAAGGACGGCCGCTGGCACGGCCTCTGAGGTGCTGCGCGGTCACCACCGCTCGCGCCGGTCGGCCAGGCCCTCCTCGAACGCGGCGACGACGCCCGCGGCGACGTCGCGGAGCTCGCGGCGCGTGGTCGCTGTCGGCGATCCGCAGCGCCACCGCGAGCGCGCCGGTGGCCTGCCCCGCCCAGCGGTACGCGGTCGCCTCGTCGTCGGCGCCGAACACCCCCGGCTCGGTGGCGTAGGGGTCCAGCGCACCCCGGCTGCGCCCCTCGACCACCAGGGGCAGGGACAGCGACGACCGGACGCCGAGCTCGGCAGCCTGCGCCGGACAGGGCGTCCAGCGCTCCTCGGCGGCCGTGCCGCACCCGATCCGCTGGTGCCCTGGCGGGATCCTCCCGCCCGCGGGCGGAGGCGGCAGCACCCGGGACGGCGCCGTGAACAGCGTGGTACGCCCGGCGCAGGCCGTTGACCTGTGCCGGATGCCGGACCACGCTGGCGCTGCCCGCCGCCGGCGGGCCTACACCCGGAGGCGCCCGTGACCGCGGATCCCACCGCCCGCCGCACCCCGCCGAGGTCCGCGCACGCGGGCGTCGAGGCCGAGCGGGTCGAGGCCGGCTACCTCGAGAGGCGCCGGCTGCGCACCGGGACGGCGGGCTGGCTGCTGCTGGCCGGTCTGGGCGTCTCGGCGGTCATCTCCGGCGACTACGCCGGCTGGAACTTCGGCCTGGCCGAGGGCGGCTTCGGCGGGCTGCTGATCGCCGTCGTCCTCATGGCGGTCATGTACACCGCGATGGTGTTCGGGCTGGCCGAGCTCGGCTCCGCGCTGCCGACCGCCGGTGGCGGCTACACCTTCGCCCGCCGTGCCCTGGGCCCGTGGGGCGGGTACGCCACCGGCGTCGCCGTGCTCATCGAGTACGCGATCGCGCCGGCCGCCATCGCCACCTTCATCGGCGCCTACGTCGAGTCGCTCGGGTTGTTCGGCATCACCGACGGCTGGTGGGTCTACCTCGCCGTCTACGCGCTGTTCGTCGGCATCCACCTGCTGGGCGTCGGTGAGGCGCTCAAGGCGATGTTCGCCGTCACCGTCGTCGCGCTGGCCGGGCTGGTGGTGTTCCTGGCCGGCGCGATCCCGCGGTTCGACGGTGCGCTCCTGCTCGACATCGCGCCCACCGACGCCGTCGGCGCCTCGGCGTTCCTGCCGTACGGGCTGATCGGCATCTGGGCGGCCTTCCCGTTCGCCATCTGGTTCTTCCTCGCCGTGGAGAGCGTGCCGCTGGCCGCCGAGGAGGCCCGCGACCCGGCACGGTCCATGCCGCGGGGGATCGTCGCGGCGATGGGGGTCCTCGTCGTCCTCGCCGTCCTCATGCTGGTGTTCACCCCGGGCGCGGCCGGGTCGGCGGCGATCGCGGGCTCGGGCAACCCGCCGGTCGACGCGCTGGCCGGTGCCGGCGCGCCCGAGGGCCTGACCCGGGTGGTCAACTACGCCGGCCTGTTCGGGCTGGTGGCCAGCTTCTTCTCCATCATCTACGCGTACTCGCGGCAGACCTTCGCGCTCTCCCGCGCCGGCTACCTGCCGCGGGCGCTGTCGGTGACCAACGCGCGCAAGGCGCCGATGCTGGCCCTGCTGGTCCCCGGGGCCATCGGCTTCGTGCTGTCGCTGACCGGCCAGGGCGCGATGCTGCTCAACATGGCCGTCTTCGGCGCGACCGTGTCGTACGTGCTGATGATGGTCAGCCACATCGTGCTGCGCCGCCGCGAGCCGGACCTGCCGCGCCCGTACCGGACCCCGGGTGGGACGGCGACCACCGGGGTGGCGCTGGTGCTCGCCGCCGCCGCGGTCGTGGCCACCTTCCTCGTCGACGTCACCGCCGCGCTGTGGACCCTCGCCGCCTACGGGGCGTTCCTCGCGTACTTCGCCCTCTACAGCCGCCACCACCTGGTGGCCTCCGCGCCCGAGGAGGAGTTCGAGCTGCTGGCCGACGCGGAGGAGGACGTGCGATGAGACGGCGGGGCACCGTCGGCGGGCACTCCTACGAGTTCCCGACGCTGGTGGAGCTGATGGCGAAGGCGACACCGGCCCGCTCGGGCGACGTCCTCGCCGGCTGCGCCGCGGAGTCGGCCGCCGAGCGGGTCGCCGCGCAGACGCTGCTCGCCGACCTGCCCCTGGCCACCTTCCTCGACGAGCAGGTGGTCGGCTACGACGAGGACGACGTCACCCGGCTCGTCCTCGACACCCACGACCCGGTCGCCTTCGCGCCGGTCGCGTCGCTCACCGTGGGGGAGTTCCGCGACCGGCTGCTGGCCTGGGCCGCCGCGGGGGACGAGGCGTCGATCAGCGAGCTGGCCCCCGGGCTGACCCCGGAGATGGTCGCGGCCACCTCGAAGCTGATGCGCAACGCCGACCTGGTCGCCGTGGGCCGGCGCACCCGGGTGGTCACCGGGCTGCGCAGCACCCTGGGCCTGCCCGGCCGGCTGGCCTCCCGGCTGCAGCCCAACCACCCGACCGACGACCCGCTGGGCGTGACGGCGTCCATCGTCGACGGGCTGCTGCAGGGCTGCGGGGACGCCGTCATCGGCATCAACCCGGCCACCGACTCCCCGGCCCGCACGGTCGCGCTCCTCGAGCTGGTCGACGAGGTGATCACCCGGTACGGCATCCCGACCCAGTCCTGCGTGCTCGCGCACGTGACCACCACGCTGCGGGCGCTCGAGCAGGGCGCGCCGGTCGACCTGGTGTTCCAGTCGGTCGCCGGCACCCAGCCGGCCAACCGCGGCTTCGGCGTCACCCTCGACCTGCTCGCCGAGGCCCGCGCCGGGGCGCTGGCGCTGGGCCGCGGCACGGTCGGCTCCAACGTCACCTACTTCGAGACCGGGCAGGGCTCGGCGCTGTCGGCCGGCGCACACCACGGCATCGGCGGCCGGCCGGTCGACCAGCAGACCCTGGAGGCCCGCGCCTACGCCGTCGCCCGGCACTTCGACCCGCTCATCGTCAACACCGTCGTCGGCTTCATCGGCCCGGAGTACCTCTACGACGGCAAGCAGGTGCTGCGCGCCGGGCTGGAGGACCACTTCTGCGGCAAGCTGCTCGGCCTGCCGATGGGCGTGGACGTCTGCTACACGAACCACGCCGAGGTCGACGAGGACGACATGGACGCGCTGATGCTGCTGCTCGGGGCGGCCGGCTGCACGTTCCTCATCGCCGTGCCCGGCATGGACGACGTGATGCTGCACTACCAGTCGCTGGCCTTCTCCGACGTGCTGACCGCCCGCTCGGTGCTCGGGCTGCGGCCGGCGCCGGAGTTCGAGGCGTGGCTGGCCCGCATGGACCTGCTCGACGACGCCGGCCGGGTGCGCGAGCTGACCGCGGACGCGCCCGCCGCGCGGGCCCTCCTCGCGGCGGCGTCGTCGTGAGGAGCGGAGCATGACCGACGCGCTGGACCGCCCGCTGCCGGCGAGCGACGACCCGTGGGCGGTGCTCCGCGCGGCCACCCGTGCCCGGGTCGCGCTCGGCCGGGCCGGCGACGCGCTGCCCACCACGCGGGAGCTGGAGTTCCGCGCCGCCCACGCCGCCGCCCGCGACGCGGTGCACCAGCCGCTGGACCCGGACCTCGTCCGCACCCGGCTCCCGGGTGCCGAGGTGCTCGAGGTGCACTCGGCGGCGCCCGACCGGGCCACCTACCTGCAGCGGCCCGACCTCGGCCGGCAGCTCGCGGCCGGCACCGAGCTGCCGCGCACCGGCGCCGACCTGGGTGTGGTCATCGCCGACGGGCTCTCCCCGCGGGCGGTGCACGAGCACGCCGCGGGCCTGGTGACCGCGCTGCTGGAGCGGCTGCCCGGCTGGTCGGTGGCCCCGCTGGTGCTGGCGCACCAGGCGCGGGTGGCGCTCGGCGACGCGGTGGGGGAGGCGCTGGGGGCCCGGGCCGTGGTGGTCCTGATCGGCGAGCGGCCGGGGCTGTCGTCGGCGGACTCGCTCGGCGTCTACCTGACCTGGGCCCCACGGATCGGGCGGGTCGACTCCGAGCGCAACTGCGTCTCCAACGTCCGCCCGCCGCACGGGTTGTCCTACGCGCAGGCCGCCGACACCGTGGCCGCGCTGCTCGGCGCGGCCCGCGAGCTCGGCGCCTCGGGCGTGGTGCTCAAGGACGAGGGCCCGGCCCTGCCCGCCGGCGCCGGCTGACGCCTCACCCGAGGACGGCGTCGACCGCGTACTGGTCGTCGAACGCCTGGCGCCACTCGGTGACCCGGCCGTCGGCGAAGCGGTAGACGTGCAACTCGAGCACGTCGTCGAACGAGCGGTCCCCGCGTCGTGCGCTCACCCGGAGGACGGCCACGCCGTGGGTGTCGTCGGCCAGGACGGTCCGGATGTCGAGCCGGAGGCTGCCCTCGGTCAGCTGTCCCAGCCGTCCGAGCAGCTCGCGGACCGCGTCGCGGCCGCGGTACACCCCGGTGAGCTGGTTGCGGCCGGTCTCGTGCCACTCGACGTCCTCGGCGAGGAGCTCGTCGAGGGGGCCGAGGTCGCCCCGGAGGAAGCCGTCGTAGGCGTCCCGGATCCGCTGCGCGTTGGGGTGTGCCGAGGCGGAGGGCGCCGCGCCCGTCTGCGTCGTCATGCCTGCCTCCTCGCAGGAGAAGGACCCTCCCGCCCCCCGGCCCCCTGCTGGGCCCCGCCGGCCTCCTGCAGGGTCCCGCCGCGAGCTGGCGAGTGGTGGGGGGCAGGGGGTCCTTCTCCGAGCGGTGGGGGGCAGGAGGTCCTCCTGTTGCAGGAGGGCCGCACGGGCGGGGCACCGCGTCGGCGTCGCCGGGCGGACGACCCAGAACGACACCCGGCGACACCGGCGGGCGCCAGCAGTGTCGGCCCTGCCGTCGGCGTGGGGAAGGGGAGCGGTCGTGACCGGGTGTGGCGGTCGCCCTCCGTCCCGGCGCGGGTGGGCTCCGGTCAGCAGGAACGGCAGAGGGGGAGGGAGGCCGACGGCCTCCCTCCCCCTCTGCCTGCCCGCGGTCAGGAACCGCCGGGCTCCCCGCGGTCGGACGGCCTGCGGGCCTCGACCGAGACCGCCTCGGTCGTCCCGTGGTGGTGGTGCGCCTCCTCGATCTCGTGCACCGCCTCGTCGAGCACCGGCACGTGCGCCTTCTTCGGCAGCACCCGGCCGACCAGCGGCCACAGCAGGACCAGCGCCACGATGACGTACACGACGACGGACATCGGGTCGATCAGCCCGCCGATCGCCCCGTTGCTGATCTGCAGCGCCTGCCGCAGCTCCGCCTCGGCGAACGGCCCGAGGATCACGCCGATGATGGCCGGCAGCAGCGGCAGCCCGAAGCGGCGCATCATGAAGCCGAGCGCGCCGATGACCAGCAGCAGGAACAGGTCGAACACGTTGGCGTTCGCCGCGTACGCGCCCAGGCTGGCGAAGAAGAGGATGCCCGCGTACAGGTACGTGCGCGGGATCCGCAGCAGACGCGCCCACACCGGCGCCAGCGGCAGGTTGAGCACCAGCAGCGCCACGTTGCCGATGAAGAGGCTGGCGATCAGGCCCCACACCAGCTCCGGCTCGCTGGTGAACAGCTGCGGCCCGGGCTGGATGCCGTAGCTCTCGATGGCGGCGAGCAGGACCGCCGCGGTGGCTGTCACCGGGATGCCCAGGGTCAGCAGCGGCACGAGCCCGCCTGCGGCCGAGGCGTTGTTCGTGGCCTCCGGCCCGGCGACGCCCTCGATGGCGCCCTTGCCGAACTCCTCGGGGTGCCGGGACAGCCGCTTCTCGGTGACGTAGGAGAGGAACGTCGGGACCTCGGCCCCACCGGCCGGGACGGCGCCGAAGGGGAACCCGATCGCGGTGCCGCGCAGCCACGGCTTCCACGAGCGGCGCCAGTCCGACCGGCTCATCCGCGGGTTGCCCACCGGGATGACCTCGACCGGGCGGCGGCGCAGGTGGGCCGCGGTCCACAGCGCCTCACCGACGGCGAACAGGCCGACCGCCACGACGACGATGTCGATGCCGTCGGCGAGCTCGCCGATGCCGAAGGTGAGCCGCTGCTGGCCGGAGGTGGCGTCGATGCCGATCAGCCCGATGGCCAGGCCGAGCCCGAGCGAGGCCAGGCCGCGCACCCGGGAGCTGCCGAGCACCGAGGTCACCGCGATGAACGCCAGCACCATGATCGCGAACATGTCGGCAGGGGAGACCTCCACGGCGAGGTCGGCGACCAGGGGCGCCAGCAGGGCCAGCAGCAGCGTGGCGATGGTCCCGGCGACGAACGAGCCGATCGCCGCGGTGGCCAGGGCCTGCGCCGCGCGGCCGGACCGGGCCATCTTGTTGCCCTCGATGGCGGTGACCACCGAGGCGCTCTCACCCGGGGTGTTCAACAGGATCGACGTCGTGGACCCGCCGTACATGCCGCCGTAGTAGATGCCGGCGAACATGATCAGCGCGGTGGTGACGTCCAGGCCGCGGGTCAGGGGCAGCAGCAGTGCCACCGCCATGGCCGGGCCGATACCGGGCAGGACGCCGATCGCGGTGCCCAACAGCACGCCCAGCAGCGCGAACGCCAGGTTGGTCGGCGTCAGGGCGGTGCCGAAGCCCTCGACGAGGGAGCCGAACGCGTCCATCAGAGGATCCCCCTCAGGACCCCCGGGGGCAGCACGATGCCGAGCCCGAGGGCGAACAGGTAGAAGGAGCCGATCGACAGGGCGAAGGCGATCACGGCGTCGCGCACGTAGTGGCGGCTGCCGAGGGCGAACGCCGATCCCCAGAACAGGATCGCGCCGGAGAACACCCAGCCGAGGCTCTCGATCAGCAGCGCGTTGGCCAGGAACGCGGCGGCGAGCATCGCGATGGTGGTCCAGTCGGTGCCGCCGGTGAGCTCGACGTCCTCGCCGCCCTCGGGCTCCCCGCGGCCGCCGCGCTTCACGTCGATGGCCAGGACGACCCCGACGAGGACCAGCAGGCCGCCCACGACGAGGGGGACGACGGCGGGCCCGACCGGCCCGCGGACGATCCGGCTCTCCGGCAGGAGGAGGGCCTGCACGATGACGAGGAGGCCGAGCGCCGCCAGGAACAGGGCCACTCCGTACTCGGAGCGGCCCTGTTCCCGGGTCGCGCCTCCCGAGGAGGCGGCGGTCACGTCAGGCCCAGCTCACTCAGCACGCCCTGGACCCGCTGGCTCTCCTCGTCGAGGAAGGAGCCGAACTCGTCGCCGGAGATGAAGGCGTCGGTCCAGCCCTGGTCCTCGAGCACCTGCTGCCAGGCCTCGCTGTCGTGGATCTGGGTGATCAGGTCGACGTGCCGCTGGGCCTCCTCGGCGGAGATGTCCGGGGCCGCCACGATGCCGCGCCAGTTGGTGAAGGTCAGGTCCACGCCCTCCTCGGTGAGGGTGGGCGCGTCGACGCCCTCGACAGGCTGCTCGCTGGTGACCGCGAGGATGCGGACGTCACCGGAGGCGGCCGGCTCGGTGACCTCGCCGATGCCGGTCGCGGCGAAGGCCACGTCGCCGCCGAGGATGCCGGCGAGCAGCTCCCCGCCGCCGTCGTAGGCGACGTAGTTGACCGAGGTCGGCGTCACGCCGACCTGCTGCGCCAGCAGCATCGGGGTCAGGTGGTCGGGGCCACCGGGGTTGGACGCCCCGCCGACGGGGGTGTTGCCCGGGTCGGCCTTCCAGGCGGCGACCAGGTCGTCGATGGACTGGAACGGCGAGTCCGCCGGGACGACGATCGCCTCGGCCTCCTCGATCAGCCGCGCGATCGGCGTGGTCTGGTCGAGGGTGGCCTCGGACTGGTTGCTGTACTGCGCGCCCACCACGCCCAGGCCCATCTGCATGAGCATGTCGGCGTTGCCGGTCTCGTTGACCAGGCGCTGCAGGCCGACGGTGCCGCCAGCGCCCTCGAGGTTGAACACCTCGATCGTCTCGGCCAGCCCCTCCTCCTCGGCCACCTGGGCCCAGGCGCGGGCGGTGGTGTCGTAACCGCTGCCGGGGGAGTTCGGGACCATGACCCGCAGGCCGCTGACCGGTCCCTCCTGGGTGGCGCCGCCACCGGAGGCGGCGCCGCCCTCGGCGGTGGTGCCGCACCCGGTCAGCAGCAGACCGGCGGCGACCGTGCCGACGGTGAGCTTCCGCAGGGAAGCGTTGCGCATGGGTTCCTCCTGTGTGTCCGGCGGACGTCCGCCGCTCGCAGGGACGGTCGCAACGCACGTGGCGCGTGTCACGCTTGCGTGCGCATCGGACGTTGTGGTCGTTGTGTGCACGGCGTCGTGTTGCGCCGGCGGGTCCGGCCCGGGTCCGATGGCGTGCCGCGTCCCCGACCAGTCAGGAGTCCCCCGTGAACCGGCGGCTCTCGCTCGCCGGCCAGCTGCTCGCGCTGCAGGTGGTCATCGTCTGCGTCGTCCTCGTCGGCGTCGCCGCCGTCACCGTCGCCCAGTCGATGCAGCGCGCGGAGGAGGTGGAGGGCCGCCGCGCGCTGGAGATCGCCGAGACGCTGGCCAACAGCAGCGCCACCCGCACGGCGGTGGAGCTCGGCCGCATCGAGTACGTCCGCATCACCGCGGAGGAGAGCCGCAGCACCTCCGGGTCCGCCGACGTCGTCGTCGCCGGGGCCGACCGGACCGTCCTCGCCAGCGCCGACCCCGAGCTGCTCGGCCGGCCGGTCGACCTCGGCGCCAGCCGGGTGCTGGAGGGGCGGTCGTGGGTGGGGGACGTCGAGCTGCCCGGCGGTCGCGCCGCGGTCGCCATGGCGCCGGTCTACTCCGCGCGCGGGGACCGCGTGCTCGGCCTGGTCGCGGTGCAGCGGCGCTACCCCGGGGTGCTGGGGAGCCTGGAGCAGGCCGCGCCCAATCTGCTCACCTACCTGGGGCTGGCCAGCGCGCTGGGCATCGGCGGGTCGCTGCTGGTGGCCCGCCGGGTGAAGCGGCAGACGCTCGGGCTGGAACCGGCCGAGATCGCCGGGCTGGTCGAGCACCGCGACGCGATGCTGCACGGCATCCGCGAGGGCGTGGTCGGGCTGGACCTGCGCGGCCGGGTGACCCTGGTCAACGACGAGGCGATCCGGCTGCTGGGCATCCCCGGGAACGCCCTCGGCCGCACGCTGGAGGAGCTCGGTGTCGCCGAGGAGGTGCGCGCCGCGCTGCTGTCCACCGGGGTCGAGCGGGACCGGGCCGTGGGCAGCGCCGGACGGGTGCTGGTGGTCAACCGGCTGCCGCTGACCAGCCGGGGCCGCCCGCTGGGGTCGGTGACCACGCTGCGCGACCGCACCGAGCTGCTCGAGCTGCGCCGCGAGCTGGAGCTCACCCGGCACGTCACCGACACCCTGCGCGCGCAGGCCCACGAGTTCGACAACCGGCTGCACACCATCGCCGGCCTGATCGAGCTGGGCGAGGCCGAGGAGGCGGTGCGCTTCGTGCACCGGATCAGCTCCAGCCGCTCGGAGTTCGGCGCCGCCGTCACCGACGCCGTCCGGGACCCGGCGCTGGCCGCGCTGCTCATCGCCAAGGCCAGCCAGGCCGCCGAGCTCGGCGTCGACCTGCGCGTCGCGCCGGACTCCGCGCTGCCGGTGCTGAGCCCGGAGCTGAGCACGGACGTCGCCACCGTCGTGGGCAACCTGGTCGACAACGCCCTGGACGCCGCCTCGGGCGCCGCCGAGCGCTGGGTCGAGGTGGGCCTGGGCCTGGTGGACGACGAGGTCGACGTCGTCGTCCGCGACTCCGGCCCCGGCGTCCCCCCGGGCATGGAGGCCGAGGTCTTCCGCCGCGGGGTGTCCACCAAGGAGGGCCGCTCCACCGATCAGGCCGGGGTCCCCGGCGGACGGGGCATCGGGCTGTCCCTGGTCCGGCTGGTCTGCACCCGGCGGGGCGGCGAGGTGACGGCCAGCTCGTCGGACGGCTCGGTCTTCGCCGCCCGCATCCCGGTCGGCGCGTCGCTGGTGGACGCGTGATCAGGACGCTCATCGTCGACGACGACTTCATGGTCGCCAAGGTGCACGCCGGGTTCGTGGCGGCCCTCGACGGCTTCGAGGTGGTGGGGACGGCGTCCAGCGGGGCCGACGCGCTCGCCGCGGTCCAGCGGCTGCGGCCGGACCTGGTGCTGCTCGACGTCTACCTGCCGGACATGACCGGCCTGGAGGTGCTCCGCCGGCTGCGGACGGAGGGCGCGCCGGTCGACGTCGTCGTCATCAGTGCGGCCCGGGACGCCGAGAGCATCCGCAGTGCGCTGCACGGCGGCGTCCTGCACTACCTGGTGAAGCCCTTCGACCGGCGCACCTTCGAGACCCGGCTGCGGGAGTACGCCGCGGTGCGGACCGAGCTGGCCACGCTGGTGCAGGCGGGGCAGGCGGACGTCGACCGGTTCTTCGCCGGGGCGCGCGGCGGGGGCCGGGCCGTGCCCACCACCCCCAAGGGCATCGCGCCGGAGACGCTCCAGCTGGTGCGGGAGGTGCTCGGTGCGGCGGGCGCGGACGGGTTGTCGGCCACGGAGTGCAGCGAGCGCACGGGGCTGGCCCGGGTCAGCGCCCGCCGTTACCTGGAGCAGCTGGTCACGCAGGAGGAGGCCGACGTCCGCCAGCGCTACGGCACCGCCGGGCGGCCCGAGCGGCGGTTCACGCTCCGCTCCCCGCAGCGTCCCGGGTGAGCGGCGGCGGGGACGCAACGACCGCAACGACCGCTAGGGGCACAAGCGCGGCCGGGATCGTGCCGCCGCTTACGCTCCGGCCATGACCATCGTCGTGGGCTACGTCCCCACCCCCGAGGGCGAGGCCGCCCTCGACGCCGCCATCACCGAGGCCCGGCTGCGCGACCAGCCGCTGCACGTCGTCAACAGCTCGCGCGGGGACGTCCTCCAGGACCCCCGGTTCGCCTCGGAGCGGGCGCTGGACCAGGTGCGGGCCAAGCTCGACGGCGCCGGGCTGGTCTACGAGATCGACCAGCGGGTGGCCGGGCACGACGCCTCGGACGAGGTCGTGGACGCCGCGGACCGGGTCAAGGCCAGCCTGATCGTCATCGGCATGCGCCGCCGCACGCCCACCGGGAAGCTGATCACCGGCAGCCAGGCCCAGCGGATCCTGCTCGACGCGCACTGCCCGGTGCTGGCGGTCAAGGCCACCTACTGAACGAGGACCCCGTCCTCCTCACCGCAGGAGGACCCCGTCCTCCCCACCCTTCGCAGGCTCAGGGCGGTGCCCCGGACGGGGCCGCGGCGAGCCCCTGGACGGGGCCGACCCGGGACCGGGCGGATCGGAGGTGCGGGATCCTCCTCAGCCGAGCAGGTCGAGGGCGTCGCCGGGACCCGCGGCCAGGTTGCGGAAGATCGTCCGCAGGCTGAGCTGGAGGTGCTCGGCGGTCGCCGCCGCGGCCGTGTCGGCGTCCCCGGCCAGCAGCGCGTCGCAGATGACGAGGTGCTCGGCGACGGACACGTCGACCCGCGCGGGGTCGACGTGCGAGAGGTTGCGCAGCCGGGCGGTGTGCGGCCGCACCTCGGCGATCGTGCGGCGCAGGTGCTCGTTGCGGGTCGCCTCGATCACCGCCCAGTCGAACCGGTCGGCCAGGTCGTAGAACGCCCGGGACCGCGTCTGGGACGGTTGCTGCGCCTGGAGCCGTGCGAAGCCCTCGCGCATCTCGGCGAAGACCCGGTGCACCTGGGGGTCGGCGCCAGCGGCCTCGGTGGCCTGCCGCACGGCCGCCGGCTCCAGCAGCGTGCGGAACTCGAAGAGGTCGCGGACGCTGCGGGCCGAGACCCGGGAGACCCGCGCGCCCTGCCGCGGCACCAGGTCCACCAGGCCCTCGGCGGCCAGCCGGCGCAGCGCCTCGCGCACCGGCGTCCGCGAGGCGCCGGTGCG
>NZ_JBJGZQ010000048.1:0-20053 GCF_054050595.1 Geodermatophilus sp. SYSU D00779
CCCGCCGCGGCGCCCCCCCGCCCCCGGCGCGCGGGCCCGCCGGGGCGGCCCCCCCCCCCCGGGGGGGGGGGGGCGCCCCCCCCCCGCCCGGCTGCTCGCCGTCGGCCAGGCCGACGGCGAGCACCGTGCCCCCGGCGAAGCCGAGGGTGAGGACCGCCGCGACCGCGGCGGTGCGCCGACTCGGTCGGGTCAGGCGCACGTGCCGCCCTCGGCAGCCGGACGACAACGGGTGCGGGCGACGGCGACGCCACCCACGCCCGCCAGGACGAGCATCCCGGCACCCGCGGCGATGGCGACGGTCCCGGTGGAGCCGGTCTCGACGGCCTCGACGCCGGTGTTGGACCGGAGACCGGCGTTGACGACGGCGGACGCGGCCGGGGTGGTCGGCGCCGCGGCCGGCGGGACGACCGCCGGGGCCTCCTCGGCGACGACGGTGATCTCGACGGTGACGACCGAGACGCCCGCGGTCGCGGTCTGTTGCGCGATGACGAGGCCATGGGAACCGGCAGCCGTGCCGGCCGGCACCACGAAGGTCGTCGTCGAGCCGTTGACCTGTGCGGTCAGCTCCGTCGCGGCGCCCGTGGGCTGACCGTTGGCGTCCAGGGCCGCGAGGCCCACCTGGACCCCGGTGAGGTCGGTGATGCCGAGCTCACGGAGGACCGACCCGCTGGTCAGGTCCAGGCCGACGGTCGAGCCCGCCGTCACCGGGGTCGGGAAGGCGCACCGCGTGCCGGACGAGATCTCGCACGGCACCTGGGAGAAGGCGACCAGCTCGGGCTCCACGGTCTTCGCCGCAGGCGCCGCGGCGTCGCCGGCGGGGACGAACCGGAGGTCGTAGAACAGCGGGTCGTAGAAGGTGAACGCCGGGCCGAGGGTCGAGGTGAGCGGCTCGAGGTAGAGGGTCGCCTCATCACCGGCGACCGGGTCGTCGGCCGGCAGGTCGATCGTGATGCTGCCGGTGCCCTCGCCGCTGATGGTCAGGTAGTTGGGGTCGGTGGGCGCCAGTGACGAGGAGTAGACCGGGTCCGGGAGGGTGTCGCCGGTGTCCGCGAAGACCAGTGCGGCCTCGACGGCGGAGTCGTCGAGCTCGGCGGGCAGGTCGACGGTGATCGTGCCGCCGTACTGCACGGCGACGGCGGTCGGGGTCAGCCCGGCGTTCGGGTCCGCCATGGGGTCCATGACACCGAAGTTCTCGACCGGGACCGCGCTGAGCGCGACCTCGGTCGGCTCGAGCGGGATGACGACGCCGGTCGCGGCGACGGCGGGCGACGCGATCCCGACGAACAGCACGGCGGAACCGATGCCGGCAAGACCCAGGCGCTGCAGCGGCCGGCGGAACAGGGTGGGGCTGGACATGAGGGACACCTTCCGGCGACCGCAGCGCCCCAGCGGCGCTGACTGCGGCGGAACCTGACGTGACCGCTCAGTTCAGCTGAGTAATGAACACGCGGCGCGGGTCACATGGGGCAGCGTGTGACCAGAGTGTGACCTGAGACGCTGCACCCGTCGGCAGGATCTGACGGGCGATCGGCGCTCCACGGCACACCGGACTGTCATCGTCACACCGACCTGGCGCGCTCGACTGGCAGATCTCGCTAGTCCTGGCTGTCTGAGTCGCGCCTCGTGCGGACGACGACGGCACCCACGCCCGCGAGCACCAGCAGGCCGGCGCCCGTGGCCAGTGCCCCGGTCCGGGTGGCACCGGCCTCCGCCGCCTCGACACCCGTGTTCGACCGCAGCCCCACGTTCACCACGGCCACCGGGGTGGTCGGAGCCGGCTCCGCGGCCGGGGGACGACGGCCGGCGCCGCCAGCACCTGCAGCTCGACGGTGGCGATGGTCACCGGCCCGCCGGAGGTGGGGTCGCCGAGCAGTACGGACAGATAGTGGCGGCCGGGCCCGAGCTCGGCGGGGAGGGTCACCGTGGCGTCCCAGGGGCCGGCAGCGGCGTAGCGAGCCGGGTCGCCGCTGAGCGGGAGCGGTGCGTCGTGGGCCCCGGTGAGGTCCACGACCGTCACCTCGGCGTCCTGCAGGGTGCCGTGGCCCAGAGCCGGCAGCTCCGACCCCGGTGGGACGGTGACGCGGAACGGCGTCCCGGCCGTGACCGTCGTCCCCGCGCAGCGGACCGCGGCCGTCGGGTCGCAGGACTGGTCGGCCACCACGGTCACCTGCGGGTCGAGCTGCGCGGTGGCCGGGGCGGCGGAGCCCAGCTCGAGGAAGTAGGTGTCCGGGTGGACCGGGAAGCCCTCCTCGGAGGTGACCCCCGAGACGAGGAGCGCGCCGATCGGTCCGTTCGCCGGGTCGAGCGGCGGGAGGGCGATCGTGAACCGGCCGGGTCCGACGCGGCTCACCAGGAGCCCGTCGGACCCCGGGGTGTGTGTGGACAGCACCCGCGTCGGCGACCCGCCGACCTCCGGGCCGAGCTCCAGCCGGGCGCCCGGGGTGGTGGCGTCGAGCCCGTCGGGGAGCTGCAGCACGACGGTGCCGCCCCAGGCCACCGGGACCGGTCCGGGGTCCTCGGCCGGGTCCGCCGCGGTGCCGAAGTTCTCGACGGCCTCGAGGACGATCGCGACGTCCGTCGGGTCCAGCGGGATGGTCGCGGGTCCCTCCGCACCAGCCGTCCCGGCGCCGAGGGCGGTCGAGGCCAGCACGGCCGGGCCGAGGAGGCCGGTGCGCGCCGCGAGCCGACGGCGCCCCGGACCGCGGGTGGGGACGAGCGGGGTCATCGAGGCGCCTCTCAGGTCCGGAGGCGCGCCGGCCGGCCACCGATCGGATCCGCCCCCGGCGGGGTCAGCCGGGGTCGGGAGCGCCGATCGGGTTGGCCTCCGGCCAGACGCCCGCCGCGACGACCGCGCGGCGCACCGGCCCCAGCAGCTCGGCCAGCCGGTCGCACCGCGCGTCGCCGAGCGCCTGCCACGGGCCCAGCGCCAGCCGGTCGGTGTCGGCCTCGACCGCGGCGACGATGGCCGCGCCCTCCGCGGTGAGCTCCTCGCCGGCCAGCCAGCCGCGGGCGGCGAGCTCGTCGGCGGCGGCGTCCCACGCGGCGTCGTCCCACCCGCGGGCGCGCATGAGCCACTCCCGCGCCGTCCGGCCGGCCGCGGCGGCCAGCACGTGCGCGCCGACGCCGGAGATGCCCCGCTGCAGCAGGGCGGCGTTGTGCCCGTCCCCGCGGTGCTCACGCAGGGTGGTGAGGAACTGCCAGGTCGCCAGGTGCGGCTCCGCGGGCAGCGGCAGCCCGGCGTTGGCCGCGGCGAGCGGGCGGCCGGGTGCGTCCACCGCCGCGGCGGCGACGGCGAGCAGCTCAGCGGCCTCCGCCGCGGCGGGCGAGCCGGCCCACTCCTCCCCCAGCACCCGGCGCACCGCGGCGTCCACCCCGACCAGCCGCGCGTCGAGCGCCGCGGCCGGGTCGAGCACCCCCCACACCCCCGGCACGGAGCGAGCCACGAAGGCCGGCGCGAAGTTGTAGAAGGTGGCCGTGACGACCTCGGCCCCGACCGGGCCCAGCGGCGCGGCGCGCAGGGCGAAGTAGGTCCGCCAGAACCCGCGCAGCCCGGTCGCCTCCGCCGCCGACCGGCACTCGTCGGCGAAGTAGGTCAGCGCGTGGTACGGCTCCCCCAGCGCCCACAGCCGCCGCGCCGTCGCCGGTGACGTCACCGCCCCGGTCCCCTGCAGGGTCCTGCCGCGAGCCTGCGAGCGGCGGGGGGCTGTGGGTCCTTCGAGGAGTCCTTCAAGCCGACACGCTCTCCGGCATGCCGAGCCACTCGCGCCAGCGCGGGTCGACGGTGCGCGCACCGAGCAGCCGCCAGGCCGCGCCGCTCGGGGTCCGGGGCGGGTGCGGCAGCTTCCAGCCGAGCTCGGCCAGCGACCGATCGGCCTTGGTGTGGTTGCAGCGCCGGCAGGCCGCGACCACGTTGTCCCAGGTGTGCGTGCCGCCGCGGCTGCGTGGCACGACGTGGTCGATGCTCGTGGCCGAACTGCCGCAGTAGACGCAGGTGGAGGCGTCGCGGTGGAACACCGCCCGCCGCGACAGCGGCACCTGCGCCGGGTAGGGCACGCGGACGTAGCGGGTCAGGCGCACCACCACGGGGACGGGCAGGACCACCGTCTCGGCGTGCACCTCCTCGGGCGCGCTGTGCACCGAGACCGCCTTGTCGGCGAGCACGAGCACGATGGCGCGCCGGCTGGAGACCACGCACAACGGCTCGTAGGTGGCGTTGAGCAACAGCGTCGCGGCAGCGGTGGACCGCGCCGGGACAGGCGTCATCGGATGGGAGTGGTGGTCGCGCCGCGGACCTGGATGGCCTGCGGACGACCCGGACGCGGTACGCGGCACGGGGCACCTCCGGCGCCCGGGGCCGCGCGCCGGGTGCAGTGCGACCCGTGGGCGTCCCCATTCTGACCTGCGGAGGCGCTCCCGCGCTCCCGGGATCGCCCAGCGGGCCGGAGGGGCGCCCCGGCCGTCACTACCGTGGGCCGCGTGCGCTACCCCGAGGCCCCCCGGCTCGACCTCGTCGAGCACCTGCACGGACACGCCGTCGCCGACCCCTACCGCTGGCTCGAGGACCCCGCCGACCCGAGGACGGCGGCGTGGAGCGCCGCCCAGGACGCGCTGACCGCCGGGGCGCTGGCCGCCCTGCCGCTGCGGGACCGCTTCGCCGCGCGGCTGGCCGAGCTGGTGCACGCCGGCGCCGTCGGCGTCCCCGTGTGGCGGGCCGGTCGCGCCTTCTCCACCCGGCGCGACCCGGGCCAGGAGCACGCGGTGCTGCGGGTGCGCGAGCCCGACGGCACCGACCGGGTCCTGGTCGACCCCATGGCGGTCGACCCCTCCGGCACCACGACGCTCGACGCCTGGTCACCGTCCTGGGAGGGCGACCGGCTGGCCTACCAGCTCTCCACCGGCGGCGACGAGGAGTCGCGGCTGTTCGTGCTCGACGTCGCCACCGGTGAGCAGCTCGACGGGCCGATCGACCGCTGCCGCTACTCCCCCGTCGCCTGGCTGCCCGGTGGCGAGGAGCTCTTCTACGTCCGCCGCCTGGCCCCCGAGCTGGTGCCCGCCGGCGAGGAGCAGTTCCACCGGCGGGTCTGGCGCCACCGGGTGGGCGCCGACGCCGACGGCGACGTCCTCGTGCACGGCGAGGGCAGCGACCCGGCCACCTACTTCGGCGCCCGCACCAGCCGCGACGGCCGCTGGCTGGTCGTCTCCGCGTCGATCGGCACGGCGCCCCGCGACGACGTCTGGCTGGCCGACCTCGCCATGTCACCGGAGGGCGGGCCGCCGCACCTGCGGGAGCTGCAGGTCGGCGTCGACGCGCAGACCGCGGCGTGGGTGGCCCGCGACGGGCGGCTGTGGCTGATGAGCGACCGCGGCACACCGCGCTGGCGGCTGGCCGTCGCCGACCCGGCGGACCCGGCCACCTGGTCGCCGGCGTCGTGGCGCGACGTCGTCCCGCAGCAGGAGGACGGCGTGCTCACCGACGTCGCCCTCGTCGACGGCCCGGACGGCGGGCTGCAGGTGCTCGCCGTGCACTCGGTGGACGCCACCGACCGGCTCTCCGTCTGGGCCGCCGACGGGTCCGGGCGGCGCGCCGAGGTCAGCGCCCTGCGCGCCGGCAGCGTGTCGGGCGTGAGCGCGCCCCCGGAGGGCGGTGGCACCGCCTGGGTCGGCTTCACCGACCACTCGACCCCGCCGTCGGTGCTGCGCTGGGACGCCGCCGACCCGGCGTCCCTCACCAGCTGGGAGCAGGCGCCGGTCGCCGGCGACGTCCCGGAGGTCCGGGTCGTGGAGACGCACGCGACCTCCGCCGACGGGACGCCGGTGCACCTGTTCGTGGTCTCGCAGGCCGGGGTGCCCGACCGACCGCGCCCCACGGTGCTCTACGGGTACGGCGGCTTCAACGTCGCCCTCACCCCCGGGTACTCGGCGCAGGCCCTGGCCTGGGTCGAGGCCGGCGGCGTGTGGGCGGTGGCCAACCTCCGCGGCGGCTCCGAGCACGGCGAGGAGTGGCACCGCGCCGGCATGCGGGAGCGCAAGCAGAACGTCTTCGACGACTTCGCCGCCGCCGGGGAGCACCTGGTCGCCGAGGGCTGGACGACGCACCCGCAGCTGGCGGTGATGGGCGGGTCGAACGGCGGCCTGCTGGTCGGCGCCACCCTGACCCAGCGCCCGGACCTCGCGGCCGCCGTCGTCTGCAGCGCACCGCTGCTGGACATGGTCCGCTACGAGCGCTTCGGCCTGGGCCGCACGTGGAACGACGAGTACGGCACCGCCGAGGACCCGACCGAGCTGGGCTGGTTGCTGGGCTACTCCCCCTACCACCGGGTGGTGGAGGGGACGGCCTACCCGGCGGTGCTGTTCACGACGTTCGAGTCCGACACCCGGGTCGACCCGCTGCACGCCCGCAAGCTGGCCGCCGCGCTGCAGCACGCCACGTCGTCCGACGCGCCGGTCCTGCTGCGGCGCGAGACCTCGGTCGGCCACGGCGCCCGGGCGGTCAGCCGGACCGTGGGGCTGGCCGCCGACCAGCTGGCCTTCCTCGCCGCGCACACCGGCCTGACCGGCTGATCCCCGCGGGGTGTGCCGCGCCACACCGTTCCGGCACAATGGCAACACAGGGTTGCCTTCCTGCACCTGAGAGTATCGCCGTGATGACCGCTTCACCCTCCGTGATCACCATCGCTGCCGACGACGACGGCTCGGCACCCGACTGCGCCGACTACTGGCTCTGCCAGCAGGTCTACGAGTGGTCGGGTACCGAGTGGCTCGCCGAGAACGCCCGGGCCCTGATAGCCACACCGGCGCGGATCCTGCTCATCGTCGTGGTCGCCGTCCTGGTGCGGCACCTGGCGCACCGGGCGATCCGCCGGCTGACCGACACGACCGCGGTGGGCCCGCTGCCCTCGATCCTGCGGGCCCGGCGGCTGCGCGCCACCGCCCTGGGGGACGCCGCGGAGCAGTTGACCGCGCGGCGCACCCAGCGGGCCGAGGCCATCGGGTCGGTGCTGCGCAGCTGCGCCTCCATCGTGGTGCTGGGCATCGCGGTGGTGCTCGTGCTCGGCGAGCTGGGCATCAACCTCGCGCCCATCCTGGCCAGCGCCGGGGTGGTCGGCGTGGCGCTCGGCTTCGGCGCGCAGAACCTCGTCAAGGACTTCATCGCCGGGATCGGGATCATCCTCGAGGACCAGTACGGCGTCGGTGACGTCGTCGACCTCGGGGAGGCCAGCGGCACCGTCGAGGCGGTCGGCCTGCGGATCACCAGGTTGCGGGACGTCAACGGCGTGGTCTGGTACGCCCGCAACGGCGAGATCCTGCGGGTCGGCAACAAGAGCCAGGGCTACGCGCAGGTCGTCATCGACATGCCGGTCGCCCACGACACCGACCTGGACAGCTGCCGGACGGTCATGCAGGAGGTGGCCGACACGATGTACGCCGAGGAGGAGTGGGCCGGCGTGCTGCTGGCCGAGCCGGAGTCCCTCGGAGTCGAGATGATCACCGCCGAGGGCGTCGTCATGCGCCTGCAGGTCCGCACCACCAACGCCGACCAGTGGCGGGTCGGCCGCGAGCTGCGGCTGCGACTCAAGGAGCGCTTCGCCGTCGAGGGCATCCGCACCCCCGTGCCGCTGCTGTCCGCGGCCGGCACACCGACGGGAGCGTCCTGAGCGGCAGCGCGCCGGCCGGTGGGCGCCCGGCCGGCGCCACCCGTCGCCCGGCGACCTTCCGGGACCTGTTCGCCGTCCGCGAGTTCCGCCCGCTGTTCGGCACGTACCTGCTGTCGACCATCGGCGACGAGCTGGCCCGCGTCGCGCTGACCGTGCTGGTCTACCAGCGCACCGACTCGCCGCTGCTGTCGGCGGTCACCTTCGCGATCAGCTACCTGCCGTGGCTGCTCGGCGGGCCGCTGCTGTCGACCCTGGCCGACCGGTTCCCCCGGCACCGCGTGCTCATCGCCACCGACGCCGCGCGCGCCCTGCTGGTCGCCGGGATGGCCGTCCCGGGGACGCCGCTGCCGCTGCTGCTGGGCCTGCTGCTCGTCGTCGCGGTGTGCGGGCCGCCGTTCGAGTCGGCCCGCTCGGCGCTCATGGCCGACGTCCTCGACGGCGACCGGTACGCGCTGGCGACGTCCCTGACCAACGTCGGCTCGCAGGTGGCGCAGGTCCTCGGCTTCGTCCTGGGCGGCACGCTCGTCGCCGTCCTCACCCCGTCGGCGGCGCTGCTGCTGGACGCGGCGACCTTCGCGGTCTCGGCGGTGTGGCTGTGGGCGCGGCTGCAGCGCCGCCCGGCCCCTGACGACGGCGGCGACACCGAGGGACCCCGCTCGATGTGGCGGGACGCGGCCGAGGGGCTCCGGCTGATCGGCCGGACGCCGCGGCTGCTGGCGATCATCGCCCTCACCTGGGTGGGGATGCTCTTCGCCAACGCGCCCGAGGGCATCGCCGCGCCGCTGGTCGAGGAGCTGGGCCAGGGCCCGGCGCAGGTCGGCGTCCTGCTCGGCGCCAACCCGGCGGGGGTCACCGTGGGCGGGTTGCTGATCGCCCGCGCCCTCACGCAGGAGCGCCGCGAGCGCCTGGTGCCGCCCCTCGTCGTGCTCTCGCTGGCGCCGATCCTGCTGGCCGGCCTGGTCACCGTCTGGAGCGGTCCGGGCACCGGCGCCTACGCGACCGTCGTGGCGCTCATGTTCATCGCCGGTCTCGGGGCGGCCTGGAGCATCCCGCTCAACGTCGCCTTCGTGCAGACGGTGCCCCCGGCCTACCGCGGCCGCGCCTTCGGCGTCGCGGTCAGCGGGCTCTACGGCGTCCAGGGCATCGGCGTGCTCGGCGCCGGCGCCCTGGCCGAGGGTCTGACGGCCGGGACCGTGGTGGGCCTCATCGGCGTGCTCGGGCTGCTGGCCGTCGTCCCGCCGCTCGTGGGCTACCTGCGTACCCAGGGTCACGTGGCAACGGCCCCATCGGCTGCGGGACCATCGGAGGCATGAGCCGATCCCTGCCGTCGGCGCGGACCTTCTACGAGGAGGTCGGCGGCGCCCCCACCTTCCGTCGGCTCGTGGCCCGCTTCTACGCGGGGGTGCGCGCCGACCCGGTGCTCGCGCCGCTGTACCCGCAGGACGACTGGGAGGGCGCCGAGAGCCGGCTGCGCGGCTTCCTCGAGCAGTACTGGGGCGGCCCGACCACCTACTCCGAGCAGCGCGGCCACCCCCGGCTGCGGATGCGCCACGCGCCGTTCGCCATCGGTCCCGCCGAGCGCGACGCGTGGCTGCGCCACATGCGCGACGCCGTCGACTCCCTGGAGCTGACCCCCGAGCAGGACGCGACCCTGTGGGGCTACATGGAGATGGCCGCGCGCAGCATGCAGAACCGCTGGCCCGACGACGCGCCCGGCGGCCTCTCCATCGCCTGAACGACCGCCGCCCGACATCAGGGCGGAACCAGCACGCGACACCCTCGAGGAGACCGGTGAGCCCGGTAGAAGGACCCCCTGCCCCCCACCACTCGCAGGCTCGCGGCGGGCCCCTGCAGGGGGCCGCCGGCCCGTTCCGCCGCACCGACGCCGACTGGTGGCGCGACGCGGTCTTCTACCAGGTCTACATCCGCAGCTTCGCCGACGGGAACGGCGACGGCGTCGGCGACCTGGCCGGCATCCGCGCCCGCCTGCCGCACCTGGCCGCGCTGGGTGTCGACGCGCTGTGGATCACGCCGTTCTACCCCTCCCCCATGGCCGACCACGGCTACGACGTCGCCGACCCGCGCGACGTCGAGCCGGTCTTCGGCGACCTCGCCGAGTTCGACGCGCTGCTGGCCGAGGCCCACGCGCTCGGCATCCGGGTGACCGTCGACCTGGTGCCCAACCACACCTCCGACCGGCACGCCTGGTTCCAGGCGGCGCTGGCGGCCGGCCCCGCGTCGCCCGAGAGGGCCCGCTACCTGTTCCGCGACGGCCGCGGCCCGGACGGCGCGGAGCCGCCGAACAACTGGCCCTCGGTCTTCGGCGGGCCGGCCTGGACACGGGTGGCGGACGGGCAGTGGTACCTGCACATCTTCGCCCCCGAGCAGCCCGACCTGGACTTCACCGACCCCGAGGTGCTGGCCGACCTCGAGACGACGATGCGGTTCTGGCTGGACCGCGGCGTCGACGGCTTCCGCATCGACGTCGCCCACGGCATGGCCAAACCCGAGGGGCTGCCGGACATGCAGCCCATGGACGACACCGGCCTGCTCGACGACCACGGGCCCGGCGACCACCGGTTCGACAACGAGGGCGTGCACGACGTGCACCGGCGGGTCCGCGCCGTCCTCGACCGGTACCCCGGCACCATGGCCGTCGGCGAGGTGTGGGTGTCCGACGACGACCGGCTCGCCCGGTACCTGCGCCCGGACGAGCTGCAGCTGGCGTTCAACTTCAAGCTGCTGACCGCCGACTGGGACGTCGACGAGCTGCGCGACGCCGTGGTCCACTCGCTGGCCGCCGTGGCCGGGACGCCGGCGCCGGCCTGCTGGGTGCTGTCCAACCACGACCGCCCCCGGCACGTCTCCCGCTACGGCGGCGGTGCACGGGGTACCCGACGGGCGCGGGCGGCGGCGCTGCTGCAGCTGGCCCTGCCCGGCGCGGCCTACCTCTACAACGGCGACGAGCTGGGGATGCCCGACGTCGACCTGCCCGACGAGGCGCTGCAGGACCCGATCTGGGAGCGGTCCGGGCACACCGAGCGCGGCCGCGACGCCTGCCGCATCCCGGTGCCGTGGTCGGGCACCGCGCCGTCCTACGGCTTCTCCTCGCGCGCCCAGACGTGGCTGCCGATGCCCGGGGGCTGGGAGTCGCTGACCGCCGCCGCCCAGGAGGACGACCCCGGTTCGGTGCTGTCGCTGTACCGAGCTGCGCTCGCCCTGCGCCGGACCTCCCCCGCCTTCGCCGGCGAGGGCCTCGACTGGGTGCCGGCACCCGACGGGTGCCTCGCGTTCCGCCGTCCCGGCGGGCTGGTGTGCCTGCTCAACCTCTCCGGCGCCCCGGTGCCGCTGCCCGAGGGCCGCGTGCTGCTGGCCAGCGCGGACACCGCCGGCGGGGTCCTGCCGGACGACGCGGCGGTGTGGCTGCACGCATGAAGGACCTCCCTGCCCCCACCGCTCGCAGGCTCGGCGCGGGTCCCTGAAGGGTGGCCGTTGCAGCCCCTCGCAGGCTCGCGGCGGGACCCTGCAGGGAGGCCGTTCCACTACGTCACCGGGCTCGCCGACGGGCCCTGGCAGGGAGGCCGTTCGGGGGCGTCCGTGACCGCCGCCTGCCGGGCGTGGGCGACCCCCGGGCTGGGTAGCATCGAGGTGGTGACACAGCGTCGCGGGGACGCTGACGGCTCGGTCTCCGACCCCGGGGTCGGGGCCTGTTCGGGGGAGGCCCGCCCGTCCATGGCGCTGTTGCAGGTCGAGGGCCTGAGGAAGTCGTTCGGGGCCCGGCGCGTCCTGCGGGACATCTCCTTCGGCATCGCCGAAGGGGAGATCGTCGGGCTCGTCGGCAGCAACGGCGCGGGCAAGTCGACCCTCGGGGACATCGTGGCCGGCATCACCCCGGCCGACGCGGGCCTCATGACGCTGCAGGGCCACCCGTACGCGCCGCTGTCGGCGGACGACGCCCGCCACCTCGGCGTCGGCGTGGTCGAGCAGCTCGTCCGGATCGACCCCGGGCTGACCGTCGCGCAGGCGGTCTTCCGCGGCACGCCGCTGGCCGACCGCCCGCAGGCCGAGCTGCGCGAGCGGGCACGGGTGCTGCTCGCCGAGGTCACCTCCGACGTCGACCCGGACACCCTCGTCGGCGAGCTCCCGCACTTCGTCCACGGCCTGGTGGAGACCGCGCGCGTGCTCGCCGAGGACACCCGGCTGGTCGTGCTCGACGAGGTGTCGGCGGCGCTGCTGCCCGTGGAGGTCACCCGGCTGCACGCCGTCGCCGGCCGGCTGAGCCAGGAGGGCCGCGGCGTCCTCTACATCAGCCACCGGTTGCCCGAGATGCTCGCGGTGGTCGACCGGGTGCTCGTGCTGCGCGACGGCGTGATCGCCCTGGACAGCCCGGCGGAGGACCTGGACCCGGTCCGGCTGGCCGCGGAGACCGTGGGCGAGCCGGTGTCGCTGCCGGCGCCCCGGGTGGCCTCGGTCCCGGCGCGGTCCGGTCGGGACGACGCCCCGGCGCGCGCCTCGACGTGGCCGGCCCCCTCCGACGGCGACGTGGCCCTGCGGGTGCGCAACCTGCGCGTGCCCGGCCGGGTCGAGGGGGTCGACCTGCTGCTGCGCCAGGGCGAGGTGGTCGGGCTGACCGGGCACCGGTCCTCGGGCGTCCAGGAGATCGCCGGCGCCCTCACCGGGGAGCTGCCGGCGCTGAGCGACGAGCTGGTGCTGCACGGCGAGCCGCGGTCGCTGGACTCCACGGCGGACGAGGCGGCGCTGCGGCTGCCCGCCTACCGGCCCGACGACGACGCCTACGGGGTCGACCCCGGCGAGACGATCGCCCGCACGCTGACCCGGGAACCGTGGGGTGCGCTCACCGACGTCCGCAGCGAGATCGCCTCGCTGCGCGGCGTGATCCGGACCGTGCACCGGCTCGACGTCAAGACGCTGAGCATCCGGACCGTCTTCGGCGCCCTGTCCGGCGGCGACCAGCACAAGCTCGCGCTGGCCCGCTGGATGGCCTCGGCGCAGGACGTCGTCGTGCTGCACGAGCCCACCCGCGGCCTGGACGTCCGGGCCCGCCAGCAGGTGCGCCAGCTGCTCGACGAGGCCACGGCGCACGGGACCTCGGTCGTCGTGGTCTCGGTGGACCCCGACGAGCTGGCCGAGTGCTGCGACCGCGTCGGCATCGTGGCCGACGGCCGCGTGGCCCGCTGGATCGACACCTCCGAGCTCGCCGTGGACGCCGTCCGCGAGCGGATCGTCGAGGCCGCCACCGCCGCCTGAGGGAGCACCTCACCGAGCGGCACTGCGCCCGGTGAGGTGCTCGAACGGCCCCGCGTCAGGGTCCGTCCCGAGCTCGGGAGGGATGGGGGACGCGGGGTCCTCGTTCAGACGCTCACGGTGGCCGCGACGGCCCGCAGCTTGTGCCGTGCCAGCGCCAGGTTGGCGGTGACGCGGTTGAGCACGAGGTAGATGAACAGGCCCGCGTTGCCCTGGCCCTTGAGCACGTTGATCAGGTGGTACTGGCCCTGCAGCGTGATCAGGACGTCCTCGATCTCGTCCTTCAGCTCGAGGTCCTGGATGGTGCGCAGCTTGGCGCGCACCACGTTGGAGTTGCCGGCGGCCGCGACGTTGAGGTCGAAGCCAGGGGTGCCGCCGGCCGCGAGGGCCATGCCGCTGTCGATGTCGACGATCGCGGCGCCGCTGGCGCCGTCGATCGCGAGCAGGTCGGCGATGACGTTGTCGAGCTGTGCCACGGATGAGACTCCTGTCCTCTCGAGGGGGAGGCGCAGCGGGGTGCTGCGGTCCGGGTCGGGGGGCGACCCGGGTCGACCGGACGGACCGGACGCCTGCCTGTGCGCGGGCTCCCCGGGCGGCGACGGTGCCGCGCCGGCGCGCGTCGCACCGGCCGGAGCGCGGTGCGCAGCCCTCCCGCCGACGGCGGGAGGTGCACCGGGCGGCGAGGTCCGCGCGGACCGGTGCGCCGTGTCGGGCTCCCGGACCGGGTCCTGCGGACGCTCCGCGGGGAGGTCGTGCGCCGCGGGACGTCCCCACGACCACAGCGACGCCCACCACCCGGTTGCCATGCCTGCCGTTCCGCCTTCGCCGAGGGGCTCAGGAACCCCAGACAACACGTCCCCGGCAGGCCCGGCAAACCGGCGGACGTATCTGCAGGTGAGCGCGCCGACACCGACGGCCACCGGTTCCAGCGGTCCCCGGCCGCCGCTCGCCCACCCGTGCCGGTCGGCGGCCCGTCGTCCTCGGGTACCTTCCGCGCGGGGCAGCGCGGCCCGTCGCGCCCCGGGAGGAGACTGCCGTGAAGACCAGGGACCTCGCCTACGTCGCCCTCTTCGCGGCGGTGATCGCCGTGCTCGGGACGATCCCGGCCATCCCCGTGGGCCCGGTGCCGATCACCGCCCAGACGCTCGGCGTGATGCTCGCCGGCGCCGTGCTGGGAGCCCGCCGCGGCTCCCTCGCCGTCCTGCTGTTCCTCGTGCTGGTGGCGCTCGGGCTGCCGCTGCTGGCCAGCGGCGCCGGTGGCTTGGCGCCCTTCGTCGGCACCACGGCCGGCTACCTCTACAGCTGGCCGGTGGCCGCGTTCGTCATCGGGTGGCTGACCGAGCGCGCCTGGGACCGCTACAACGTCCTGCGCGGCACGTTGATCAACGTCGTGGGCGGCATCGTCGTCATCTACGCGGTGGGCGTGCCGGTGCTCAAGGCCGTCGCCGGGCTGTCGTGGACCGCGGCGGTGACCGGTGGCGCCCTGCCGTTCCTCCCCGGGGACCTGTTCAAGGCCTTCGTCGCCGCGGCCATCGCCGACGTGGTGCGGCGCAGCTACCCGGTCATCGAGCGTCCCCGCCGGGCCGCCGGCACCCGGTGAGGTTCCGCCGTCCCGGTGCCGCGCCCGCAGCGGTCGACGTCGCCGACCCGGGTCGCGGCATCGAGCTGCGCGGGGTCGGGCACCGGTACGGCGACCGGGTGGTGCTCGAGGGCATCGACCTCCAGCTGAGCGAACCGCGCGTCGGCGTGGTCGGCGCCAACGGGTCGGGCAAGAGCACCTTCGCCCGGCTGCTCAACGGGCTGGTCGTGCCCACCGACGGGCAGGTGCTGGTCGACGGGCTGGACACCCGCACGCAGGTGCGCGCGGTGCGCCGCCGGGTCGGGTTCGTCTTCCAGGACCCCGACGCGCAGATCGTGCACCCGACCGTCGCCGAGGACGTCGCCTACGGGCTGGAGAACCAGGGCGTGCCCCCGGACGAGCGGGCCGCCCGGGTCGCGGAGGTGCTGGAGCGCTACGGCCTGGCCGGGCACGCCGACCACCCGGCGCACCTGCTCTCCGGCGGCCAGAAGCAGCTGCTCGCCATCGCCGGGGTGCTGGTCATGCGGCCGGCCCGGATCGTGTTCGACGAGCCGACGACGCTGCTGGACCTGGTGAACGCCCGCCGCGTCGCCGAGCTGATCGCCGGGCTCGAGCAGCAGGTCGTCGTGGTGACCCACCAGCTGGACCTGCTCGACGGCTTCGACCGGGTGCTGGTGGTCGACGGCGGCCGGGTCGTCGAGGACGCTCCGCCGGGTCCGGCGGTGGCCGCCTACCGCGCGCTCATGGAGCACCGGTGACCCTCGCGCTGTACGTGCCGGTGGCCAGCCCCGTGCACCGGCTGCCGGCCGGGGTCAAGCTGCTGTGCCTGGCCGCGCTCGCCGTCCTGCTCTTCGCCCGGCCGACGCTGACGGTGGCCGGCGCCGCGCTCGTGGGCACGCTGGTCGTGGGGCTGGGCGTGGCCCGGCTCCCGGTCGCCGTGCTCGCCCGGCAGGCGTGGGCGCTGCGGTGGTTCCTGCTCGCGCTCCTCGTCGTGCACGCGCTGACCACCGACGTGGCCTCCGGTGCGCACACCGTGCTGCGGCTGCTCACCCTGGTGCTGGCGGCGGCGGTGGTGACGGCGACGACGCGGGTGACCGAGATGGTGGCGGTGGTGGAGCGGCTCTGCGCGCCGCTGCGACTGGTCGGCGGGCGGCCGCAGCGGGTGGGCCTGCTGATCGCGATGGCACTGCGGTTCATCCCGGTGCTGGTCGAGCGGGCCGACCGGATCCGCGCGGCCCAGGCAGCCCGGGGCGGTGCACCCCGGGGGGTGCGGGCGCTGCGGACGACCGTCGCCCCGCTGCTCGTGCAGCTGCTGCAGATGGCCCACGACGTGAGCGAGGCGCTGGACGCGCGAGGCGCGGACGACGTGCCGGCGCACCGGCCGAGGAGGGCGTGATGGACGGCGGCGTGCTGACCGGGATCTGGCTGGCGTCCGAGGCGGCCGCGCCGATGCGGCAGGTGCCCTCGGCCCGGCTGCTCGCCGGTCGCGGGCTGGAGGGCGACCGCTACGCGCTGGGCGGCGGGACGTGGGCGCAGTACCCCGACCTGGAGAAGCAGCTGACGCTGATCGACGCCGCGGACGTCGCCGCGGTCGCCGCCGAGGTGGGCGTGCCGCTGACCCCGGGTGACACCCGCCGGAACCTGGTGACCGCGGGGGTCGACCTGCCCGCGCTGGTGGGCCGCTGGTTCGCCGTCGGCGACGCGCTGCTGTTCGGGGTGAAGCGCTGCCCGCCGTGCACGCACCTGGAGCGGCTGACCGGCGCGCGACTGGTCAAGGCGATGGTGCACCGCGGCGGCATCAACGCGGCGGTCTTCTCCGGGGCGCCCGTGGCAGAGGGTGCCGTGGTGCGGCCGGTGTCCGAGGAGGAGGCCGCGCGGCGGGGCGCGCCCACCGGCGCCGACCGCCCCGTGGCGCGGATCGTCAACGGCTGACCTCGGGGACGCTCACCCCCTGCCCCGCCCTGTGGGCAGGGGGTGAGCGTCGGGGAACCAGGTGGTTCCCAGGTCCGTCGAACAGGTGTGGACGGACTCCGGACGCTGCTCAACCTGGTGTGGCTGGTCCTGCACGGGTGGCTGCTCGCCCTGGCCTACGCGCTGGCCGGGCTGATCGCCTGCCTGCTGGTCGTCACCATCCCCTTCGGGATCGCCGCCTTCCGCCTGGCCGGCTTCGTCGTCTGGCCCTTCGGCCGGACGACGGTGCGCGCGCCCGGCGCCGGGGTGGCCTCGGCCGTGGGCAACCTCGTGTGGTTCCTCGTCGCCGGCTGGTGGCTGGCGCTGGTCCACGTCCTGGCGGGCATCGCCTTCTGCGTGACGATCATCGGCATCCCGTTCGGGGTCGCCTCGTTCAAGCTGGCCGCGGTGGGGCTGTTCCCGCTGGGCAAGCGGGTCGTGGAGACCGACCAGCCGCGGGACTGGCTGCACGCCGGTGGCGGCGTGGTGCACGGCGCGCCCGTCGGCTGAGCGGAACTGACGGGGAGCCCTGGTCGGACGCACCCGTGCAGGGGACACTGTCCGGCTCAGGACCGTCCTCGAGGAGGTCTCCGTGGAGACCGAGGTCACCGAGATCGCCCCGACGTCTACCGGCTGCCGACCTACGTCAGCGATGCGGGCATCGTCTTCAACCAGTTCCTCGTCGCCGCCGACGAGCCCCTGCTGTTCCACAGCGGCCCCCGGGCGTTGTGCCCCCTGCTGTCGGCGGCCGTCGAGCGCGTGGTCCCGGTGTCCGGCGTGCGCTGGATCACCTTCGGCCACGTCGAGGCGGACGAGTGCGGCGCCATGAACCTGTGGCGGGCGGCTGCACCGTGGGCCGAGGTGGCACACGGAGCCCTGGAGTGCGCGGTCTCCGTCGCCGACCTGGCGGACCGGCCGCCACGCCCGCTCCAGGACGGCGAGGTGCTCGACCTGGGCGGGCGCAGGATCCGGCGCATCGAGACTCCGCACGTCCCGCACGGTTGGGACGCCGGGCTGGTGTACGAGGAGACGACGGACACGCTCCTGTGCGGCGACCTGTTCACCGCCGTGGGCGCCGGCCCGGCGATCACCGAGCAGGAGATCACCGGCCCGGCGCTGCAGGCCGAGGACCTGTTCGGGGCGACCTGCCTGACACCGGCGACCGGGCCGACCATCCGGGCGCTGGCCGACCTGCGGCCGACGACGCTCGGGTTGATGCACGGCCCCGCGTACACCGGGGACTGCGCGCAGGCCCTGGCCGACCTCGGCGACGCCTACGACCAGCGGCTGGCCACCGAGGGGGCACGCCTCCACGGTCCGGTCGCCCCCGGCGGCACGTGAGGGGCCGGGATCAGTCCGCGCGCTGCTCGTCGGCGTAGCGGGCGAGGAAGGCCTTCTCGGCCGGGGTGAGGCGCCGCGGCCGGTCGATGGCGAAGTCGAAGGGCACCAGCAGGGTGCTGCCCGTGACCGCCCGGCGCCCGTGGTCGAACAGCTCGTAGTGGCAGGTGAAGGCGGCGGCCCGGATGCCGGAGACCCAGATCTGCACGTCGAGCGGGTCGCGGGAGTAGACCACCGGCAGCCGGTACTGGACGTCGTGGGCGGCGACGACGGTGCCCCGCCGCAGGCCGGTCTGCTCCTCCAGCGAGGCCCGGTCGAAGAACAGGTCGACGCGGGCCATCTCGAAGTACGTCAGGAAGACGACGTTGTTGACGTGGCCGTAGGCGTCCATGTCCGACCAGCGCATGGGGACCCGCACCGTGTGCCTCACGCCCGACACCCTGCCGCATCGGCCCGGACGGCGGCCCGCCGGCCAGGGACTGTGGCGCAGACGACGACGGCCGGCCGGAGCAGGTGCTCCGGCCGGCCGTCCCCCGTCAGTCGCGGGCGAGCTTCCGGTAGGTGGCGCGGTGCGGGCGGGCCGCGTCGGGGCCGAGCCGCTCGACCTTGTTCTTCTCGTAGTCGGCGAAGTTGCCCTCGAACCAGAACCACTTCGAGTCACCCTCGTAGGCGAGGATGTGCGTCGCCACGCGGTCGAGGAACCACCGGTCGTGGCTGACCACGACGGCGCAGCCCGGGAACTCCAGCAGCGCGGACTCCAGGCTGGTCAGCGTCTCGGTGTCCAGGTCGTTGGTCGGCTCGTCGAGCAGCAGCAGGTTGCCGCCCTGCTTGAGGGTCAGGGCGAGGTTCAGGCGGTTGCGCTCACCGCCGGACAGCACGCCGGCCGGCTTCTGCTGGTCCGGGCCCTTGAACCCGAAGGCGGCGACGTAGGCCCGTGAGGGCATCTCGACGTTGCCCACCTGGATGTGGTCCAGGCCGTCGGAGACGACCTCCCACAGCGTCTTCTTGGGGTCGATGCCGCTGCGGGTCTGCTCGACGTAGGAGAGCTTGACGGTCTCGCCGACCTTGATCTCGCCGTCGTCCGGCTTCTCCTCGCCGACCAGCATCTTGAACAGCGTGGTCTTGCCGACGCCGTTCGGGCCCACCACGCCGACGATGCCGTTGCGCGGCAGCGTGAAGGACAGGTCGTCGATGAGGATGCGCTCGCCGAAGCCCTTGGTGAGGTCGTGGGTCTCCACGACGACGTTGCCCAGGCGCGGGCCCGGCGGGATCTGGATCTCCTCGAAGTCCAGCTTGCGGTACTTGTCCGCCTCGGCGGCCATCTCCTCGTAGCGCTGCAGGCGGGCCTTGCTCTTGGCCTGGCGGGCCTTGGCACCGGAGCGGACCCACTCCAGCTCCTCCTTGAGGCGCTTCTGCCGCTTGGCGTCCTTGGCGCCCTCGACCTTGAGGCGGGCGGCCTTGGTCTCGAGGTAGGTGGAGTAGTTGCCCTCGTAGGGGTAGGCCCGGCCCCGGTCGAGCTCGAGGATCCACTGGGCCACGTTGTCGAGGAAGTACCGGTCGTGGGTGACGGCCACGACGGTGCCGGCGTACTTCTCCAGGTGCTGCTCCAGCCAGGCGACGCTCTCGGCGTCGAGGTGGTTGGTGGGCTCGTCGAGCAGCAGCAGGTCCGGCGCCTCGAGCAGCAGCTTGCACAGCGCCACGCGGCGGCGCTCACCACCGGAGAGGACCGTGACGTCGGCGTCGCCCGGTGGGCAGCGCAGCGCGTCCATGGCCTGCTCGATGCGGGCGTCGAGCTCCCACCCGTCGTGGTTCTCGATGTACTCCATGAGCTCGCCCTGCTCGGCCAGCAGCGCGTCGAAGTCGGCGTCGGGCTCCCCCATCGCCGCGCTGACCTCCTCGAAGCGGGTCAGCGCGTTCCGGAGGGGCTTGACCGCCTCCTCGACGTTGCCGCGGACGTCGAGCTCCTCGTTCAGCGGCGGCTCCTGCAGCAGGATGCCCACCGTGGCACCCGGCGCGAGGCTGGCGTCGCCGTTGGAGGGCTGCTGCAGGCCGGCCATGATCTGGAGGACGGTCGACTTGCCGGCACCGTTCGGGCCGAGGACGCCGATCTTGGCGCCGGGCAGGAACGACAGGGTGACGTCGTCCAGGATCACCTTGTCGCCGTGCGCCTTGCGCGCACGCACCATCGTGTAGATGTACTGAGCCACTGGGCTTCGAGGCCTTCCGTCGGTTCGCGAGTGGCGGGCGGGCCGGCCGGTGCCGGCCC
>NZ_JBJGZQ010000049.1:0-19886 GCF_054050595.1 Geodermatophilus sp. SYSU D00779
ACCCCCACCCCTGCAGGAGTTCCAGCGTGAGCACCACCAGCTACACCGTCACCGGCATGACCTGCGGCCACTGCGTGAACGCGGTGACCGAGGAGGTCAGCGCCGTCCCCGGGGTCACCGCCGTCGAGGTCGACCTGGCCACCGGCGGGCTGACCGTCACCAGCACCGAGCCCGTCGACGCCGACGCCGTGCGCGCCGCCGTCGAGGAGGCCGGCTACTCGGTCGCGAGCTGAGGGAGTTCCTCGTGCGGACCCCGGTCAGGCCCGCCGCCGTCGCCGAGTACACGCACGACCACGGCGAGGACGGGCTCCTGGTCGCCGTCCGCGCCGACCTCTCCGGCTACCAGCACGTGCACCCCGTCGAGGACGCGCACGCCGCCCGGGCCCCCGGCCCGCACGTCGCCTTCGCCGCGACCGCGCCGTCCGCCGGCACCCACCGGCTGTTCCTCGACTCCCGGCACGGCGACGCCGTGCACACCGCCGCCTCCACGGTGCAGGTCACCGGGACGACGGCCGACGAGCCGGCCGGTCACGGGCACGGCGGCTGAGGAGACGCAGCACATGAGCACCCCCGACGTGCGGACCGGCGAGGTCGAGCTGCTGATCGGCGGCATGACCTGCGCGTCGTGCGCCGCCCGGGTCGAGAAGAAGCTGAACCGGATGGACGGCGTCACGGCGACGGTCAACTACGCCACCGAGAAGGCGCGGGTCTCCTTCGGCGGCGACGTCACGACCGACGACCTGATCGCCACGGTCGAGAAGACCGGGTACACCGCGGCGCTGCCCGACCCCCCCGCGGCCGACGCCGAGCCCGCCGCCGACGCCCCCACCCGGCTGCTCCGGCAGCGGCTGCTGGTGTCCACCCTGCTCACCGTGCCGGTGGTCGCGATGGCGATGGTCCCGGCGCTGCAGTTCACCTCCTGGCAGTGGCTCTCGCTGACGCTGGCCGCGCCGGTCGTCGTGTGGGGCGGGCTGCCGTTCCACCGCGCCGCGTGGACCAACCTGCGGCACGGCACGGCGACCATGGACACGCTGGTCTCCCTGGGCACCGGGGCGGCGTTCCTCTGGTCGCTGTACGCGCTGTTCCTCGGCACCGCAGGCGAGCCGGGGATGACGCACCCGTTCGAGCTGACCATCGGCCGCACCGACGGCAGCGCCAACGTCTACCTCGAGGCGGCGGCCGGGGTGACGACGTTCCTGCTGGCCGGGCGGTACGTCGAGGCCCGCTCCAAGCGGCGGGCCGGGGCGGCGCTGCGGGCGCTGCTGGAGCTCGGCGCGAAGGAGGTCTCGGTGCTGCGCGGCGGCACCGAGACACGCATCCCCGTCGACCGGCTGGCCGTGGGCGACCGCTTCGTCGTCCGCCCGGGCGAGAAGGTCGCCGCGGACGGCGTGGTGACCGAGGGCGCCTCGGCCGTCGACGCCTCGATGCTCACCGGCGAGTCGGTGCCGGTCGAGGTCGGCCCCGGGGATGCCGTCGTCGGCGCCACCGTCAACGCCGGCGGCCGCCTGGTCGTGCGGGCCACGCGCGTGGGGTCGGAGACGCAGCTGGCGCAGATGGCGCGGCTGGTCGAGGAGGCGCAGAACGGCAAGGCCGCGGTGCAGCGGCTGGCCGACCGGGTCTCCGGCGTCTTCGTGCCGGTCGTGCTGGCGCTGACCGCCGCGACGCTGGGCTTCTGGATCGGCGCCTCGGCCGGCCTGCCCGCCGCCTTCACCGCCGCGGTCGCGGTGCTGATCATCGCCTGCCCGTGCGCGCTGGGGCTGGCCACGCCGACCGCGCTCATGGTCGGCACCGGCCGCGGCGCGCAGCTCGGGATCCTCGTCAAGGGGCCGGAGGTGCTGGAGTCCACCCGGGCGGTCGACACCGTGGTGCTGGACAAGACCGGCACGGTCACCACCGGCCGGATGACCCTGCTCGACGTCGTCCCCGCGACCGGGCAGGACGCCGACCGGGTGCTGGCACTGGCCGGCGCGGTCGAGTCCGGCTCCGAGCACCCGGTCGCCCGGGCGGTCGCGGAGGCGGCCGCCGAGCGCACCGGTCCGCTGCGACCGGTCACCGGCTTCGCCAACGAGGCCGGGCTCGGTGCGCGCGGGGTCGTCGACGGGACGGCGGTGCTCGTCGGGCGGGCCGGCCTGCTGACCGGCGTCGACGTCCCGGCGGAGCTCACCCGCGCGCAGGCCGCCGCGGAGGCGGCCGGCCGGACCGCCGTGCTCGTGGCCTGGGGCGGCGTCGCCCGCGGGGTGCTCGCCGTCGCCGACGCGGTGAAGCCGACCTCGGCCGAGGCGGTCCGCCGGCTGCGCGAGCTGGGGCTGCACCCGGTGCTGCTGACCGGTGACAACGCGACGGTGGCCCGCGCGGTCGCCGCCGAGGTGGGCATCGACGACGTGGTCGCCGAGGTGCTGCCGCAGGAGAAGGTCGACGTCGTGGAGCGGCTGCAGGGCGAGGGCCGGGTCGTGGCGATGGTCGGTGACGGGGTGAACGACGCCGCGGCCCTGGCGCAGGCCGACCTGGGGCTGGCCATGGGCACCGGCACCGACGTGGCGATCCAGGCCTCCGACCTCACGCTGGTGCGCGGCGACCTGCGCGCGGCGGCCGACGCCATCCGGCTGGCCCGGCGCACCCTGGCGGTCATCAAGGGCAACCTGTTCTGGGCGTTCGCCTACAACGTCGCGGCTGTCCCGCTGGCCATGGCCGGGCTGCTGAACCCGATGATCGCGGGCGCGGCGATGGCGTTCAGCTCGGTCTTCGTGGTGACCAACAGCCTGCGGCTGCGGGGTTTCCGGCCGCTGTGACCCCCGCCTGAACCGGGCAGGTCAGCGGGCGACCGCGCGCACGAACCGGCGGAGCTCCTCGACCAGCAGGTCGGGCACCTCCATCGCCGCGAAGTGGCCACCGCGGTCGAACTCGCTCCACGAGACCAGGTCGACCACCTGTTCCACCGCCGCCCGCGGGGGTCGGAAGAGGTCGTGCGGGAGCACCGCCACGCCGGTCGGCACCTCCCGCGACCACCCCGGCGGCGGCGTGTGCGCGCGCTCCCAGTAGAGCTGCGCCGACGAGGGCCCGGTGCGGGTGAACCAGTACACGGCGACGTTGGTCAGCAGCTGGTCGACGTCGATCTCGCTCGCCGGGTCGGTCCACTCGGCGAACCGCTCGGCGATCCAGGCGAGCAGCCCGGCCGGCGAGTCGGTCAGCGCGGGCGCCAGCGCCAGCGGCCGGGTGTTCTGCAGCTTGGCGTAGCCGGACAGCGCGCGGGTGTAGTGCGCCACCTTCGCCTCGGCGGCCGGGTCGCCGTCCGCGGCCAGCCCGGGCGTCATCGTCACGTGCAGCCCGGCGACGTGCGCCGCGTCGGCGGCGGCGAGGTCGCGCCCGACGTGCGCGCCCCAGTCGCCGCCGTGGACGACGTAGCGGTCGTACCCGAGCCGGGCGACGAGTTCGGCGACCGCGCGGGCCATCCGCGCCGGCGTCCACCCACCGTCCGGCGTCGGTCCGGAGAAGCCGTACCCGGGCAGCGAGGGGACGACGAGGTGGACCGCGTCGGCCGGGTCGCCGCCGTGCGCCCCGGGGTCGCTGAGCGGCCCCAGCACGCGGAGGAACTCGACCACCGAGCCGGGCCAGCCGTGCAGCAGGACCAGCGGGACGGCGCCCGGCTCCGGCGACGGCACGTGCAGCGCGTGCACGCGGGTGCCGTCGACCGTCGTCGTGACCTGGGGCCAGGCGTTGAGCGCCGCCTCCTGCGCCCGCCAGTCCCACCCCGACGCCCACCGCTCGGCCAGCGCGCGCACCCGCTCGACCGGGATGCCGCGGTCACCGGTGAGGTCCTGCGCGACCGGCCAGCGGGTGCGGCGCAGGCGCTCGGCGAGGTCGTCGACCTCCGCCTGCGGCACGTCCACGCGGAACGGGGTCACGTCGGTCTCGGACACGCCCGCCAGCCTGCTGCACCGCCGCAGGCCCGGCGACCTGCACGCCGGCGGAGCTGATCATGGAGTTGTCGCAGGCGACACGCGCCGACCCGCCGTCCGGGGCCGCACCGACCCCATGATCAACACCGTAGGGCGCCGTCGGAGCTCAGGGCGAGGCCTCGGACGGCGCCCGCACCGGCCTAGAGGACGGCCGGCAGGAGCAGCAGCGCGGTCGGGACGAGCAGCAGCAGCCCGGCCGAGAGCAGCGCGAGCACCCGAGCCCACGCCGGCAGCGGGGACGGCGGCTCGAGCAGCCGCACCACCCGCGCCCCGACCGCGCTGCCGGTGACCGCGAGCGCTCCGGACGGCACCCCCGCTCCCCCGGCCCCGCCCGCCGCGACGACGATCGCCTGCGCCAGCGTCCGCCGGGGCGCTCGCCCGGGCAGCGAGCCGAGCGCGACGTCGTCGGCACGCATCTCCACCAGCGTGCGCACCGCGGCGTGCGCGCGGCCGGCCGCGGGCAGCACCGGCAGGGCGGCCTCCCACGCCACGAACGGCAGGAGGTACAGGTGGTGGTGCTCGCGCAGGTGTGCCCGCTCGTGGGCGACGACGGCGGCCAGCTGGGCGTCGTCGAGCTCGGCCACCATGCCGGAGGAGAGCACCAGCAGCGGTCGCGCGCCGGGGATGCAGAAGGCGACCGGGGCGGGGTGCTCGAGCAACCGCGCGTCGGGCAGCGAGGCCGGCTGGACGACGAGCTCCAGCAGCTCGCGGTGCCGGCGGCGGGTGCGCGCCGTCCGGACCCAGGAGAGCAGCAGGACGCCGAGCAGCTCGGTGGCGAGCACGCCGGCCAGGGTCAGCGTGACCCAGTGGTCCCCGCGGACCGGCGCCTCGGCGGGGTGCCCGGTGGCCACGGCCCACGCCGCCCCGGGCAGCGAGTGGCCCCACGGCGCGAGGCCGTGCACCAGCAGCGCGCCGATGATCGACAGGCCGCCGGCCAGCCCGATCGCCTGCCAGCAGACCAGGGCCACCAGCGGGTCGCGCCGCGGCCAGAGGGCGCGGGCCAGCAGCGCCGGCACCGGCCACGCCAGCAGCGCGGCCAGCACGGCGAGGGCGGCCGCGGTCGCGGGCAGCAAGGTCAGCGGGGCGTGTCGTCCGGACCGGCGGCGGCCAGGAGCTCGCGCAGCAGCCGGGCCTCGTCGGGGTCGACACCGCCGACGAAGCGGGCCAGCACCGCCTGCCGGTCCCCGGCCTGGCCGAGCACCTCGTGCATGAGCTCGGCGGCGTGGTCCTCACGGGTGCCGCGGGCGCGGAAGCGCCGCGGCCGGGCGTCGTCGTGGACGACGAAGCCCTTCTGCTCCAGCCGCGACAGCACGGTGTGCACCGTGGTCAGCGCCAGGCCGCGGTCGGCCAGGCCGTCGCGCAGCTCGGCCGCCGCCAGCGGCCCCTCGGCCGACCAGAGCCGGTCCATGACCGCCCGCTCGAGATCTCCCAGCGATGCCACGGCTCCTCCTGTCCCCGGGATCACACCGGCATTTTCTACGTCTTGTAGAAGTTGCTCTTCTACGAGGCGTAGAAAGAACGTGTCGATCGTACGACGACCGGAGAGGGGCCCGCGGTGGACGTCCTGGACGTGGCGCGCTGGCAGTTCGGCATCACGACCGTCTACCACTTCCTGATGGTCCCCCTGACCATCGGCCTGGGGATCCTGGTCGCCGTCATGCACACCCTCTGGGTGCGCACCGACAAGCCCGAGTGGCTGCGGATGACCCGCTTCTGGGGCCGCATCTACTTGATCAACTTCGTGCTCGGCGTGGCCACCGGCCTCGTGCAGGAGTTCCAGTTCGGCCTCGCCTGGAGCGAGTACTCGCGCTTCGTCGGCGACGTCTTCGGCTCGCTGCTGGCCCTCGAGGCGCTGCTGGCCTTCTTCCTGGAGTCGACGTTCCTCGGCCTGTGGATCTTCGGCTGGGGCCGCATCCCGAAGAAGCTGCACCTGGCCGCGCTGTGGGCCGCGGTGGTCGGCTCGATCGTCAGCGCGTACTTCATCATCGCGGCCAACTCCTGGATGCAGCACCCGGTCGGCGTGGAGGTCGACGACGCCACCGGCCGGCCGGTGCAGGTGGACTTCCTCGCCGTCCTGACCAACAACACCGCGCTGGCCGCCTTCAGCCACGCGATCGTCGCCGCGCTCATGGTCGCCGGCGCCCTGCTGGTCGGCATCGGCCTGTGGCACCTGCGCCGGCGCAAGCTGGCCGGGCTGTCCTCGGAGGACGTCGACCACGCCGTGTGGCGCCGCTCCGTGCGGATGGGCGGCTTCGTGTCGCTGGCCGCCTTCGCCCTCGTCGCCCTCACCGGCGACTGGCAGGGCAAGCTCATGTACGAGCAGCAGCCGCTCAAGATGAGCTCGGCCGAGGCGCTCTGCGAGACCGAGGCGCCGGCGTCCTTCTCGGTGTTCGCCTGGGGCAAGCTCGGCTCGAACGAGTGCGACGACGTCCACTCGATCACCGTCCCGTACCTGCTCTCCTACCTGGCGCACGGCGACTTCTCGACCGCCGTCCCCGGCGTCAACGAGCTGCAGGAGGAGTACGCCGCCGTCTACGGCGCGACCTACCCCGACGACCCGTCGCGGTTCGGCGCGCTGGCCGGCGAGGAGATCGACTACACGCCGCTGCTCGGCGTCACCTACTGGAGCTTCCGGCTCATGATCGGCATGGGCGCGGTCTCGGCCGGGGTCGCCGCCTACGCG
The DNA here is from genome assembly GCF_054050595.1 of Geodermatophilus sp. SYSU D00779. Lineage (NCBI taxonomy): Bacteria > Bacillati > Actinomycetota > Actinomycetes > Geodermatophilales > Geodermatophilaceae > Geodermatophilus > Geodermatophilus sp. SYSU D00779. The sequence continues at coordinate 6,640 of NZ_JBJGZQ010000049.1, forward strand.
CTGTGGGCCACCCGGAAGGGCCGGGTGCCGACCTCGCGGATCGGCGTGTACGGCTCGCTGCTCGCCGTCGCCGCGCCGTTCGTGGCCAACGCGACCGGGTGGGTCTTCACCGAGATGGGGCGCCAGCCCTTCGTCGTCCACCCCAACCCCGACGTCCCGGTCGGTGAGCAGACGTACTTCTTCACCGCCCAGGCCGTCTCCCCCGGCATCAGCGCCGCCGAGGTCTGGACGTCGCTGTCGCTGCTGACCCTCGTCTACGGCGCGCTGGCCGTCGTCGAGCTGTGGCTGATCACCCGCTTCGTGCGCCGCGGCGTGACTGAACGCAGCCCCCACCACCCCGCCCCCACCCCCGGCACGCCGGCGGAGGGGACGCCGGGGTCCCGCCGTGACGCCGACGACGACGTCCTGTCCTTCGCCTACTGAGTCCTCGTCCGCCCACCCACCCAGGAGCTTCCCCGTGGACCTGCAGACCCTGTGGTTCGCCGCCGTCGCGCTGCTGTGGACCGGCTTCCTGCTGCTCGAGGGCTTCGACTTCGGCGTCGCCGCGCTGCTGCCGGTGCTCGGCCGGCGCCCGGCCGAGCGGCACCTGATGCTGCGCACCATCGGCCCCCTCTGGGACGGCAACGAGGTCTGGCTGATCACCGCCGTCGGCGCGGTGTTCGCCGCCTTCCCGGGCTGGTACGCCACCTGGCTGCCGGCGCTGTACCTGCCCTTCGTGCTGGTGCTGTTCGGCCTGATCGTCCGGGCGGTCGCCTTCGAGTGGCGGCACTCCCACCACACCGACGCGTGGGACACCACCTGGACGCGGGTGATCACCGCGGGCTCGCTCGTCGCCGCGGCCGGCATCGGCGCCGCGCTCGGGGCCACCACCCTCGGCCTGCCGATCGACGCCGAGGGCGACCGGGTCGGCGGGGCGTTCTCCGGCCTGGGCTGGTCGGCGCTGCTGGGCGCGGTCGCCGTCCTGGCCTTCTCGGTGGTGCACGGCGCGGTGTTCCTGTCGCTGAAGACCGACGGCCCCCTGCGGGCGGCGGCCCGGCGCTTCGCGCTGCGGTGGTCGCCGGTGGCCGCACTGCCGCTGCTGGCCTGGGCCGGCCTGGTGCACCTGCGGTACGGCACGCCGGTCACCGGAGGGCTGTGGCTGGTCGCCGCGCTCGCCGTCCTGGTCGCCTGGGCCCGGCTGCGGGTCGGCCGCGAGGGCCAGGCCTTCGCCGCGTGGGGCGCGATGCTGGTCGCGGCCGCCGCGACGCTGTTCGGTGCCGCGTACCCGGTCGTCGTCCCCTCGACGATCGACCCGGCCTTCGACGTCACGATCGCCGACGCCTCGGTCAGCGACTACACGCTCACCGTCATGACCTGGGCCGCCGGCATCGGGCTGCCCGTGGTGCTCGGCTACCAGGCCTGGACCTACTGGGTGTTCCGCGAGCGGCTGACCGCCGAGCCGCAGCACGGCGAGCCCGCCGGGGCGCACGCATGAGGTCGGACCGGGGCCCGCTCGGTCCGCTGGCCGGCGTGCCGGGCATGAGCGGGGCGCTGGTCCGTGCCGCCCTCGCCGCACTCGGCCAGGTGGCCGGGCTGGTGCTGCTGGCGGCCGGGCTCGCGCACGCGGTGGCCCGGGCGGCCGGTCAGGACGACGGTGCACTGAGCGGCCCGCTGCTCCTCGCCGCCGCGGGCGTCCTGCTGCGCGCGCTGGCCGGCTGGGCCGGTGAGCTGACGGCCGCGCGGGACGCCCGGCGCGCCGAGGAGCAGCTGCGGACCGCCCTGACCGCCCGGCTCGCCGCCTCCCCGGCCGCGGTCGCCGCGGCCGGGGGGCCCGGTCCGGCGGCGCTGCTGGCCACCACCCGGCTGGCCGAGCTCGGGCCGGCGCTGGCCACCCGCCTGCCCGCGCTGGCGCAGGCGCTGGTCGTGCCGCCGGTGCTGCTCGTCGTGCTCGCCCGGACCGACCTGCTCTCCGCCGGCCTGGTAGCGGTCACCCTGCCGCTGGTGCCGGTGTTCATGGTGCTGGTCGGGCTGACCACCCGCGACGGCACCACCGCCGCCGCCCGGGCGCTGGACCGCATCGCCGCGCACGTCGCCGAGCTGGTCCGCGGGCTGCCGGTGCTGGTGGGCCTGGGCCGCGCCGCCGAGCAGGCCGCGGCGCTCGCCGAGCTCGGCGAGGCCTCGCGCCGGCGCACCCTGTCGGTCCTGCGGCTGGCCTTCCTCTCCGCCCTGGTGCTCGAGCTGCTCGCCACGCTGTCGGTGGCGCTGGTCGCGGTGACCGTCGGCCTGCGGCTGGTGCACGGCGACCTCGACCTGGCCGTCGGCCTGACCGCGCTCCTGCTGGCGCCCGAGGCCTTCGCGCCGCTGCGCGCCCTCGGTGCCGCCCACCACGCCGGCGAGGACGCCGCGCTCGCGGCCGCCGAGGCCCGCGCCGTGCTCGCCACCCCGGTCGCCGCCCCAGCCCCGGCGGCGGACGACGGCGACCCGCGCGGCGCCGACGTGGCCGTCACCGGGCTGACCGTCCGCTTCCCCGGCCGCACGGTCCCGGCGCTGCCCCCGGTGGACCTCGCCGTCCGGCCGGGCGAGATCGTCGCCGTGCGCGGCGCCAGCGGCTCGGGCAAGTCGACGCTGCTCGCCGTCCTCGCCGGGCTGACCGACCCGGCCGCGGAGGTGCACGGCACGGTGTCCGGCGTCCCGGTCGGCGGCGTCGCGTACGTGCCGCAGCACCCGCGCACCACCGGGGCGACCGTCGCCGACGAACTGCGCCGGCACACGGGCTCGGAACCGGGCGTGGACGAGCTGGTGGGCGAGGCCCACGTCATCGAGGCGCTGGCCCGGGCCGGTGCCGCCGACCTGGCCGGCCGCGACTGCACCACCCTCTCGCCCGGCGAGCTGCAGCGGGTGGCGCTGGCCCGCGCGCTGGTGCGGGTCCGCCGGGGCGCCCGGCTGCTGCTGCTCGACGAGCCGACCGCGCACCTGGACGACGCGGCCGCCGCCCGGGTGGCCGCCGTGCTGGCCGGGCTGCGCGGCACGGTGAGCGTCCTGCTGGTCACCCACGACGCAGGCCTGGCGGCCCTCGCCGACCGCACCGTCGACCTCTCGTCCCCGGCCGCGGCTGCTCGTCCCGTGGCGGGTGCGGCGACGTCGTGGACCTCGACCCCGGGTGACCACGGGACCGTCGCATCCGCCGCCGCACCGGGACCGACGGGCGCGACGGGCACCGGCCCCGGGCTGCGCTGGCCGCGGCGGGCGCTGGTGCGCGCGGTCGCCGCCGGCACCGCCTCGGCCGGCGCGGGCGTGGCGCTCACCGCCGTCTCGGGCTGGCTCGTCGTGCGGGCCGCCGAGATGCCGCCGGTGCTCACCCTGCTGGTGGCGATCGTCGGTGTCCGGGCCTTCGGGCTGGGCCGCGCCGGGCTGCGCTGGGTGGAGCGGATGACCGCGCACGACGCCGCACTGCGGCTGGCCGCGGACCTGCGCGTGCGGGTCTGGCGGGCGCTGGCCGCCCAGGGCGTCGCGGCCGACCGCACGCCGGGCTCCGCGCTGGCCCGCGTGGTCGGCGACGTGGGCCTGGTGCAGGACCTCTCGGTGCGCGTCGTCCCGCCCGCCCTGGTGGCCGGCGCCGTGAGCACCGCGACCGTCGGCGCGCTGGCGCTGGTCTCCCCCGCCGCGGCCGGCTCCGCGGCGGCGGTCCTGCTGGCCACCGTCGCGCTGGTGCTGCTCGCGCACCGGCGGGTGGACGCCGGCGCCGCGCGCACCGAGGCGGCGCTGCGGGTGGCCGCGCTGCACGACACCACCACCGCGCTCGAGGGCGCGGCCGACCTGCGGGCGCACGGCCTGGCCTCGCGGACGGCGGCCGACCTCGCCGCGCTCGCCGCCGACCGCGCCGGAGCCGACCGCGCCCGCACCCGCGCCGGCGCGCTGGGCACCGGGGTCGTCGTCCTGGGCACCGGGCTGGCCGCGGTCGCCGCGGCGGCGGCCGGTGCCACGGCCGGGGTGACCGGCCCGGCGATCGCGGCGGTCGCGCTCGCGCCGCTGGCCCTGGCCGAGCCGCTGGCCGGGCTGGTCACCGCGCTGCAGCGGCGCGGCACGCTCGCCGACGCCCGCGACCGGCTCGGCGCCGTCCTCACCGCGCCGGTGCCGGCCGACCCCGCCGACCCGCTCCCCGTCCCGGCGCCGGTGCGCACGCTCGCGGCCGACGGCCTGGTCGCCGGCTGGCCCGGCGGCCCGGACGTGCTCCGCGGCCTGACCACCCGGGCCGACGCCGACGGCGGCTGGCTGGTCGTGCGCGGGCCCTCGGGCGCGGGCAAGTCGACGTTCCTCGCCGTGCTGCTCGCGGCCCTGCGGCCCCGGGCGGGCACCTACGCGCTGGGCGGCGTCGACACCGCGCGGCTGACCGGGGACGGCGTCCGCTCCCGCATCGCGTGGCTGCCCCAGGACGCGCACGTGTTCGCCTCGAGCATCCGCGCGAACCTGGCCCTCGCCGCGCCGCGGGGCGGACTGGCCGGGCCGGACGGCGAGGCCCGGATGCGCGCGGCACTCGACGCCACCGGGCTCGGCGGGCTGCTGGCCGCGCTGCCCGCGGGCCTGGACGCCCCGGTCGGCGCGGGCGGCACCGCGCTGTCCGGCGGCGAGCGGCGCCGGCTGGCCGCGGCGCGGGCGCTGCTGGCCGACCGGGACGTCATGCTGCTCGACGAGCCGACCGCGCACCTCGACCCGCCCACCGCCGCGGCACTGCTGCGCGACCTGCGGGCGGCGCTCGCCGGCCGGGTCGTGGTCTGCGTGACCCACGACGACGCCGTCGAGCGGCCCGGCGACACCGTCGCGCGGATCGGCGCGACGCGGGCCGCGCTGGTGAGGTGACGGGGCGGCCCCCTGCAGCGCACCGCCGCGAGCCTGCGAGCGGTGGGGAGCAGGGGGTCCTTTCAGGCGGCCGCGGCGTGCGCCCGGCCGGGGGCCTCCGGCCGGGCGCGGACGACCTCGAACCCCGGGAAGGCCGGCAGCGCGGGGTCGACCACGACCGGCACGCCCGGGGACGGTCCCAGCAGGCGGCGGCCGACCACAGCGGCGCGCTCGTCGGGCGTCAGCTGGGTGAGCATGCGCTCGTACAGCTCGGGCCGGATGCGGAGCTCGCGGGGCGGGGCGGCGCCGGGGGTGACGGCGACCGCGAACAGGTCGCCGGCGATGTCCGGCCGGCCCCAGTGGGTGGGGTGGGTTCCTCTGACGATGGCCTCGGACATGGTGCCCTCCTGGGCGGTTCCCCGTGCTCTGTCCAACACCGGGGGGAGGTGACGCATGCCTGGTGTAGCTCAGAGGTACGACGCTTCCCGGAGATACCGCAGGGTCGGACGAACCGTCCCGTCGGTGCCGTCGGGCACCCTCCGGGCATGGACGCGTCCTCCACCGGTGCGGTGTTCCTCGGCATGGGCGTCGACGGGTTCATCGCCCGTCCCGACGGCGACCTCGCCTGGCTGACCGGCGGCGAGGAGGCCGGCGGCGCCCCGGACGACGGCGAGGGCGGCGACTTCGGGTTCGCCGGGTTCCTGGCCGGGATCGACGCCCTGGTCATGGGCCGCGGCACCTACGAGGTGGTCGCCCCGCTGGCCGAGTGGCCCTACCAGGGCAAGCCGGTGCACGTCCTCAGCACCACGCTGGAGCCCGATCCCGCACCACCCTGCACCGCGCTCATCGGCGAGGGGCACACGCCGTTCGGGCCGCTGCCGGGCGACGTGCTGCTCGAACTCGTGCGCACCCGGACCTTCCCCGGCGGGATGGTGCAGTCGACCTACCGGGTGCGCTGAGCGGTCAGGGCCCCGGGATGGCGACCGGGATCGACGGCCGTCGCGACGTGGTCGACCGGGCGTCGGTGGGCGTCCGGATCGCCCGGTCGGCCACCGAGCCGCCGCGGAGGACCCCCACGTCGCCGGTGCGGGCGCGGTCGACCGCCTCGTCCAGGCTCAGCTCGGGCACGGCGCTACCGTCAGGACCGTGCGGGTGTCGACGCTGCTGGGCCTGGCCGGTCTCGCCGGCGTCGCGGCGACCGGGGCGGTGCTGGCCCGCGGCGAGCGGCAGCGCCGGGCGCACACCCCCGGGGAGGTCCGCCCCCGGCTGCGGGAGCGGCACGCCGCGCCGGTCGACGTCCCCGAGCGGGTCACGACCGCGGAGCTGGTCTCCGGGCGCGGGCACCGGCTGGCCCGGGTGCTGCGCCGCCGCTGACGCTCAGGCCGGCGGCGCCGGCAGGACGACGATGCCGTCCCGGTCCGCCGCCAGCCACTCCCCCTCGCGGAACACCACGCCGGCGAAGACGACCGGCAGCCCGGCCTGACCCGAGTGCAGCCCCTTCACGCTGCGCCGCGGGTGGGTGGCCAGCGCGCGCACCCCGATCGGCTGGGCGTCGAGCTCGTCGGCGTCACGCACCGCGCCGTTGACCACCACGCCGGCCCAGCCGTTCTGCGCCGCGAGGACGGCGAGGTTGCCGCCGAAGAGCGCGCAGCGCAGCGAACCGCCGCCGTCGACGACGAGCACCCGCCCCTCCCCCGGCTGCTCGACGGCCGCGCGGACCAGGGCGTTGTCCTCGAAGACCTTGAGCGTGGTGACCGCCCCGCTGAACGCCGGCCGGCCGCCGAAGGCCTGGAACACGGGGTCGCAGACCTGCGCCTCGGGGTGGTCGTCGGAGAGGTCCGTCGTGGCGTGGCCCGGCGCGTCGGTCATGGACGGAGGTTATAACCTGGGGACGTCGAATCGCATCTCAGGCGGAGATGCGCAGCTCAGTGTGGTATGGAGGTTGTGACGGTGCACGGAACCGGCGTAGCCACCAAGAGCGAGCTGGCCTACGCACGGGTGCGGGAGATGGTCCTCGGCGGCGAGCTGGAGCCGGGCTCGGTGCTCAACCAGGCGACCCTCGCCCGGCGGATCGGCGTCAGCACCACCCCGCTGCGCGAGGCCCTGCGGCGGCTGGCCCAGCAGGGTCTGGTCGAGCTGGGCGCGCACCGCGACGCCCGGGTGGCCCCGCTCGACGCCGCCGAGGCGCGCGACCTCGTCGAACTGCGGCAGGACCTCGACCCGCTCGCCGCCGGCCTGGCCGCCCAGCGCCGCACCGCCGCCGACCTCGCCGAGATGGCCGACAGCCTGGCCCGGCTGGAGTCGCTGGCTCCGGACCCGTCGCCGGCCCAGCTGGCGAGTCACCGGCGGTTCCACGCGGCGCTGTACCGCGCCTCGCACAACGCGCTCCTCGTCGAGACCCTCGACGGCCTGTGGGACAAGACCGACCGCTACCGGCGGCACGCGCTGCGGGCCGGGCGCAGCGAGGAGGAGGCCGCCCGGCGGGCCGAGGAGCACCGGCTGCTGGTCGAGGCGGTCTCCGACCGCGACGCCGCGGCGGCCAGCGACCTCATGCGCCGGCACGTGGAGACCAGCCTGGCCGCCCGGGCCGCCGGGAGCCTGGCCGCCGGGAGCCCCGCCGCCGATCGGTCGCCGGCGTGAGCGCGCGACTCCCCGGGGGACGGCGGATGCTCGGGCTGCTGCTCGCGCACTCGGCGCTCACCCAGGTGGTCACCTTCGTGCTGCGCCCGACGACCGCCTACCGGGCGATCGAGCTGGACGTGCCGACCGCCTGGCTCGGCGCGCTGACCGCCTCGTTCGCCGTCGTCCCGCTGGTGCTCGCCGTCCCCTCGGGACAGGCCACCGACCGGTTCGGCGAGCGGCGGGTGATGCTGGCCGGGGCGGTCCTGCTGCTGCTCTCGGCGGTCGTCCTCGCCAGCGGGCGCGGCGGGGCGGCCGGGCTGGTGGCCGGCAGCGTGGTGCTCGGCACCGGTCACCTGCTCTCGGTCGTGGGGCAGCAGGCGGCCGTGGCCAACACCGCCGGGCCGGGGCGCTTCGACACGGCGTTCGGGCACTACACCTTCGCCGCCTCGCTGGGGCAGGCGCTCGGCCCCGCCCTGATCACCGTGGCCGGCGGCGAGGGGGCCCTGCCCGACACCCGCCCGATCTTCCTCGTCGCTGCGGGGATCGCCGTCCTGCTGCTGGCGTGCACCGTCGTCCTGCGGTTCCCGGTCCGCGAGCGCTCCGGCGACGCCGCCGAGACCGGCGGCATGGGCACGCTGCTGCGCCTGCCCGGCCTGCTGCGCGCGCTGACCGTCAGCTGCGTCGTGCTCGCCGCCGTCGACATCACGCTGGTCTACCTGCCCGCGCTCGGCGCCGACCGCGGGCTGGCCGCCGGCACCGTCGGCCTGCTGCTGACGCTGCGCGCCGCCGCCTCGATGACCTCGCGGTTCTTCCTCGGCCGGCTGGTGCGGCTGACCGGGCGACGGCGGTTGATGCTGTCCAGCGTCGCGCTGGCCGCGGGGACGATGGCGGCGGTCGCGGTGCCGATGCCGGTCGCCGGGACGGCGGTGCTCGTCGTCCTGCTCGGGCTCGGGCTCGGCGTGGGGCAGCCGTTGACCATGTCCTGGCTGGCCGAGATGGCCCCGGCCGGGCTGCGCGGCCGGGCGATGTCGCTGCGGCTGACCGGCAACCGGCTGGGCCAGGTGCTCATCCCCAGCACCGTCGGGCTGCTGGCCGCCGGCGTCGGCTCGGCCGGGGTGCTGTGGGCGACGGCCGGGGCGCTGGCCCTGGCCGGGGCCGCCGCCCGCCGGCTGCACGTCGACGGCGGCCCCTGACCTCAGGCCCCGGCGATGCGCGCCACCACGGCGTCGGTGAACTCCCCCGTCGAGGCCGAGCCGCCCAGGTCGCGGGTGCTGACGCCGTCGCGCACCGCCGCCCGGACGCCGTCGTCGACCCGGACCGCGGCGTCGCAGAGACGTGCGTCGCCGTGCCGCGTGCCGAGCCAGTCGAGCAGCATCCCCGCCGAGAGCACCATCGCGATCGGGTTGGCCAGCCCCTTCCCGGCGATGTCCGGGGCCGACCCGTGGGCGGCCTGGGCCATGGCGCGGCCGTCCGAGGCGTTGAGGGACGGCGCGATGCCCAGGGAGCCGGCCAGCTCGCCGGTCAGGTCGGAGAGGATGTCGCCGAACATGTTCTCGGCGACGACGACGTCGAAGTCGGCGGCCCGGCGCAGCAGGTGCACCGTCATCGCGTCGATGTGGAAGTCGTCCACGGCGACGTCGGGGTACTGCTCCGCCACCTCGAGGCAGACGCGCTTGAACAGGCCCGAGCTCAGCTGCAGCACGTTGGCCTTGTGCACGATCGTGAGCCTGTTGCGCCGGTGCCGGGCCAGCTCGAACGCGGCCCGGGCGATGCGCTCGATGCGCGGCCGGGTGAAGACGCCCATCGCGATCGCGACGTCCGGGGTGGGCATGTACTCCCCGGTGCCCGCGTGGGTGTTGCGGTCGGCGTAGAAACCCTCGGTGTTCTCCCGCACGATCACCAGGTCGGTGTCCGGGGCGATCGCCCGGCCGCCCTCGAAGGCGCGGGCCGGGCGGGTGTTCGCGTACAGGTCGAAGTGCGTGCGCAGCGTGCCGCTCGGGTTCAGCTGCGAGCGGAACGGCTCCGGGTAGGCGGCGCTGTCGTGCGGGCCGAGCAGCCAGCCGTCGAGTCCGGTCAGCGCCTCCAGGGTGACGTCGGGGATGGCACTGCCGTGCGTCTCGATGGCCGCGGCACCGAGCGGCAGCTCCTGCCACTCGACCGGCGCGGCTCCGGCGGCGGCCAGCGCCGCGTCGACGACGCGCACGGACGCCGGCACGATCTCCGGGCCGATGCCGTCGCCGAGCAGGACGCCGAGGCGGTGGGGGGTCTTCCTCATGGCACTCACTCCGATGCGGGGGCCGTGGCGGCGGGCGCGTCGAGCACCCACCACGTGCGGACGTTGACGAACTCGCGGATGCCGGCGGCGGCCAGCTCACGGCCGTAGCCGCTGGCGCGGGTGCCACCGAAGGGCATGCGGACGTCGGAGGCGACGACCGCGTTGACGAAGGCGGCGCCGGACCGGATCCGGCGGGCGACGGCGATCCCGCGCTGCGGGTCGCCCGTCCAGACGCTGGCACCGAGCCCGAACCTGGTGTCGTTCGCGACGCGCACGGCCTCGTCGTCGCCGTCCACCGCGATGACCGCGGCGACCGGGCCGAAGACCTCCTCGTCGTGGGCCGGCATCCCGGGCCGGACGTCGGCCAGGACCGTGGGCGCGTAGAAGGTGCCCGGACCCTCGAGGCGGCGTCCGCCGGTGAGCAGCCGGGCGCCGGCCGCGACGGAGGCCTCGACCTGCCGGTGCACCCCCTCGAGCAGGTCGGCCCGGGCCATGGGGCCGACGTCGGTGCCCGGCGCCGTGGGGTCCCCGACGGTCAGCGCCTCCACCTCGGCGGCCAGCAGCCGGGTGAACTCCTCGGCGACCGAGGAGTCGACGACCAGCCGCTTCGGCGAGATGCAGCTCTGCCCGGCGTTGAGGAGCCGACCCCGCGCGGCCAGGGCGGCGACCCGCTGCAGGTCGGCGTCGGCCAGGACGACGAAGGGGTCCGAGCCGCCGAGCTCCAGGACCGACTTCTTGATCGCGTCGCCCGCCGCAGCACCCACCGCGCGGCCGGCCCGCTCGCTGCCGGTGATGGTGACCGCGCCGATGCGCGGGTCGCCGATCAGCCGCGCCGTCACCGCCGGCACGTCCGGCTCGGCGACGACCAGCGCGGCGAACAGCCCGTCCGGCGCTCCCGCGGCGGCGAACACCCGTTGCACCGCGAGCGCGCAGCCGGTGGTGTTGGGCGAGTGCTTGAGCAGCGCGGCGTTGCCCGCCATGAGCGCCGGCGCGGCGAAGCGGACGACCTGCCAGAGCGGGAAGTTCCACGGCATGACCGCCAGGACCACGCCGATCGGCTCGTAGCCGATCCAGCTGCGGTCCGCGGCGGTGTCGACCGGCTCGTCGGCGAGGAACGCCGCGGCGTGCTCGGCGTAGTAGTCGCAGGCCGTGGCGCACTTCTCGACCTCGGCGCGGGCCTCGGCCAGCGGCTTGCCCATCTCCCGTGTGACGAGCAGGGCGAGGTCGTCGGCCTCGGCGCGCAGGACGGCCGCCGCCCGCCGCAGCACGGCGGCGCGGTCCTCGGAGGAGCAGGCGGCCCAGCCCACCTGGACCTGCGCCGCCCGGTCCAGCGCGGCGTCCACGTCGGCGTCGGAGAGGGCCGGGTACTCGGCCAGGGGCTCCCCCGTCGCGGGGTCGACGGTGACGACGGCGCTCATGCCGGCGTCGCGCCATCGCCCGGGCGCGCGGGTCCAGCGCCACGGTCGCTGTCGGACAGGTGCTCGAACGTCTCGCCGGTGGCGGTGATGGTGCGGGTGACGTCGCGGCCGCCGTAGACCCAGTAGATGGTCATCGAGTCCTCACCGCGGTTGCGGAAGCAGTGCGGGACGCCGGCCGGGACCCAGGTGGCCTGCCCCGCGACCAGGTCGAACTCGTCCTCGCCGACGACCGCGGTGGCCTCGCCCTCGTAGACCAGCACGGACTCCTCGACGTTGTGCGAGTGCAGCGGGATGCCGGTGCCGGGCGAGAAGACGGTCATCCCGGTGGTGACCCGGTTGCCCTCGCAGTTCCACTTGCCGACGAACGGGATGGTGACGACGCCGTTGCCCCGGTCGAAGCGCTCGATCTCCTCCGGGCGCAGGACCATCGACGGCGGGACCGGCTGGGTGCTCATGCGGACTCCTCGGTGGTGTGGGTGACCAGCAGATGGCCTGGCGTGTTGACCTGGTCGACGAGGACCTCCTCGGCGATCGCCCGCCAGGCGGCGAAGTGCGGGGAGGCCTTGTGCGCGGCGAAGGCGTCCGCGTCGGCGTAGAGCTCGTAGAGCACGAAGCGGTCCTCGTCGTCCTGCACCGAGCAGACGTCGAACCGCAGGCAGCCCGGCTCGTCGCGGACCGACGCCTCCGCGTTGGCGGCCATGCCGGCGAGGAACTCCTCGCGCCGGCCCGGCCGCACCTGCATCTGGACCACCAAGCTGAACACCCTCGACCTCCCAGGCCTTGTATGCGAATCTGTATACAGATCAGCACACAACGCGTCGAGGAGGCAAGTGGTGACGGAGGAACGGTTCGGGCCGGAGTCGCTGAGGATCCTCGGCGGGGGGATATTGACGGCGCTCGGCGTGCCGGTCGACGACGCGGCGCTGGTCGCCGACTCCCTCGTGCAGGCCGACCTGTGGGGCCACTCCTCGCACGGCCTGCTCCGGCTGCCCTGGTACGCGGCGCGGCTGCGCTCCGGCGCCATGCGTGCGGTCACCGAGCCGGCGGTGCTGACCGACACCGGTCCGCTGGTGCTCCTCGACGGGCGGGACGGGATCGGCCAGGTGCTCACCGACCGCGCTCGCGCCCTGGCGACCGACCGGGCCCGTCAGCACGGCGTCGGCGTCGTCGGCGTGCGCAACTCCAACCACTTCGGCACGGCCATGTGGTTCACCCGGCGGGCCGCACGCGACGGCCTCGTCGCCGTCCTCACCACGAACGCCAGCCCGGCGATGGCACCGTGGGGCGGGCGGGAGAAGCGCGTCGGCACCAACCCGTGGTCGATCGCCGCGCCGGGGCCCGACGGCACGGTCGTCGCCCTCGACATCGCGAACACCGCGGTCGCCCGGGGCAAGATCTACCTGGCGCAGAGCCGCGGCGAGTCGATCCCGGAGTCCTGGGCGCTCACCGCGGACGGCGCGCCGACGACCGATCCGGCGGAGGGGGTGCTCGGCGTGGTCCTGCCGATGGCCGGACACAAGGGATACGCGATCGCCTTCATGATGGACGTGCTCTCCGGCGCGCTCACCGGCAGCGCGGTCGGCACCGGCGTGCACGGGCCCTACGAGCCGGAGGCCCGCAGTGGCTGCGGCCACCTGTTCCTGGCCCTGGACCCCGCCGCCTTCGGCGACCCCGCCGGCTTCGACACCCGGGTGCGGCAGCTGGTCGACGAGGTGCGCTCCACGCCGCTCGCGCAGGGCTCGGACGCCGTCCTCTGCCCGGGCGAGGTCGAGGACCGCGCCGAGGCCGCCAACCTGGCCGCCGGAGGCGTCGTCCTCGCCCGGGACGCGCTCGCGGAGCTGCAGCGGCTGGCGGCCGAGGTCGGCGTGCCGTTCCCCGGCGAGGTGCGGGCGTGACGAGCGACCCGCAGCCCGAGGAGGCCAGCAAGGCCGACCAGGTCCACCGGCGGCTCCGGGAGGAGATCGAGCTCGGCGAGCTGGCGCCCGGGACGCCGCTGTCGGAACTGTCCCTCGTCGCGGGGGGGGGGGGGGGGGGGGGGGGGGCGGGGGGCGGGGGGGGGGGGGGGCGGGGCGGGGGGGGGGGGGGGGGGGGGGGGGGGGGGGGGGGTGCGGGGGGCG
>NZ_JBJGZQ010000050.1:0-19317 GCF_054050595.1 Geodermatophilus sp. SYSU D00779
CCGAACCTGCTGCTCACCCCACGCGGGGCCGGCGGCCGGGGGGTCGGGGCCGACGAGCACGTCGCCACCAACCTGGAGGCCCTGCTCGCCGGCCGCGAGCTGCGCAACGTCGTGGCGCGCTGACCCCAAGACGGGGGAACACTGTCGACAGTCGGCACACCGGCCGGGACGACGCGGCTACGATGACGGTCGACGAGGAGGCTGCTGCGTGAGCGTTGAGTCACTGTCGGCACTGGACCGGAGCACGTTGCGCGAGCGGTCCCTCGAGGCGCTCCGGTCGGCCATCCTCTCCGGCCGGTACCGGCCCGGCGACCACCTCGGTGAGGTGGAGCTGGCGGGGTCGCTCGGGGTCAGTCGCGGCACGGTGCGCGAGGCGCTGCGGCACCTCCAGCAGGAGGGCCTGGTCACCGCCGGCAACCGCGGGATGCTGCGGGTCAACAGCCTGTCCTCCGCCGAGGTGCACGAGCTCTTCCGCGTCCGGGCCGCCCTCGAGGGGCTCGCCGTCCGGGAGGTCATCGCCTCGCCGCGGCGCGAGGCCGCCGCCGAGACGCTGCGGACGGCCGTGGAGCGGCTCTCCGACGAGGGTGACCCCGCCGCGCGGATGGAGGCCGACCTGGCCTTCCACCTGCTCCTCTGCCGGCTGTCGGGCAACTCCATGCTGGTCGAGGCCTGGCAGCGGCTCGAGGGCCGGATGCGGGTCGCCATCCTCAACGGCGCGGCCTGGCAGGCGCCGATGATGGCCCGCGACCGGCACGTCCCGATCGTCGAGGCCATCGAGCGCGGGGACGTCGAGGCCGCCGTGCGGGTCGTCGACGAGCACATGGCCGGAGCCGCGGAGCACTTCGCCCAGGCCACCGAGTCCGCCTGAGAGCGGACCACCGTTCCTCCACGCCTCGCGGGCCCGGCGTGGGGCCCCCGGAGGGTGGCGGCCGCCCGTCCACCGCACCGCCGTGAGAGGACCCCGTCCCGCCCCGTCCCGAGGCTCACCCCGCGCGGGCGAGGGTGAGGAGGACCGGGTGCTCCCGGGAACCGGTGGTGCGCCGGACGGGGCCGTTCCGCTCCACCGCTCGTGTGCTCACGGCGGGCCCCTGTAGGGGGGCCGCCCCTCCTCCCTCCCGTGAGGAGCCGCCCCGGCCACGTCCCGAGGCCCACCCCGAGCGGGCGAGGGTGAGGAGGACGGGGTCCTCCCGAGAGTCGGCGCCGCCCTGGAGGGCAGCCCGCCCCTCCCCGCTGCGACCTGCAGGGATGCAGGTGTCGAGAAGTGACCCTTGACACCGTGACGGTCGCCACTCACTCTAGTCGGCAGTTGACTGTTAACAGTCGACGGACAACGGGGAACGACTGCCCACCCGCCCACTGGAGATCACCATGACCGAGCGGCACCCACCTGTCCGCGATCCGCACCTCGAGGAGGTCGCCCACTGGCATCCCATCGAGGGGACGCCGGAGAAGAAGAAGGTCGCCATCGGCTGCTCGGTCGGCGCGACGATCGAGACCTACGACTTCATCGGCTTCGGCATCGCGGCGGCGCTGTACTTCAACACCGCCTTCTTCCCCGCGGACGACCCGTTGTCCGGCACGCTGCTGTCCTTCGCCACGCTGGGCATCGGTTTCGCGGTGCGCCCGCTCGGCGGGATCATCGGCGGCTACCTCGGCGACAAGATCGGCCGCAAGCCGGTGCTCGTCGGCTCCCTGCTGCTCATGGGGATCGCGACGGTGCTCATCGGCTGCCTGCCCACCTACCAGCAGGTCGGCGTCTGGGCCGGGGTGCTGCTCGTCGCCGTGCGCGTCGTGCAGGGGCTCGCGTTCGGCGCGGAGTGGGGCGGCGCGATCCTCATGTGCTTCGAACACGCCCCCTGGCGCAAGAAGGGCCTGTACACCGGCATCACGCAGGCCGGCTTCCCGGTCGGGCTGCTGCTGGCCAACCTGGCCTTCCTGGCCAGCGTCCCGCTGGGCGGCTCGTGGGCGTGGCGGGTGCCGTTCCTGCTCAGCGCCGTCCTGATCGTCGTCGGCATCGTGATCCGGCTCAAGGTCGAGGAGTCGCCCGAGTTCGAGGAGCTCAAGGAGGAGGGCGAGCTCTCCAAGAACCCGCTCCTCGAGGTGCTCCGCGACGACTGGCGCAACATCCTGCGCGCCTTCTGCCTGCGGATCACCGAGACCGCCGGCTACGCGGTGTCGGTCACGTTCATGCTGTCGTACGTCGCCGCCGAGGGGCTGGCCGACCGGTCGGTCACCCTCACCGCGACGATGATCGCCGCCGGGATCGGCATCTTCGCCACCACCTACTGGGGCGCGCTCACCGACCGGATCGGGCGGCGCCCGGTGTACCTGCTGGGCACCTTGCTGCACGTGCTGTGGGGCATCCCGCTGTTCCTCGTGGCCAACACCGGCGCCGCGGTGGCGATCATCATCGCGTTCGTCGTCAGCTACGCGGTCCTGCAGAACTCGCTCGCCGGGGTGCAGGGCGCCTGGTTCTCCGAGCTGTTCGCGGCCAAGACCCGCACCACCGGCGCGTCGCTGGCCTACCAGATGTCGGCCGTCGTCTCCGGCTTCACCCCGCTGGTCGCCACGGCGCTGTACGCCGGCGTCGGCTGGATCGGCCCGGCACTGCTGTTCAGCGGCTACGGCCTGCTGGGCCTGGTCGCCACGCTGGTCACCCGCGAGACCTGGGGCCGCGCCGAGCGGGACGAGGTCGCCGTGCTCGAGCGCACCCTCGCCGCCGAAGCCGCCGTCCCCAGCCCCCGCACCCGGACGCACGAGCACCGGCCGACGGCCGACTCCGCGACCGACTGAGCCCACTCCCGAGAGGAGCACGACATGACCTCGCTGACCACACCGCAGGCCGCACCGGCCGCCGGTGACCGGGCGGAGCGGATCGAGCGGATCCGCCAGGCCGCGTACCGGATCCGCCGCAACGCCCTGGACATGGGGGAGGTGCAGGGCCAGGGCTACATCGGGCAGGCGCTCGGCGTGGCCGACGTGCTGGCCGCCGTCTACACCGACCAGCTCCGGTACCGCCCGGAGGACCCGCACTGGCCCGACCGGGACCGCTTCCTGCTCTCCATCGGCCACTACGCCATCGCCCTCTACGCGGCGCTGGCCGAGGCCGGCACGATCCCGGCCGAGGAGCTGGAGACCTACGGCTCCGACGAGTCGCGGCTGCCGATGTCGGCCATGGCCTCCTACACCCCGGGTGTGGAGATCTCCGGCGGATCGCTCGGCCACGGGCTGGCCGTGGCCGCCGGCATGGCCCTCGGGCTGCGCCACCAGGGCAACGGGGCGCGGGTCTACAACCTGCTCTCCGACGGCGAGCTGGACGAGGGCTCGACCTGGGAGGCCGCGCTGGCCTGCGCCCACCACGGCCTGGACAACGTCACCGCGATCGTCGACGTCAACGCGCTGCAGGCCGACGGCCCCACCGCCGGCGTGCTGCGCACCGAGCCGGTGACCGACAAGTGGCGGGCCTTCGGCTGGCACGCCCTGCGCGTCGACGGCAACGACGTCGCGGCGCTCGTCGACGCCCTCGACGAGCTCCGCGCGCACCGCGGCTCGCCCGGGGTGCTCATCTGCGACACCCGCATCGGTCGCGGGGTGCCGCTGCTCGAGGGCCGGGAGAAGGCCCACTTCATGCGGGTCGAGGAGCACGAGTGGCAGATCGCCCGCGACCAGCTGCAGGAGGGGACGACCCGATGACCAGCACCACGCCGAAGAAGCGGCTCACCACCTCGGCGATGATCGCCTCGTTTGCCGACCCTGGTCAGCGCACCACCAGCGCCCCGTTCGGGCACGCGCTCAACCGGCTCGCCGAGCAGCGGCCCGAGATCGTCGGGCTGTCGGCCGACCTGGCGAAGTACACCGACATGCACGTGTTCCGCGACGCCCACCCCGACCGGTTCTTCCAGATGGGCATGGCCGAGCAGTCGCTGCTGGGCGCGGCGGCCGGCATGGCGGAGGTGGGGCTGGTGCCCTTCGCCTCCACCTACTCGGTCTTCGCCACCCGGCGGGCCTACGACTTCCTCTGCCTCGACATCGCCGAGCCCGGGCTCAACGTCAACGTGGTCGGCGCGCTGCCCGGCCTGACCACCGGGTACGGGCCCAGCCACCAGGCCACCGAGGACCTGGCCATCCTCCGCGGCTGCCCGGGCCTGACCATCGTCGACCCCTGCGACTCGGTCGACATCGAGCAGGCCGTGCCGGCGCTGGCCGACGCCCCCGGCCCCACCTACCTGCGGCTGCTCCGCGGGGCGGTGCCGACGGTGCTCGACGAGTACGACTACCGCTTCGAGCTCGGCAAGGCCGCCGAGCTGCGCACCGGGCGGGACGTCGTCCTCATCTCCACCGGCCTGATGACGATGCGGGCGCTGCAGGCCGCGGCCCGCCTCGAGGCCGACTCCGTCGACGTCGCCGTCCTGCACGTGCCGACGATCAAGCCGCTGGACACCGAGGCGATCCTGCGGGCCGCCCGCACCGACCGGCTCGTCGTCACGCTGGAGAACCACACCGTGATCGGCGGCCTGGCCGAGTCGGTCGCATCGACCCTGGCGTTCGCCGGGGTGGGTACCCGCGTGGTGCCCATCGCCCTGCCCGACGAGTTCCTCGCCGCCGGGGCCCTGCCCACCCTGCACGACCGCTACGGCCTCTCGACCGACGCCGTCGTCGCCCGGGTCCGGGACGAGCTCAGCGGTCCCACCACCGGGCACCGCCCGCGGACGTCCCCGCACGTCGCAGCAGCACCCGCCGACCCGGCCCCCGCCACCGCCTGAACCCCTGGAGGAACCCGTGTCCGTCTCCGACAAGACCGTCGTCGTCACCGGCGCCGGCTCCAAGCGCGGCATCGGCCGCGCCACCGCACACACCCTCGCCGCCGCCGGCTGGAACGTCGCCATCCTCGACCTCGACGAGGCCAGCGCCAAGGACGCCGCCACGGAGGTCGCCGAGCGCAACGGCGTGCAGGCCGTGGGCATCGGCTGCGACATCACCGACGAGGCCTCCGTGGAGAACGCGCTGGCCGTCCTCGACGGCGCGCTGCCGCCGGTCGGGGCCCTGGTCAACAACGCCGGCATCACCTCGCCGACGCCCTTCCTCGAGGTCAGCGGCGAGGAGTGGGACCGCATCTTCGCCGTCAACGTGCGGGGCGCGTTCAACGTGACCCGCCGCCTGGCGCCCGGCATGGCCGAGCGCGGCTTCGGCCGGATCGTCTTCCTCTCCTCGGTCTCGGCCGAGCGGGGCGGCGGGGTGTTCGGCGGGGTGGCCTACTCCGCGGCCAAGGCCGCCGAGCTGGGCTTCACCCGGGCCCTGGCCCGCGAGCTGGGGCCGCACGGCATCACCGTGAACGCCGTCGCGCCGGGGCTGATCGACACCGACATCACCGGCGGCGCCCTGGAGGGGGAGCGCAAGCAGCAGCTGCTCGCCGGTATCCCCGTGGGCCGCAACGGCCGGCCTGCCGACGTCGCCGACCTCATCACCTACCTGTGCCGCGAGGAGACCGGGTACATCACCGGCGCGACCTACGACGTCAACGGCGGGTCGCACATCCATTGAGGACCCCGTCCTCCTCACCGCTCGCGAGCTCGCGGTGAGCCTTTGGACGGGGCCGCCTCCGGCCTCTCGCCGGCGCGGCCCGTCCCCTCCGGGGGGCGGGCCGCGCCGGCGTCTGCGTCCGGGTCAGGAGGTGACGTGCGCCGTCGGCGTCCGCGGCGCGTCCTGCCCGGCGAGCCGGCGGTCCCAGGTGGCGAGCACCCGCGGGTCCGTCGGGCGCGAGGCCAGGCTGGCGGCCACGTAGCCCACCAGCGCCGCGGCCAGGCCGACGTAGATCGGCTCGTTGGCGTAGATGTCGCCGACGACGACCATCGTCGCCAGCGTGGCGAGCGTGCCGGCGGCCATCGAGACGAGGGCGCCGACGTTGGTGCCGCGCCGCCACACCAGGCCGCCCAGGATGGCGACGAGCAGGCCGCCGACCAGGATGTCGTAGGCGATGGTGAGCGCGGCGACGACGTCCTGCAGAGCGCAGGCGATGGCGATCATCACGACGCCGAAGCCGGCGACGTAGAGCCGGTTGCTGCGGACGTGCTCGTGCTCGCTGCCCGCCTCCGGGTCGCGGCCCCGCAGCCGCGCGACGATGTCCTGGCTGAACACCGTCGCGGTGGCGATCAGCGCGCCGCTGGAGGTGGACATCACCGCGGCGAGGGCGGCGGCGAGCACGAGCCCGGCCAGGAGCGCCGGCATCGTGGCCTCGACGACGGCGGCGAACGCGTCGTCGCGGGCGTCGAGCGCGGGCAGGATCACGCGGGCGGCCATGCCGATCACGGCGCCGGCCACGCCGTAGAGCAGGCAGTAGACACCGGAGGCGGCACCCGCCCACCGCGCGACACCGGGGCTGCGCGCGGTGAACACCCGCTGCCAGATGTCCTGCCCGATGAGCAGGCCGAAGGTGTAGATGACGAAGTAGGTGACGATCGTGCCGCCGCCGATGGTGGTGAGCGAGAGGGCGTCCGCGGGGAGGGCGTCGGCCAGGGCGCGGAACCCGCCGGCCTCGACCACCACGACCGGCAGCAGGACGAGGAAGATCCCGACGGTCTTGATGACGAACTGGACGAAGTCGGTCAGGGTGATCGACCACATGCCGCCGAGCGTCGAGTAGAGGACGACGACGGCGCCGCCGATGACGATCGACGGGATCCGCCCCAGGTCCAGCAGGGCACCGAAGATGGTCGCGTAGGCGATGGTCGAGGTGACCGAGAGCATCAGCGTGTAGCCGAACATCACCAGGCCGGAGAGCACGCTGGAGCCGGGGCCGTAGCGCAGCTCGAGCATCTGACTGACGGTGTAGACGCCCAGGCGCTGGATGCGGCCGGCGAACAGCAGCGAGAGCGCGAGGATCCCGGTGCCGATGGCGACGACCAGCCACATGCCGGACAGGCCGTACTCGTAGCCGAGCCCGACGCCCCCAATGGTGGACGCGCCGCCGAGCACGATGGCGGCCATCGTCCCGGAGTACAGGAGCGGACCCAGCCGCCGTCCGGCGACCAGGAAGTCGGACTGGGTGGTGGCGCGGCGCTTCCCCCAGAAGCCGAAGGCGATCATGGCGGCCAGGTAGAGGCCGACGACGGCGACGTCCACGACTCTCCTCCTCGTGTGCAGCGGGTCAGGACCGGGCGTCCAGGTGGACGAGGGTCGGGCGGTCGGCCGACAGCGCGTCGGCGACCAGGGCGGTGAGCGCGGCGGGGTCGGCGGTGCGCACCCCGTGCGCGCCCATGGCGGTGGCGACGGCCGCGAGGTCGGGGGTCGGCAGGTCCACCGCGGTGGGCGGGATCCCGCGAGCGGCCTGCTGGTCGCGGATCTCGCGGTAGCCGCCGTTGTCGACGACGACCACCGGGACGGCCAGCCCCAGCTCGGTGAGGGTGGCCAGCTCCTGGAGGCAGAACATCAGGGCGCCGTCCCCGAGCAGGACGGCGACCGGGTGCCCGGGCCGGGCGAGGGAGGCGCCGACCGCCGCGGGCACGCTGTAGCCGAGCGTGGCGTACCCCGGCGTGTAGCAGAACCGGCGCGGCGCCGGCAGGTCGAAGAAGTGCACGGAGCCGAAGTAGGTGACCTGGGAGCTGTCCCCGGCCAGGACGGCGTCGGCCGGCAGGGCGGCCCGGACGGCGGCGTTGACCTCCTCGTTCCCGCCGGCGTCGGCGCGGGCCTCGTCCCGGCAGGCCGCGCGCAGGTCCGCCGCGCGGCGGACGCTGTCGCGGGCGCGGGCGGGCAGCGCGGCGGAGAGGGCGCGGAGGGCCAGCGCGGCGTCGGCGTGCACGGCGACCGTCGCGGGGCAGTTCTTGTGCAGCTGCCCCTCCTCGACGTCCACCCGCACGACCGCCCGCGCGCTGATCCGGCCCGCCCAGAGGTCGGAGTCGCCCAGCTCGCTGCCGACGACGAGCAGGGCGTCGCAGGCGGCGGCCTCCCGCTGCAGGACGCGCAGGCGCACCGACGCCCCCACCGACAGCGGGTGGTCCTCGGCGACGACGCCCTTGCCGTTCACGGTCGTGGCGACCGGCGCGCCCAGTGCCTCGGCGAGCGCGGTGACCTCGGCCGCGGCGTCCACGGCGCCACCGCCGGCGACCACCAGCGGGCGCTGCGCGCCGGCCAGCAGCTCCGCGGCGCGGCCGACGGCGTCCGGGTCCGGAACGGGTGCGGGCACCGGCCCGGCGGTGCGCGCCGTCCCCGTCCAGACCTGCTCCAGCACGTCGACCGGGACCTCGACGTGGACCGGGCGCGGCCGTCCTCCGGAGAAGGAGGCGAAGGCCTCGGTGACCGCCTCGGCGGCCTCGTCGGCGCTGCGCACCCGGCGGCTCCACCGGACCAGCCGCTGCATCGCGCCGCTGGCGTCCTTGACCTCGTGCAGCAGGCCGAGGTCGGCGCCCTCGGTGCCGGTGGGCACGCCGGGGGAGAGGACGAGCACCGGCTGCGACTCGGCGTGCGCGGTGGCCGCGGCGGTCATCGCGTTGGTCAGCCCCGGGCCGCTGGTGGTCACCACGACGCCCGGCCGCCCCGAGACCCGCGCGTAGGCCTCGGCGGCGTAGCCGGCCCCCTGCTCGTGGCGGGGCGTGACCGGGCGGATGCCGGCGGCACGGAGGTGCCGGTACAGCTCCAGGTTGTGGGTGCCGGGGATGCCGAACACGGTGTCGACCCCGTGGGCGGCGAGGGTCTCGACGACGGCCGCGCCGCCGTTGCGGTGGTCTGCAGGGCTCACGACCGCGGCTCCTCGTGACGGCGTCCTCGGGGTGCGCCGAGGGTCCCGTGCCGCACCGGGTCGCGACAGTGGACGGTCCGGCGTCCCGCACGGAGCCGGGTCGCCGGACCGTCGAGCGTCGGCCGCTGGTGCCCCGGCTCAGCGCGGGGTCGCGGCCCCCGGGCGGAAGGGCGCGCCGTGGCCGGGGACGACGAGCGTGGCGAGCCCGAGCACCCGCTCCCGCTGGCGCCGCAGCTCGTCGCGGTCGGGGGAGTAGGGGTCGTCGGCCGGGCCCTCGCCGGTCCACCACAGGTGGGTGAGCGCGACGACGTCGTCGGGCGTGCCGACCAGCGTCGTGACGTCCTGCGGGGTGTGCCCCGGCGTGGCCAGCAGGCGGACCGACGGGGTGAGGTCGACGCCGTCGGCAGCCCGCCGGGTGAACACGTCGCCCTCGATCACCGACTGGAAGTCGTGCACCGGCACCACCGGGAACAGCGCCACGTTGAGCGTGTGGTCGAGGTGGTGGTGGCTGAGGACGACGTCGGTGACGTCCTCGGGCGCGACGCCGAGCTCGCGCAGCGGGCGCAGGATGAGCTCCCGGTCGGCCACCATGCCGGGGTCGACGACCACCACCCGCCCGGCGTCGCGCACCAGGCTCACCGTCCCCGCCACGTGCGGCAGGCGGGCGTAGCCCTCGACCAGGACGTCGACGCGGGCGGTGCGGGAGAGGTCGGCCACCCGCGGACCGTAGCCCGGGCTCAGCCCGCCAGCGAGCGGCGCAGCGCCCGCACCGAGGCGGCCGCGCCCGAGCCGGTCATCACCACGCCCGCGTGGTCGTGCCCGGGCAGCAGCCCCGCCGTCACCAGTCCGTCCGACGGTGCCACCACCGCGGCCACCTCGTCGTCGGTGTGGGCCGGCCGCGACCCGGCGCCGGTGCTCCACTCGGCGTACGCAGCTGCGTGGGCACCGAGAGCCGGCGCAGCGCGTCGGCGGCGGTGTCGGTGAGGAAGACGTCGGCGGCGACGAGGTCGACGTCCGGCGCCGCGGCGAGCGTCCAGGACCACAGCCGCGAGGTGCTGCTCGGTCCGTGGATCCCCAGCACCGGCCGGGTGCTGGCCGGTCGCCGCCAGGCGTGCACGCAGCGGCCGCCGGGCCGCCGGACCCCGACGTGCTGGGAGGAGTCGTCGGCGCTCACGCGGACACCGCGTCGGGGAAGACCTTCCCGGCGTTGAGGATGCCGTGCGGGTCGAGCGCGGCCTTGACCGCGCGCTGCATGGCGACCACCTCCGGGGCCAGCTCGACCGCCAGCCCGTCGCGCTTGAGCAGGCCGACGCCGTGCTCGCCGGTCACCGTCCCGCCCAGCGCCACGGCGTCGCGCATGATCTCGCCGAACGCGACCTGGGCCCGGGCCCGCGCCTCGCCGTCGCCGGGCGGTGTGATCAGCAGCGGGTGCAGGTTGCCGTCGCCGGCGTGCGCGATGTTGGCGATGAGCACGTCGTTGCGGGTGGCGGCCGCCTCGATCCGGGCGAGCATCTCCGGGACGGCGGCCTTGGGCACGCAGACGTCCTCGGTCAGCAGCGGGCCCAGCCGCTCCAGCGCCGGGTAGGCCAGCCGGCGCGCGGCGAACAGCGCCTCGGCCTCGGCCGGGTCGGTGGACGCCGCGGCCCACGTGGCGCCGCCGAGCTCGAAGCTGCGCAGCATCGCGTCGGCCTCGGCGTCGCCGGCCGGGCCGGGGGCGTCGGTGCGGCCGAGCAGCACCACGGCGGCGTCGACCGACAGGCCCATGCTCTTCCACTCGTCGACGGCGGCCAGGCAGTGCCGGTCGACCAGCTCCAGCGCCGAGGGGGTCACCCCGGCCGCGCCGAGCGCCTCGACCGCGCGGCCGGCGTCGACCACGGAGTCGAAGTAGCCGACGACGGTGCGCTCGGGCGCCCGCGCCGGCCGCAGCCGCACGGTCACCTCGGTGACCACGCCGAGGGTGCCCTCGGAGCCGACCATCAGCCCGACCATGTCGTATCCGACGACGCCCTTGGCGGTGCGCCGCCCGAGCCGCACGACCTCGCCGAGGCCGTTGACCGCCTCGAGCTCGAGCACGTAGTCGCGGGTCACGCCGTACTTCACGCAGCACACGCCGCCGGCGTTGGTGGCCACGTTGCCGCCGATGGTCGACCAGGGGGAGCTGGCCGGGTCCGGCGGGTACCACAGGCCCTGCTCGGCGCAGGCGGCGCGCAGGTCGTCGTTGACCACGCCGGGCTGCACGACGGCGTAGCGCTCGACCGGGTCGATGGCGACCACGTCCCGCATGTGCTCGGTGGAGAGCACGACGCACCCGTCGACGGCGTTCGCCCCGCCGGACAGGCCGGTGCCGGCGCCGCGCGGCACCAGCGGCGTCCGGTGCGCCAGGCAGGCGCGCACCACGGCCTGCACCTCGGCCGTGGACCGGGGGCGGACGACGGCCAGCGGCGCGCCGTGGGGTGCCCACTCGGCCTCGTCGTGCACGTAGGAGCCGACGACGTCGTCGGCGGACAGGACGCGGTCGGCCGGGAGGGCGGCCAGCAGGGCCGCCACGACGCCGGACCGCAGTGCGGGAGCCTGTGTCACGCCCTCAGTCAAGCACCGCGGCCCGCCCGTGCACCGGTGCTCAGTCGAGCACCGCGTCGCGCCCGCCCGCCGTCGTCGCGACGGGTGTCCGGCGGCGCGACAGCAGGAGGGCACCGGCCGCCGACAGCAGCATGGCGATGCCGACCAGCCAGAGCGCGGGCCGGATGCTGCCGGTGGCGTCGGAGACCCACCCGGTGATGTAGGGGGCGGCGAAGCCGGCGGTGTTGCCCAGCGAGTTGATCAGCGCGATGCCTGCCGCGGCCCCGGCGCCGGCGAGGAACAGCGGCGGGAAGTGCCAGAACACCGGCAGCGCGCAGCAGATGCCGACCGCGGTCAGGGTGATGACGGCCATGACGGTGAACGGCGAGTCGAGGTAGAGGGCCACCGGGATGGTCACCCCGCCCAGCGCGGCCGGCAGGGCCAGGTGCCATCGGCGCTCGCCCGTCCGGTCGGAGTGCCGGCTCCACAGCACCATCGTGACCGCGCCGGCGAGGAACGGGACCGCGACGATCGCGCCGGTCTCGAAGATCGAGTAGTCGGTGTCGAAGCGCTCCGCGAGGCCGGCGACCACGGTCGGCAGGAAGAACGACACCGCGTACAGGCCGTAGACGACGCCGAAGTAGACGAAGCCGAGACCGACCACCCGCAGGTCGGCCATCGCCCGCCACGGGGAGGCCTCCCGCGGGCCGGACGTCTCGCCCTCGGCGGCGATGGTCCGGGCCAGCCAGCCGCGTTCCTCGGCGGTGAGCCAGTGGGCGTCCGCGGGGCGGTCGGTCAGGTAGAACCAGCAGGCCACGCCCAGCAGCACGGCGGGCAGGCCCTCGACGAGGAACATGACCCGCCAGCCAGCCAGGCCGAACAGGCCGTCGGCGTACTGGATGATCGCGCCCGACAGCGGCGCCCCCAGGGCCGAGGAGAGCGGGACGGCCACCAGGAAGGCCCCGATCAGCTGCACCCGCTGGGCCCGGGGCAGCCACCAGGTCAGGTAGAGCAGGACCCCGGGGAAGAAGCCGGCCTCGGCGACGCCGAGCAGCACCCGCAGCGCGTACAACCAGCCCGCCGAGTCGACGAAGGCCATGGCGCTCGCGACGGCGCCCCAGCTGACCATGATGCGGGCGATCCAGCGGCGGGCGCCGAAGCGGTGCAGCGCCAGGTTGCTCGGGACCTCGAAGAAGAGGTAGCCGATGAAGAACAGCCCCGAGGCCAGCCCGAACATCGTCTCGGTCAGCCCCAGGTCCTCGCTCATCGTGAGCTTGGCGAAGCCGATGTTGGTGCGGTCGAGGTAGTTGACGAAGTAGAGGAGCCCGAGGAAGGGCACCAGCCGCCACGCGACCTTGCGCAGCGCGCTCCTCCCGACCGGGTCGGTCTCGGCGTGGGCCACGGCTCCTCCAGACGACGTCCGTGCGGGTGTCCGCGGTCACGGTAGAGCCGCGGGCCCGCGTGCCAGGTCGGCGCGTCGGGACCCGGCCGGGTGGACGGACCGGCACTGGCCCGGTGGCGCCCTGTCTCGCACATTCAGCGGGGACACCGCCCACGTCCCGAGGAGGACGCATGACCACCCCCTACTGGGTCGCCGGCCGGCCCCGGACCGGCACCGACGTCGTCGAGGTGCGCTCGCCGTTCGACGGCGCCGAGGCCGGCCGGACGACGAACGCCACCGCCGAGGACGTCGAGGCCGCGGTGTCGGCCGCCCACGCCGCTCGCGCCGCCTGTGCGGCCCTGCCCGCCCACGCCCGGGCCGCCGCACTCGACCACGTGTCCCGGCGGCTGGCCGAGCGCAGCGAGGAGGTCGCCGCGCTGATCACCGCGGAGTCCGGCAAGCCGCTCAAGTGGGCCCGGCTCGAGGTGGCCCGCGCCGTGTCGACCTTCCGCTGGGGCGCGGAGGAGGCGCGGCGCTGGTCGGGCAGCCTGCAGCGGCTGGACACCGACCCGGCCGCGACCGGGCGGATGGCGCTGGTGCGGCGGGTGCCGCGCGGCCCGGTGCTGGGCATCGCGCCGTTCAACTTCCCGCTGAACCTGGTGGCGCACAAGGTGGCGCCGGCGATCGCCGCCGGGGCGCCGATCGTCGTCAAGCCCGCTCCGGCGACGCCGCTGTCGGCGCTGCTGCTCGGCGAGATCCTGGCCGAGACCGAGCTGCCGGCCGGCGCCTGGTCGGTGCTGCCGGTGCCCAACGAGGTCGCCGCAGCGCTGGTGCAGGACCCGCGGCTGCCGGTCGTCTCCTTCACCGGGTCGGTGCCGGTCGGCTGGTCGATCCGCGAGTCCGCGCCGCGCAAGCACGTCACCCTCGAGCTCGGCGGCAACGCGGCGGTCGTCGTCGCCCCCGACCAGGACGACGCGGCGCTGGACCGGGCCGCCTCCCGCATCGCGACCTTCGCGATGTACCAGGCCGGGCAGTCCTGCATCTCGGTGCAGCGGGTGTTCGCCCATCGCGCGGTCGCCGACGCGCTGACCGCCCGCGTGGTGGAGGCCGTGGAGAAGCTGGTCACCGGCGTCCCGACCGACCCGGCGACCGACGTCGGGCCGCTGATCGACGAGCAGGCCGCCCGTCGGGTGGAGAGCTGGGTCGACGAGGCGGTGGCCGCGGGCGCCCGCGTGCTCACCGGCGGCACCCGCGACGGCGCCACCTACGCGCCCACGGTGCTCACCGACGTCCCGGCCGACGCGAAGGTCTCCTGCGAGGAGGTGTTCGGGCCGGTCGTCGTCCTGGACACCGTGGACTCCGTGGACGAGGCGTTCGCCCGGGTGAACGACAGCCGCTTCGGGCTGCAGACCGGCGTGTTCACCCGCGACCTGCAGGTGGCCTTCCGCGCGGCCTCGGTGCTCGAGGTCGGGGGAGTGGTGGTCGGCGACGTCCCGAGCTTCCGCGCCGACCAGATGCCCTACGGCGGCGTGAAGGACTCCGGCACCGGCCGCGAGGGCGTGCACGCGGCGATGGAGGACCTCACCGAGGAGCGGGTCCTCGTCCTCACCGGCATCGACGTCTAGCCCGCGTCGGCGAGATCCCCGGCCGCCGCTGACGACCTCGAGGCGGCCGGGACGCAGCGAGGCCCCGGTCCGATCGGACCGGGGCCTCGTCACGTCCTCGACCGAGCGGCTCCCCGCCGGTCGGGAACGGCACTCGAGCCGGGGTGGACCGGTCGCGGGGCCCGGAGGGTCCCCGACCGGGACAGGGCAGCGGCTCCGCGCCGGTCGGGGACGGCACCTGGCCGCGGTGTCGGCCGGTGGGCCGACGAGGAGAACAGCTCAGCTGTCGAGGTTGGCCATGACGTGCTTGATGCGGGTGTAGTCCTCGAACCCGTACATCGACAGGTCCTTGCCGTAGCCGGAGTGCTTGAAGCCGCCGTGCGGCATCTCGGCGACCAGCGGGATGTGCGTGTTGATCCAGACGCAGCCGAAGTCCAGCGCCCTGCTCATCCGCATCGCCCGGCCGAAGTCCTTCGTCCAGACGCTGGAGGCCAGCCCGTACTCGACCCCGTTGGCCCAGGCGAGGGCCTGCTCCTCGTCGGAGAACCGCTGCACGGTGATGACCGGGCCGAAGACCTCCTTCTGCACCAGCTCGTCGTCCTGCCGCAGGCCGGCCACGACGGTCGGCTCGACGAAGAAGCCGCGGTCCCCGAGCCGGCGCCCACCGGCGGTGATCTCGGCGTGGTCGGGTGCGCGGTCGAGGAACCCGGTGACGTGCGCGAGCTGGTTGGCGTTGTTCACCGGCGGCACGAGGGCGTCCTCGTCACCGGCGCCGTTCTCGTACGTCGTCCGGGTGTTCCTGGCCTGCTCGGTCAGCGCCGCGACGAAGTCGTCGTGGATGCCCGGCCCGGCCAGCACCCGGGTGGCGGCGGTGCAGTCCTGGCCGGCGTTGAAGTAGCCGGCGACCGCGATGGCCTCGGCCGCGGCCTCGAGGTCGGCGTCGTCGAAGACGACGACCGGCGCCTTGCCGCCGAGCTCCAGGTGCACCCGCTTGACGTCGCGGGCGGCCGACTCGGCCACCGCCATGCCGGCCCGCACCGACCCGGTGATCGAGACCATCTGCGGGGTGCGGTGCTCGACCAGCGCCCGGCCGGTGTCCCGGTCGCCGCAGACCACGTTGAACACGCCCGCCGGGAGGAACTCGGCGGCCAGCTCGGCCATCCGCAGCGTCGTCGCCGGGGTGGTGTCGCTGGGCTTGAGGACGACGGTGTTGCCGGCCGCGATCGCCGGCGCGAACTTCCAGACCGCCATCATCATCGGGTAGTTCCACGGCGTCACCTGGCCGACGACCCCGACCGGCTCGCGCCGGATCCAGGACGTGTGGCCGGCCATGTACTCCGCGGCCGCCTTGCCCTCGAGGTTGCGCGCGGCACCGGCGAAGAACCGGATCTGGTCGACCATCGGCGGGATCTCCTCGCTGGCGGTCAGCCCGAGCGGCTTGCCGGTGTTGCGGCTCTCCAGCGCCACCAGCTCCTCGCCGTGCGCCTCGATCGCGTCGGCGAGCCGGAACAGCGCCAGGGAGCGCTCCGAGGGGGTGGCGTCCCGCCAGCCGGGGAAGGCGTTCGCCGCGGCGGTGTAGGCGCGGTCGACGTCCTCGGCCGACGACACCGGGGCCGAGGCGAACACCTCGCCGGTGGCCGGGTCCACCAGGTCGGCCCGGCGGCCGTCGGTGGCGTCGACGTGCTCCCCGCCGACGAAGTTGCGCAGCTCGAGCTTCTCGCTCACCGGAGGTCCCTCTCGTTCGAGTGTCCCGGCGTCCCCGGAACCGCTGATCCGGTGGCAATCGTCACTGCAGGCGGCCGATCTGTCCAGCCTCACGGTGAACTGACGACGGATTCCTCAGGACGACGGAGGGTGCAGGGCCAGCCAGAGCTCGGCCCGGACGCCGGGGGAGTCCAGGTCGCGGCCGAGCAGCTCCTCGGCCCGCCGGATCCGCTTGCGCAGCGTGTGCCGGTGGACGCCCAGGCGGGCCGCGGCCGGCTCCCACTGCCCGTGGGCGGCCAGCCAGACCCGCAGCGACTCCACCAGGTCGCCGGGGCCGGCCCGGTCGGCCGCGGCCAGCGGTGCGAGCGCGGCCTCGGCGAAGGCGGTGGTGGCCCCCGGGTCGAGGAGGGCCGCCAGTCCGCGGCCGGCCAGGTCGGCGAAGGCGGTGACCGGCCGTCCCGCGGCCCGGCCGTGCCCGGCCGCCTGCCGGGCCTGGCGCACGCCGTCGGCGAGCCGCGCCCACGGCACCGGCGGCGCGGTCCCGAGGACGGCGCCGGGCACCCGCTCGGGCAGGTCGGCCAGCCGCCCGGCCAGCGGGCCCTCGGCCGGCACCAGGACGACGAGGGCGTCGTCGAGCTCGGCCGACAGCACCGGCTCGCGGACGTGCGCGGCCGCGTCGG
This sequence comes from Geodermatophilus sp. SYSU D00779, assembly GCF_054050595.1. Taxonomy (NCBI): domain Bacteria; kingdom Bacillati; phylum Actinomycetota; class Actinomycetes; order Geodermatophilales; family Geodermatophilaceae; genus Geodermatophilus; species Geodermatophilus sp. SYSU D00779. The sequence continues at coordinate 16,660 of NZ_JBJGZQ010000050.1, forward strand.
CGGCCACGTCGACGGCGGCGGCCCGCTGCTCGGGGCTGCCCAGCACCGCCAGCGCCAGCACCGGCTCACCCGGCAGCCGCTCGCCCAGCGCCGCCACCACCGGCTCGGCCGCGGCGGTCTGCCCGGCCAGCAGCAACTGCAGGATCGCCGCCCGCAGCGCCGCGGTGCCGCTGTCGAGCGCGCGGGACTGCTCCAGCCGGAGCGTGAGGAGCAGCGCGGCCGCGTTGACCACGTGCCGGTCACCCGCGGAGAAGGGGCCCGGCCGCCCGACGGCGAGGAACCCGCGGACCCGCGAGCCGGTGCCCAGCGACTGCAGCAGCACCGTCTCGCCGGGCTGGGTGAGCGCGGCGCCTGCCGGGGGCCGGGCGGTGCGCAGCCGGTCGACCGCCGCCGCCAGGCCGCCGGCGCGGCCCCGGGCGGACGGCGGCGCTGCCTCCAGCGGCGTCCCCGCGGCGTCGACCAGGAGTGCCCAGCCGCCGAGGTGCCGGGCCAGCCGGTCGACGACGGTGCCCGGGGCGCCGGGGGCGACCGCGGCGCGGGTCAGCTCGCGCTGCACCGTCGACGTCCGGGTGACCGCCGCGTACTCCTCGGCGGCCAGTGCGCTGGAGACCGCCCGCGACAGGGCGATGAACGGCGTCTGCCGCGGCACCTCGAGCACCGCCAGGCCGTGCTCGTCGGCCGCGGCGACCAGTTCGGCGGGCACCTCCGCGTGGGTGAGGCCGGTGCCCAGGCCGAGGCCGACCACGCCGGCCCCGGCCAGCCGGCGGACGTACCCCTCGGCCATGTCGGGCGTCAGCGCCAGGCCGGTGCTGAGCAGCAGCTCGCCGCCCTCGAGGAACGGTGTGGGGTCGGCGAGCTCGCTGACGTGCACCCAGGAGATCGCGCGGTCCACCCGTGCGCTGCGGGAGTGCAGCGCCAGCGCGAGCGACGGGGTGCCGAGCAGGGTCGCGACGGTGACCGGCACGGGGAGGACCTCTCGACGAACTGGACACCCGGACGTCCCGGGAGTGCCGATCCGGACGGTACCGGGAGAGACGCACGCCACGGACCCTGGACGCGAGGACCTCCCCCGTCGGGGGAGGCCGGCCCCACGAGGAGACAGCGATGACCGACCTGCTGACCGGCCCCCACCCCGTCGCCCAGGAGCGGCGCCTCGTCACCGAGCTGCCCGGCCCCCGCTCGCGCGAGCTGGCCGCCCGCCGCGCCGCCGCGGTCACCTCCGCCGTGGGCAGCGTCCTGCCGGTCTACGTCGAGCGCGCGGCCGGCGGCGTGGTGGTCGACGTCGACGGCAACTCCTTCATCGACCTGGGCTCGGGCATCGCCGTCACCAACGTCGGCCACGCCGCGCCCGAGGTCGTGGCCGCCGTCCAGGCCCAGGTCGCCGCCTTCACCCACACCTGCTTCATGGTCGGGCCCTACGAGGGCTACGTCGCCGTCGCCGAGGAGCTCGACCGGCTCACCCCCGGTGACCACGAGAAGCGCACGGCGCTGTTCAACACCGGCGCCGAGGCCGTGGAGAACGCGGTCAAGGTGGCCCGGGTGGCCACCGGCCGCTCGGCCGTCGTCGTCTTCGACCACGCCTACCACGGCCGCACCAACCTCACGATGGCCCTGACGGCGAAGAACATGCCGTACAAGCACGGCTTCGGGCCGTTCGCCGGCGAGGTCTACCGGGTGCCGATGTCCTACCCGTACCGCGACGAGCCGGGGATGACCGGCGAGCAGGCCGCCGCGCGGGCGATCGACCTGATCGAGACGCAGATCGGCGCGGCCAACGTGGCCGCCGTGCTCATCGAGCCGATCCAGGGCGAGGGCGGCTTCGTCGTCCCGGCGCCGGGCTTCCTGCCGGCCCTGACCGACTGGTGCCGCCGCTCGGGCGCGGTCTTCATCGCCGACGAGGTGCAGACCGGCTTCTGCCGCACCGGCGCCTGGTTCGCCTCGGAGCACGAGGGCGTCGTCCCCGACCTCATCACCACCGCCAAGGGCATCGCCGGCGGGATGCCGCTGGCCGGGGTGACCGGCCGCGCCGAGCTGATGGACGCCGTGCACACCGGTGGCCTGGGCGGCACCTACGGCGGCAACCCGGTGTCCTGCGCCGCCGCGCTGGCCAGCATCCGCACCATGCGCGAGCTGGACCTGAACGCCGCCGCGCGCGCGATCGAGGCCACCATGCTGCCGCGGCTGCGCGCGCTGCAGGAGCGCACCGGCGTGGTCGGTGACGTCCGCGGCCGCGGCGCGATGCTCGCCGTCGAGCTGGTCAAGCCGGGTACGAACGAGCCCGACTCCGCGCTGACCAACGCGATCTCCAAGGCCTGCCACGCCGAGGGCGTTATCACCCTGACGGCCGGCACGCACAGCAACGTGCTCCGCTTCCTGCCCCCGTTGGTCATCGGGCAGGACCTGCTCACCGAGGGGCTCGACGTCCTCGACGCGGCCTTCGACGCGCACGCGGGGAAGTGAGCGCCCCGGCCGCAGCCGGCGCTCACCGCCGGCTGACCCTGCGTCCCGAGGGCCCCGCCGGGAGCGATCGGGTGGGCGGTCTGGTCACCTGGCCGGCCACCCGGCCGCTGCTGGCCGACGTCGTGCCGGTCTTCGACCGGCTCGGGGTGCGGGTGGCCGACGCCGCCGCCGTCCCCGGGGACGACGGCCCGCCGGCCA
>NZ_JBJGZQ010000051.1:0-18514 GCF_054050595.1 Geodermatophilus sp. SYSU D00779
CGCCAACCCCCCCCCCCCCCCCCCCCCCCCCCCCCCCCCCCCCCCGCCCCCCCCCCCGCCGCCCGCCCCGGGGGCCGCCCCGGCACGGGGGGCCCGGTGCCGGGGGGAGCCGCCGCGGTCCCTGGTGCGGGGGTCACCGGGGACCGCGACGGCGGTTCGGGGGGTGGCTCTCACCCGAGGACGCCGGTGAGCCACAGCGCCCACGCGGCCCCGCCCAGGACCAGCAGCCCGTTGAGCACCCGGCCTCGCCAGGACGCCGGCAGCAGGGCGGCCAGCGCGGCCACGGTGAGCAGCTCGGCACCGACCACGACCGTGCCGACCGCCTCGGGGCCGTGCCCGCCGGTGGACCCGGGCAGTCCGTCCATCGCCACCGGCCCGGAGGCGCCCAGCGGCATGCCCTGCGCGAACTCGACGCCGGTCACCGGGTCGATCGCCGTGGTCACCCGGCCGGGGATGTCGTGCTCGTGCCCGCCGGTGACCGCGTCGTGCACCGCGAAGGCGTCGAGCAGCCCGGTCGTGTGCGCGACGACGTAGAGGGCCAGCAGGCCGACGGTGCCGAGCAGCGCCATGGCCACCAGCTGCCGGCCCGCGCGGGTGCCGGCCCACGCGCCGAGGGCGAGCCAGGCGGCCAGCCCGGCCTGGGCCAGCGCGGTGAGCAGGAAGAAGCCGACCGCCAGCGAGCCCGCGGACAGGTGGTCGACCGCGGCGGCCACGTGCAGCCCGCCGGCCGTCGCCAGGCCGAGCGCCGCGGTCAGCTGCCACCCGGCGGTGCGGCGACGGGACCGCAGCACCACCCGGGCGGCTGCCGGGGGCGCAGCGACGGCGGTCACCGCGTCCGCCGGCGGGTCGGGGTCGCCGTCGCCGGGGTGGGCGCCGGAGCCGGCGTCGTGGTCGTGGTGCCGGCGCCGCGGCGGGCGGGAGCCGACGTCGTGGGCGCTGCCGGCGGGGCGGACGTCGTCGGTGCGGCCGCCGTCGGTGCGGCCGGGGCCGGCGCCGTCGTGGTGGCGGTGCCGACCTGCGTCGTCCCGCCCGTGGGAACGGTGTCGGTCGTCGGGGCCGGCGTCGGGGTCGCAGCCGCCTCCTCGGCCGCCTCCTCCGCCGCCTCGGCCTGCTCCTCGAGGGCCTTCTCGTAGGCCTTGAGGACCTCGTCCGGGTCGGCCGACTCGAAGTCGTCGGGCGTGCCGCGGGTCGGGGGGCAGGTGTTGATCGAGTCGCAGTCGATGTCGTGGTGACCCACCTGGTACTGGGTCATCATGTCGTGGTCCTCGTGCGAGAGGTTGTGGCAGTGGATCATGTACCGCCCCTCCTCGTGCTCGAAGTGCAGGAGGAGGCGGACCGTCTCGCCCTCGCCGACGTAGACGACGTCCTTGGGGCCCAGCTCCTCCGGGCGCGGCGGGCGGCCGTTGCGGCTGAGGACCTGGAAGTCGACCAGGTGCACGTGCAGCGGGTGGAACCAGCCGCCGGAGGAGTTCTCGACCTCCCAGATCTCGGTGCTGCGCGGCTCGACCGTGGCGAAGACGTGCTCGTACTTGCTCCTCACGACGTCGTCCCAGGTCTCGCCGTTGATGACCCACAGGCCGTTGCTGCGCTCCAGCCGCATCCGGCGGGTGGCCTTCGACTCGGCCGGGTCCAACGCCATGACCGGGTGCGGGGCGCCGAGCGTGCTCGGCACGGTGTTGCCGTCGGTGCTCGTGACGGTCGTGCCGACCTCGAACTGCATCACCTTGCCGGTGTGGTCGTAGTCCCGGGCGTTCTTGACCCCGCCGTTGAGCAGCTGGACCTTCGTGCCCTTCAGGTCGGCGAAGTCGATGACGATCTCGTAGCGCTCGGCCATGCCGATCGTCAGCGTGGTGACCGTCTGCGGCTTGTGCATGAAGCCGCCGTCGGTGGCGATGACCTGGAACGGCTTGCCGTTGCTGAGCCTGAGCGTGTAGCCACGGGCCAGTGAGCCGTTGAGCACCCGGAAGCGGTACTTGCGCGGCTCCACCTTCATCGTCGGCCACGGCACCCCGTTGACCAGGATGACGTCCCCGTAGAGGCCGGACTCCCCGTCGTCGTCCCACATCAGCTGGCCGTTGCTGGCGAACATGACGTCGCTGATGATCAGCGGGAACTCGTACTGCGGCCGGCCCAGCCGGGCCTTCTCCCGGTCGTACCGCGGGATGCCGAGGTCGCGCTCGAGCCGCTCGTCGACCAGGTGGTACTGGGCGGCCAGGCCCATGTACACGTTCTGGGCGGTGTGGTGCACGCCGTGGTCGTGGTACCAGAGCGTCCGCGGCGAGCAGTTGTTCGGGTACATGTAGTTCTTCCACTCACCCGGGTCGGTGAGGTCGCCGGCGTAGCCGTCGAACTGCGGCTTGGACGGCGAGCCGTGCAGGTGGGTCGAGGTCCAGGGGACGTATCCCATGGTCGGGTGCTTGGCCGGCAGGTTGTTGATCTGCTGCATGACCACCCGGCGGCTCTGACCGGTGTTCACGTAGCTGTCCTGGTAGACGCGGATGGTGGGCCCCGGGACCAGCCCGTTGTAGCCCCACATCGTCGTCTTGATGCCCTTGACGAACTCGACCTGGGTCGGCTTCTGCTCGATCTTGTAGTAGTCGGTGCCGGTGTAGGCGGCGCCCACGATCGGAGCGCCGGTGCCCGGGACGGCGCCGTAGCTGTTGCCGGGCTTGTCGTCGGAGCGGTACGGCGCCAGCACCGGCGGAGCGGTGAAGGCTGCGACGTACGGCCGGGGCATCCTCTTGGTGTCGAGCTCCGAGGCGCTCTTGGCCGAGAGCACAGCCTGGTACGGCAGGGCCATGGCCGCGGTGCCGGCCAGCGACACCTTGAGGACGTCGCGGCGGTTCAGGCTGGGCGTGTCCATCGGGGGTGCTCCTCACTCACCTGCGGTGATCGTCGGAGGAACACTCCCTCGTCCGCCGCCCCCGTCACAGCCGGAACGAGGGGGGCGGGGGGCTCCCGCAATTGGGGGGTCCGCGCAGGTCAAGCGCTCGTGGCGTCACTGTCCGTGGTGCAGCGGCAGCACAGCGGTCAGCATTGCGCCGCCGTCAGGCCGATCACCCAGCGTGACGACGCCGCCGTGGTCGACCACTCGGTCCCGGAGCAGCGCCAGCCCCAGGTGGCCCTCGGCGCGCTTGTCGGTGGACACCGGGAAGCCGACGCCGTCGTCGGCGATCTCCAGGCGCACCGCGGGCGCCCCACGCAGCTCGGTCTCCTCGAGGGTGATCCAGGTGCGCTTGCCCTGGGCGTGGTGGGCGACGTTGGCCAGGGCCTCCTTGGCCGTGCGGTAGAGCACCGCGGTCACGTCCGGGGCGGTCTCCGGCAGCGGGGCGGCGTCCATGAGCACCTCGATGCCGGCGTCGCGCAGCGGCTCGGCGGCGTCGGCGATCGCCACGGCCAGACCCGGCCCGCTGAGGTCGGGCGGGTAGATGTCGACCATCAGCCGACGCAGCGACTGGACGGCGTGCCGGACCGCGCCCACGAGCTTGTCGACGGTCGGCTGCCGCTCCTCGGGGACGCTGTTGCGCAGGGCCGAGAGGGCGTAGCTGACCCCGGCGAGGTCCTGCACCGGCCCGTCGTGCACGTCGGCGGCGATGGCCCGCCGTTCGCGGTCGGAGGCCTCGACGTTGCGCTGCACCAGCGCGGTCCGCTCGGCCTCCTGGCGCCGCACGCGGCGGGCCAGCGACGTCGCGATGGGCACCTGCACCAGCTGCAGGACGACGAGCGCGCCGATGGCCATCGGGATGATCTGGCCGCGCAGCCGCGCCGCCTGCCGGTCGATGCCGTCGTAGGCGAAGTACGCCTCGAAGACCAGCTGCTCACCGGGGACGGTCAGCGGCGTGTAGACCTCCAGCAGCGTCTGCGGCCCGTCGCCGGGCGTGGTCTCCGGCTGCTCGTCGACCTCGGCGACGGTCTCCCCGCCGACTGCGGCCAGCAGGCCGTCCGAGGGCGGGATGACCCGGCCCTGCTGCCCGGGCTCGGTGGAGTACACGATCTCGCCGGTCGCCCGCCAGACGACCATCCGGGTCACCGACCCGTCGCTCATCCGGTTCCGCACGTCCCGGTCGAGCTCCTCCCACCGCCCGGGGACCCCGGCCAACGCATCGGCGAGGACGGGGGCCACCAGCAGCTCGGCCAGCCGCTCGGCGATGCCCTCGGCCTCCTCGAGCGCGTTGTCCCGCGCGATCCGCTCGCTCAGCCAGACCGTGCCCGCCGAGACGGCGAGCAGGACGAACAACGCGACCGCGCAGAAGGCGGCCAGCTCGCGGCCCCAGGCGGTACGGCGACGGGCGGGAGCGGGTCCCGGGGTGGGGGAGGAGCTGGGCTCAGCGCTCATCCACGGCGCCGAGGAGCCCCAGCTGCTGGGCCTTGACGACCGCCTCCAGCTGGGAACGGACACCGAGCTTGGCGTGCAGCGACTTCACGTAGCCGCGGCAGGTCTCCAGCGTGATGCCCAGGACCCGGGCGATGGCCTTGACCTGCATCCCGCGGCCGAGGCAGTCGAGGACCTCCTGCTCGCGCCGGGTCAGCTGCGGCACCGTGCCCCGGCTCCCGGCCGAGGGGGTGCGGGGCGCGCCACCGGCGAAGGTGGACGGCGCCACGAGCATCTGGCCGGGCTGCACCCGGGAGAGGACGTCGATCATCTCGGCCAGCGAGCCGTCCTTCGGGATGAACGCCGATGCGCCGGCCTGCGCGGCCCGGACGACCCAGTCGGGGTCGCGGTGGGCGGTCACCACGGCGACGACGGCGTCCGGCGCGACCTCGCGGATGCGGCGGGTGGCGGCCAGTCCGTCCTGGCGGGGCATCTCGATGTCCATCACCACGACGTCGGGCTGCAGCTCCTGCGCCATGGCGACCGCCTGCGCCGCCGAGTGGGCGGTGCCCACCGCGTCCATCCCGGCGGAGGTCAGGGCCCCCGAGAGGAGCTCGGCGAAGGTGCGGTGGTCGTCGACCACCAGGACCCGCGCCAGGTCGGTCGGCCGCTCCAGCTGGGCAAGCGTCATCAGAACCCCCGTGATCATCCCCGTGCCCCAGCCCGCCGCTGCGGGGGGACAGAGCCATGGGACCTGACGTCCGCTCTCCTGACCAGGGGCTTTACACCCCGAAAGGACCAAGGTCGCCTGTGGGACCGGCCACTACGAGCGGGTCACCACCCTGCGTGATCAGGTCGTTGCTCCCCTGTGCGGACCCGTTCACCCGGACGGGGAGCGGGCTGCTCCCCGGGTGCGGGGGGTCAGCAGCCGGTGGTCGCCGAGGTGGCCGCGGCGCTCCAGGCGGTGCCGCCGGCGGCGACCGTGCGCACGTGGCCGGGCAGCGCGCCGGGGTCCTCGTCCTTGAGCAGGTAGCCCACGACACCGATCTCGCGGGCCTCCCGCACCAGGGCGGGGGTGAGCGACCCGGTGAGGACGACGACCCGCGACTCCGGGCGCTCGTCGAGCAGCTCGCGGGCCGCCTGCAGGCCGGTGACCCGCGGCATGGCCAGGTCCAGGAGGACGACGTCGGGCCGGGTGCGCCGGGCGGCGTCGAGCACCTCCGCGCCGTCCTCGCACTCGGCGACCACGGTGAGGTCACCGCTGGCGCTGAACAGCTCGACCAGGGAGTCGCGGACGAACGCGTGGTCGTCCGCGAGCAGCACCGTGATCACGCGTCGCCTCCCCCCTCCGCGGCGTCGCGGTGTCCCGTCGGCCGTCGCGGTGCCGCCCCTCGGCACCGGGCCAGTGTGCCGAGCGGTCCCAGGACGGGGACAGCCCGACCCCGGGGGTGGCCGACCCCCAACCGAGGGGGCCGACCGGAACCGAGCGGTGACCGAGCGTGAGTCCCGCCGATCAGTCGGAGGAGGCCGGGGGGCGACCGTTCGACCGGCCGAGGGCGGCGGGGTCCACCCGGCCGGCGAGGACGTCGCCCGCGAGGTCGTCGACCGTGCGGCCGGCGGCCCGGGCCGTGGCGCGCAGCACGTCCAGCGCCGCCGGCGCGCTCAGCCGCCGGGCCATCGCGACGCGGCCGATGGCGGTCCAGACCCGCCCGCGGTCCCGCGCCGCCGGACCGTGCAGCCACGCCGGGCCCCCGTGCGGTGACCACGGTGCCCAGATGGCGGCGTCGCCGAGCGCCGCGCAGGTCAGGTCGCCCACGGCCATGGCCTCGAAGACGTCGAGGTCGGGCACGGTGCTCTCGTCGGTGAAGAACAGGTCCATGGCGCCGGGACCGGCCAGTGTCTCGCCGATCGGGAGGGCGACCACCGCCCGGTAGGGCGTGTGCCGGGCCAGCAGCCCCGCGAACCCCGGCCAGCGGCGCTGCAGGTCGGCGAACGCCGCGAACACCGGCTCCCGGTGCCGCTGGGCGGTCTCGCAGGGGCCGTCACCGGCGGTGAACTGCAGCCGCTCGGCGAGGTCGGCGGTCGGCGAGCTGGCCCCGAGGGGGGCCCGGCCCGCCTCGCCGGCGGTCACGCTCAGCCCCGCGGCGTCCACGCCGAGCGTCCGGGCGCAGGCGCGCGCCAGGTGCACGGGGAGCAGCTCGGGGAGGGCGAGATCGGGCTCGCGGACGTCCTCCAGCGCGATGCGGAAGCGCTCGGCGATCGACGACACGAACAGGATCATCCGCCTCACCGCGGCAACGGGGGGTGTTGGGTGTGCCCGGACCCCGGATCAGTGCGCCGGCTGCTCCGACCGGTAGGTGTAGGCCGCCTCGCGCACCGCGTCGTCGGACTCCAGCCCCGCCCCGAGGGCGCCGCCCACCGTCGCCAGCGAGCAGGTCAGCCAGGCCAGCTCGAGGTAGTCCGACAGGTGGGCGGGGTGTCCCAGGCCCTCGGCGAACAGCGGAGCGACCACGAGCAGCAGCGCGCCGGCGAGGGCGAGCACGAACAGCACGGCGTAGAGGGTCAGGACGCCGATGACGACGGTGGCGGTGGTCGCCACGTTGAACAGCAGCACCTGCTTGCGCACCCGGTGCGAGCGCGGTCGCTCCCACAGCCCCGCCCCGACGACGAGGGTGACCACGACGGCGACCACCGAGCCGACGGCGATCACCGTCAGCCGCGGCCAGCCGGAGTTGTCGGCCAGCGCCCAGATGTCGCTGGTGATGAGGGCGAAGACGCCGGCCGCGATCGCCGCGGTGAGCGCGCGGGACAGCCGCACGGCCAGCCGCCACGGCCGGTTGGCCCGCACCATGCCGAGCAGCAGCCGCAGGTTGCCGGTGAGCACGCGGGCGGTGAAGGCCACCCCGGCACTGCCGTCGGCCGGGTCGGTGGCCAGCTCGCGCAGCCGCCGTCCCATCGCGGCGCGGTCGTCGGCGTCGCCGTCCTCGCTGGTGCCCATCAGCGTGCGCACCAGCCCGAGCGCGGTCTGCAGCGCCCGCTTGCGCAGCCCGACCGCGCCCAGTGCCGGCAGCGACAGCAGCGCGACGCCGTGCACCGGGCTGGCCGAGCCGACCACCGGCCGCCGGTCGACCTCCAGGGGGACGTCGGTGAGCGCCAGGGCGAGGTCCCAGTCCTCGGCGAGCAGCCGCCGGCGGGTGGCCGCGACGATCTCGTCGTCGTCGGCAGGGGGCTGCACCAGCCCGTCCTCGACCGCCCGGACCTCCCAGCGCACCTCCGGGTGCGCCGCGGCCAGCTCGTCGCCGAGCTGCTCGGCCAGCCAGTCGGCCAGCTCGGCAGGGGCCCCGGGGGCGGCCACCAGCCCGACCTGGACGACGGGCGCGACGGCCTGCGACACGAGTGCTCCTCCCCGGCGCAGCCCGCGTGGCGCGCCGGGGCTCGATCATCCCGGGAGGCCCGTGACCCCCTGCGGGGGCCCGCCGCGAGCCCGGCGACGCACTGGAACGACCACCCTCCAGGGGCCCGCGCCGAGCCTGCGAGGCGTGGGGAGGAGGGTGGTCCTCTTTCAGCTGCGGGCCGCGATCACCGCGCTGTAGACGTCCACGGTCTGCTTGGCGATCGCCGGCCACCCGAACTCGGTCAGCACCCGCTCCCGGCCCGCCTGACCCATGCGGTCGGCCCGCTCCGGGTCGTGCAGCAGCTCGGTGACGCGCGCGGCGAGGCCCGCCTCGAAGGCGGGGACGTCATCGGGGTCGTAGGGGACCAGCAGGCCGGTCACCCCGTCGGCGACCACCTCGGGGATGCCGCCCACGGCGCTGGCGACGACCGCGGTCCCGCACGCCGCCGCCTCCAGGTTCACGATGCCCAGCGGCTCGTACACCGAGGGGACGACGAACACCGTCGCGCCGGTGATCAGCGGCACCAGCTGCTCGCGCGGCAGCATCGCCTCGATCCACACCACGCCGTCCCGCCGGGACTGCAGCTCGGCCACCGCGTCGGCGACCTGCTGCCGCTCGGCCGGGGTGTCGGCGGCGCCGGCGCACAGCACCAGCCCGGCGTCGTCGGGCAGCTGCTCGGCCGCCCGCAGCAGGTGGACGACGCCCTTCTGGCGGGTGATCCGGCCGACGAACAGCGCGTAGGGGCGGTCGGGGTCCACGCCGAGCGAGCGGACGACGGCGGGGTCGTGCACCGGCCGGTAGGCCTGGGCGTCCACCCCGTTGCCCACGACGTGCACGCGCGCCGGGTCGAGGTCGGGGTAGGCGTCGAGCACGTCGTCGCGCATGCCGTTGCTGACCGCGATGACGCCGTCGGCGGCGAGGTAGGCGGTGCGCTCCACCCAGGAGGAGAGCCGGTAGCCCCCGCCGAGCTGGTCGGCCTTCCACGGCCGGCGCGGCTCGAGCGAGTGCGCCGTCACCACGTGCGGCGTGCCGTGCACCAGCGAGGCGAACAGGCCCGCGCCGTTGGCGTACCAGGTGTGGCTGTGCACCAGGTCGACGCCGGCCAGCGCCCCGGCGATCTCGACGTCCACCCCGAGCGCCTGCAGTGCGCCGTTGGCGCCCTGCAGCCCGGTGGGGACCTCGTGGCCGGTCGCGTCCGCGCGTTCTCCGCCGAAGCAGTGGACGTCGAGGTCGGGTCCGTCGGGCAGCGCGCGGAGCGCCGCCGCCAGGTGCTCCACGTGCACGCCTGCGCCGCCGTAGACGTCCGGCGGCCACTCCCGGGTCACCATGCCGATGCGCACGCTGGTCACCCTAGGGGTGATTCGCGCGCGCCGCGGTGGAGCGCCCGCGGCGAACAGCGGATACGTTGCGACCCATGCGCGGCGGTCCTCGGGTTCTCGGCATCGTCCTGGCCGGTGGTGAGGGCAAGCGGTTGGCCCCTCTGACACAGGACCGGGCCAAGCCGGCGGTGCCCTTCGGTGGCAACTACCGGCTGATCGACTTCGTCCTGTCCAACCTGGTGAACGCCGAGATCCGGCAGATCGCGGTGCTCACCCAGTACAAGAGCCACAGCCTCGACCGGCACATCACCACGACGTGGCGGCTCTCGCAGATGCTGGGCAACTACATCACCCCGGTGCCGGCGCAGCAGCGGCTCGGCCCGCGCTGGTACACCGGCAGCGCCGACGCGATCTTCCAGAGCCTCAACCTGATCTACGACGCGCGGCCGGACGTCGTCGTCGTCTTCGGTGCCGACCACGTGTACCGGATGGACCCGGCGCAGATGATCGACCAGCACCTGCGCACCGGTGCCGGCGTCACCATCGCGGGGCTGCGGGTGCCGCGGCACGAGGCCACCGGCTTCGGGGTCATCGACGCCGACGGCGAGGGCCGGGTGCGCGGCTTCCTGGAGAAGCCGGCCGACCCGCCCGGGCTGCCGGACTCGCCGGAGGAGAGCTTCGCCTCCATGGGCAACTACGTGTTCACCACCGACGCCCTGCTCGAGGCGCTGCGCAAGGACGCCGAGGACGAGCACTCGGTGCACGACATGGGCGGCTCGATCATGCCGATGCTGGCCGAGACCGGCGACGCGTGGGTCTACGACTTCTCCACCAACATCGTCCCCGGCGCCACCGAGCGCGACCACGGCTACTGGCGCGACGTGGGGACGATCGACTCCTACTTCGACGCGCACATGGACCTGGTGTCGGTCACCCCGGTGTTCAACCTCTACAACGACCGCTGGCCGATCCTCACCCTGCCGCCGCAGCAGCCGCCGGCGAAGTTCGTCCTCGGCGGGCGGGCCGAGGAGTCGATGGTCAGCGCCGGCGCGATCATCGGCGGCGGCTCGGTGCACAACTCCGTCGTCTCGCCCGGGGTGCGCGTCGAGCGGGGCGCCCGGGTCGAGGACAGCGTGCTCATGGACGGCGTGTACGTCGGCGAGGGTGCGTACGTCCGGCGGGCGATCCTCGACAAGAACGTCGTCGTCCCGGACTGGACCCGCATCGGCGTCGACCTCGCCGCCGACCGCGAGCGCTACCACGTCAGCACCGGCGGCGTGACGGTCCTCGGCAAGGGTGCCCGCGCCCATCGCTGAGCCTCTGGTCGTCACGCTGCTCCTGGACCCCGAGGCCCAGGAGCGGTTCGACCGGCTGCGCGCGGCGCACTTCCCGGCCGAGCGCAACCACCTGGCCGCGCACGTCACCCTGTTCCACGCCCTGCCCGGCGAGCAGGTCGACGCGGTGTCGGCCGACCTCGCCGACGCGGCGCGCCGGCCCGCCTTCGACGTCGCCGTCACCGGTCTGCGGCTGCTCGGCCGCGGCGTGGCCTACACGCTGGAGGCGCCGGAGCTGACCGCGCTGCGCGCCGGGCTGACGGCCGCCTGGGGACCGTGGCTCACCCCGCAGGACCGGCAGCGGCACGCACCGCACGTGACGGTGCAGAACAAGGTGGAGCCGGCGGTCGCCCGCGCGCTGCGGGACCGGCTGGCCGCGGGGTTCGCGCCCCACCGGGTCGGTGCGCGCGGCCTGGGCCTGTGGCGCTACCTCGGCGGTCCGTGGGCACCCGTCGCCGCGTACCCGTTCCGCTGAGCGGCCCCTGCAGTGGCGGGGAGCAGGGGGTCCCTCAGCGGCGCCGGGTGGCGACGAGCAGGCCCGCCCCGATCGGTAGGACGGCGGAGGTCAGGTCCTCGTGCTCGCGGACGGCGCGGGCGACGTCCCGCCAGGCCGTCGTCTGGTCGTCCCGTGCGCGGGGGTCGGCGATCCGGTCGCCGTCCAGGAGCCCGTGGCACACGACCGTCCCGCCGACCCGGACCAGCTCGACCAGCGCGCCCAGGTGCCCGGCGTACTGGGTGGGCGCCCCGGCGCAGACGACCATGTCGTAGGCGCCCGGCGAGAGGCGGGGGAGGACCTCCCCGGTCGTGCCGAAGATCATCCGGGTGCGGCCGGGCGGGTGACCGGCGTCGGCGAACGCCCGGCGGGTGGCGCGCAGCGCCTCGGCGTCGCTGTCGAGCACGGTCAGGACGCCGTCGGGCCGCATGCCCTCCAGCAGCCACAGCCCGGCGACGCCGCCGCCGCTGCCGATCGACACCACCGTGCGGGCCGCGGCCCCCGCAGCGAGGACGGCGAGGGTGGCACCCACCGCGGGCGTCACGGGCGGCGCGCCGGCCAGCGCCGCTGCGCGGGTCCGGGCCGACACCAGTGCGGGCGTCTCGGCCGCGAAGCGGTCGGCGTAGGCCGCGCCGTCCCGCCCGGGCGCCTCGGTGCTCACTGCTCGACCCCGGGCTCGTCCCGCTCCTCGCTCGACGCCGTCGGTCGCCTGCGCGCTCGCTCGCCCGTCGTCCTCGAGGCGCTCATCACCGGCCGAGGGTAGTGGCCGGCGTCGTCCGGCCCCGGCCGTCGGCGCAGCTGTGAGCTCCCTGTGAACGGGAACACCGCCCGGATCCCGGCCCGTTGGACCTGTCGTGCGCCCTGAGAGAGCCGCCCCCGCCCGACCCACCGACGTCGGGGGGTCGACGACGGCTCCGGTCTGCGATCCTGGGACCGTGTCCGACGCTGCCGACCCCGCCCCCGCCGCGACCGAGGCGTGGGTCGCACCGAGCTGGGAGCAGGTCGTCCGCGACCACTCCGCACGCGTGTACCGGCTGGCCTACCGGCTCTCCGGCAACCCGCAGGACGCCGAGGACCTGACCCAGGAGACCTTCGTCCGGGTCTTCCGCTCGCTCGCCGACTTCTCGCCGGGCACCTTCGAGGGCTGGCTGCACCGCATCACGACCAACCTCTTCCTCGACATGGTGCGGCGCCGGCAGCGGATCCGGTTCGACGCCCTGCCCGAGGACACCGAGCGGCTGCCCGGGACGGCGCCCAGCCCCGAGCAGGTCTACTCGGACACCCACCTCGACCCGCAGGTGCAGGCCGCGCTCGACGCGCTCTCCCCGGAGTTCCGCGTCGCCGTGGTCCTCTGCGACATCGAGGGGCTGACCTACGAGGAGATCGCGGCGACCCTGGGCATCAAGCTCGGCACGGTGCGCAGCCGCATCCACCGCGGCCGCGTCCAGCTGCGCGAGGCGCTCGCGCACCTGGCCCCGCGCCGGCCGGTGAGCAGCCCGGACGCCGTCGCGGAGGGGAGCGCGGGGTGAACATCCCGGAGAGCCACCTGGCCCAGGAGGCCATCGCCGCCCTCGTCGACGGGGAGCTCGGCGGCGGTCCCGCCGCCCGGGCGGCCCGCCACCTCACCGGCTGCGCCCAGTGCCGGATGGCGGTGCAGGCGCAGCGGGAGGCCAAGGAGGCGCTGCACGCCTCGTCCGACGTCGCCGTCCCCGGTGACCTGCTGTCCCGGCTGTGCGCCATCCCCTTCACCGCCGACGTGCCCGGCACCGGTGGTGGGCTCGGCTCGATGAGCGCCGGCCCTGGCCAGCTCACCGTCAGCGGCGCCACGGGCTCGTGGTCGGTGCCGCTGGCCCCGGCTCCGGGCCCCGGCGACCGGCCCGGGCACGCCCGCTGGCTGCGCCGCGGCTTCGTCGGCGTGCTGGGCGTCATCGGCGTCGGGGTGACCGCCCTGGCGCTGAACCTGCCGACCGACGGCTCCGACGGTGCCCGCACGTCACCGGACTCGGTGGCCCGCGGCTCGTTCGAGGAGCGCACCGAGATCGTCCCGCCGGTGGTCCGCGCCACGACCGTGGGCACCGGCGTCGCACCCCCCGCGGCCCCGGGCGGGACGCCCTGACCAGCCGCGCCGGCACCCCGTCCGGGGAGGACCCGCTGGACCCGCACAGCCCTGACGTCCCCCGCACGTCCGACGGGGACGGTCGCCCCGAGCCGACCGCGCCGGACGAGGCCTTCGCCCGGCCCCGGGACGGCGTCGGCGGCTTCGACCCGCCGCCCCGGCCGCAGCCCGTGCCGCCGCGGACGCCCGCGCCCACCCCCGCCCAGCAGGCCGCCTTCGGGCGGCCCGCCGCCGTGCAGGGCGGCTTCGCCGGCGACCGGCCGGTCCCGCCGGCCCGCCCGCTGCCGCCCCCGCCGCCCGAGGCGGTGCTGCGCGCCTTCGCCCCCGCACCCGGCCAGGGCGGCCTGCAGGAACCGCCCGGCGGCCGGCCCGGACGGCGGCGCACCGCCACCGGCCCGTGGTGGAAGCCCGACGCCCGCTCCGACCCGTGGCGCGACCCGCACGCCCCGGCCGGCCTCACCGGCCCGGCCGTGTTCGAGGAGCCGGAGCAGCAGCAGGCCGGCCCCGTCGTCGTCGACGCCAAGGGGCGCCGTCGGCTGCGGCTGGCCGACGTGTCGATCCGGCTGGCGGTCCTCGCCCTGCTCGCCGTGCTGCTGACCGGGCTGGTCGGCGGCGCCACCGGCTACTGGCTGACCCGCACCGCCGACGAGTCGCCGCTGCTGGCACCGGGCACCCAGCTCAGCGAGACCGACGAGGGGATCGCCCGGGAGCCGGGCTCGGTGTCCGACATCGCCTCGCGGATCACCCCGGCCGTCGTCTCGGTCGAGGTCCGCATCGGTGAGGCCGGTGCCACCGGGTCCGGGGTCGTCATCGACGGCGAGAACGGCTACATCGTCACCAACAACCACGTCATCTCCGGCGCCGACGGCGTCGAGGGCGCCGAGATCCGCGCGGTCTTCTCCGACGGCAGCGGGTCCGCGGCGCGCATCGTCGGCCGTGACCCGGCCAGCGACCTCGCCGTCCTCAAGGTCGAGAAGCCGGGCCTGCTCACCGCCGCGCTGGGCAGGTCCGACGGTGTCGTCGTCGGCGACCCGGTCGTCGCGATCGGCTCGCCGCTGGGCCTGGCCAGCACGGTGACCAGCGGCATCGTCAGCGCGCTGGACCGGCCGGTCCGGCTGGCCGGCGAGGGCAGCGACACCAACGCGGTGATCAGCGCGGTGCAGACCGACGCCCCGATCAACCCGGGCAACTCCGGCGGCGCGCTGGTCAACGGCGCCGGCGAGGTCATCGGCATCAACACCGCGATCGCCTCGCTGGGCGGGGGAAGCGTCGGCCTCGGCTTCGCCATCCCGGTCGACACCGTGCGCGACATCTCCGAGCAGCTCATCTCCACCGGCCGGGCGGTGCACGCCTCGCTCGGCGTGAACGCCCGCTCGGTCACCGACGGCACCCGGGACGGCGCGCTGGTGGTCAACGTCGAGCCGGGCAGCGCGGCGGCCGAGGCGGGCATCCGGGAGCAGGACGTCGTCATCGCCGTCGACGGCGAGCCGGTCGGCAGCTCCGAGGAGCTGGTCGTGGCCGTCGACGCCCACGACCCCGGGGAGACGATCGGCCTCGAGCTGGTGCGGGGCGGGTCCTCGACGACGGTCCAGGCGACCCTCGACGAGGCCTGAAGGAGACCCCGCGAGCTCGGGCGGGCCCCTCACATCGGGGCACTGACCGCGGCGGGCGCGCCGCCTACGCTGGACACGCGCGACGGCCTGACCGGGCGCACGAGGAGGGGAGCGGCGCGTGTTCGACTCGATCGGCTGGGGCGAGATCGTCGTCCTCGCCCTCGCCGCGCTGTTCATCTTCGGGCCCGACCGGCTCCCGGACCTCGCCAAGGACGCCGCCGCGGGGCTGAAGAAGGTGCGCGCGGCGGTCACCGGCGTCCGGGCCCAGGTCGACGAGTCCCTGGGCGACGACCTGGCCAAGCTGCGCGACCTCGACCTGCGCCAGTACCACCCGCGGACCTTCATCCGGAACCAGCTGTTCGCCGACGACGACGCGCCGCCGCGCGCCTCCGGGGCCACGGCCGCGACCACGGTGGCAGCGGCCGCCGCCCGCACCCGCGACCACTCCGCACCGCCCCCGTTCGACCCCGACGCGACGTAGTCCGGCACTCCCGCGCTGTTCCCAACGCGTCCGCGCCGGTGCACCAGCGCCGGAGCAGCAGGAACCGCGCCGGAGACGCAGCGAGGCCCGGCTCCCCGATCGGGGAGCCGGGCCTCTCGGCGGCTCAGGTCAGTGGCGGACCGGCGTGAGCCCCACCCACAAGCCCGACACGCCGCGCTGGCGGGTGGCCAGGCCGTCGGCGTTCTTAGCCAGCGTCTGGGCGGCGGGCGAGTCGGGGTCGGCCAGCACAACCGGCGCACCGGCGTCCCCGGCCTCGCGGACCCGGGTGTCCAGCGGGATCTGGCCCAGCAGCGGCACGCGCGCACCGAGCGTGCGGGTGAGCGCGTCGGAGACCGCCTCGCCGCCCCCGGAGCCGAAGACCTCCATGCGCGAGCCGTCGGGCAGCTCCAGCCACGACATGTTCTCGATGACGCCGACCACCTGCTGGTGGGTCTGGGTGGCGATCGCGCCGGCCCGCTCGGCGACCTCGGCGGCGGCCAGCTGCGGCGTGGTGACCACGAGGATCTCGGCGTTGGGCAGCAGCTGGGCGATGGAGATCGCCACGTCACCGGTGCCGGGCGGCAGGTCCAGCAGCAGGACGTCGAGGTCGCCCCACCACACGTCGGCGAGGAACTGCTGCAGCGCGCGGTGCAGCATCGGCCCGCGCCACACGACCGGGGTGTTGCCCGGGGTGAACATGCCGATCGAGATGACCTTCACGCCGTAGGCCTGCGGCGGCATGATCATGTTGTCGACCTGGGTCGGCTTGTCGTCGACCCCGAGCATCCGCGGCACCGAGTGGCCGTAGATGTCGGCGTCCACCACGCCCACGGACAGGCCACGCCTGGCGAGCGCGGCCGCCAGGTTGACCGTGACCGACGACTTGCCCACGCCGCCCTTGCCCGAGGCGACGGCGTAGACGCGGGTCAGTGAACCGGGCTGGGAGAACGGGATCACCGGGTCGGCCGCGTCGGTGCCCCGCACCGTGCGGCGCAGTTCGGCGCGCTGCTCGTCGCTCATCACGTCCAGGCCCACCTGCACCGAGGTGACACCGGGGACGGCGGACACGGCCTGGGTGACCCGGCTGGTGATCGTCTCGCGCATGGGGCAGCCGGCGACGGTCAGGTAGACCTCGACCCGGACGGTGCCGTCCTCGGCGATCTGGACGTCCTTGACCATGCCGAGCTCGGGGAGCGGGCGGTTGATCTCCGGGTCCTGGACGGTGGCCAGTGCGGCGTTGACGGCGTCGAGCGCCGGCGCGCCGGTCAGCGGGGCGGACATGGTGTGCGTCTGTCTCCTTCGACGGGGGACCCGGTCCGGTCCGCCGAGGAACGGCGGTGACCTGCGTTCACGGGCCTGCTGCCACTGTACGGCCGTCATCCGGCCCGGCCGCCGTCCGGAGGGTGATCTGCTACGCAGCCCCGACGGGCGCCGCCGTCCACGGACCTGCGCAGACGGCGTTGCGGGTGGCCTTGGCGCGGTAGAGGTGCGCGTCGGCCTCGACGGTGAGCCGCTCGGGCACCGCGTCCTCGCCCCGAGGCGACGGCGACGTCCAGGGACAGGGTCAACGAACCCGGCCCTCCGCCGGACGGGTCCAGCTCGAGGGCGGCGGCGCGCAGCTCCTCGGCCAGGGTCACCGCGCGGCCGAGGTCGGTCCCGGGCAGCAGGACGGCGAGCTCGTCGCCGCCGAGGCGGGCGACGACGTCCCCGTCCGGACGCGGGGGGTGAGCGCGTCGGCGATCAGCCGCAGTGCCTCGTCCCCACCGCCGTGGCCGTGCCGGTCGTCGACCTCCGTGAAGCGGTCGACGTCGGTGAGAGGACGGCCACCGACGTCCCGGCCGCCCGGGCCGCGGCGCAGGCCGCCACCGGCTCGGCGTCCACCGGCGGCGGTCGGCCGGGCCGGTGAGCGGGTCCTCGTGGCTGAGCCGCTCGAGCCGGGCCAGCAGCGCCCGCGTGCGCTCCTGCTCCAGCTCGAGCGCGGTGCGGGCGGCGGACTCGAGGGAGGTCAGCCGGTGGCGCTGGGAGCGGGCGACCACACCGAGCACCGACGCCGTGGCCAGGGAGAACGCGGAGGCGAGCAGGTGGTGCACCGGCATGGCGGTCGGGGCGGTCAGGACGGCGATCCCGGAGGCCGCCCAGGTGGCGACGACCAGCGTGCCGGTCCACACCGGCCGCGCGACCACGAGGCAGCCGCTGGCCAGCAGGCTCAGCGTGAAGCCGAGCAGGTGGAACTCGACGTGCTCGACCCGCGGCACCATCCAGGCGATCTCGGACTGGACGGTCACCAGGACGACGCAGGTGAGCGGCTCGGGCTGCCGGCGGCCGATCGGCGACCGCCAGAGCGCCCACACGGCCAGCAGCATGGGCAGCAGGCAGGCCAGCCGGACGGTGACCAGGTCCGGTGCGATGTGCGGCTCGAGCACCAGGTCGAAGCCGGACCACAGTGGGACGACGACCGTCGCGAGGCCCGAGGTCCACAGCGCCGACTCGCGCGCCCGGGCCAGCCGGTCGTGCTCGAGGGGCGGGCGGTGCTGCGGCCGGGGCGCGGAGGTCACGGCTCCCCACCGGGACCGCGGGGTCTCGGCTGCAGTCCGGCAACCCGCCGGTGTCCCCCCTCGGAGGGGTGCGGGGCCGCACCGGCCGCCTGGCTAGCCTCGCTGCCGTGTCCGCCGCCCGCACCGCCACCCTCCGCGACGCCGTCGGGCTGGGCCTGGCGGTGGGCCTGTACGGGGTGGCCTTCGGCGCCGCCGCGGACGCCGCCGGCCTCGACGTCTGGCAGGCGCTGGTGCTCTCGGCGCTCATGTTCACCGGCGCCTCGCAGTTCGCGCTGGTCGGCGTCCTCGGTGCGGGGGGCAGCGGGCTCGCCGCGCTCGGCAGCGCGCTGCTGCTGGGCACCCGCAACACGGTCTACGGCGTCCGGCTGGCCCCGCTGCTCGCCCCGCGGGGCGTGCTCCGCCGGGTCGGTGCCGCGCACTGGGTGATCGACGAGACCACCGCGATGGCCGTCGCCGCGCCCGACCGCGAGCTGGGCCGGCTGGCGTTCTGGGCCACCGGCGCGACGATCTACCTCGGCTGGAACCTGACGACGGTCCTCGGCGCGCTCGGCGCCTCCGGGCTCGGGGGGACGGCGCAGGCCGCGCTGGACGCCGTCGTCCCCGCCGCCTTCCTGGCGCTGCTGTGGCCGCGGCTGCGGCACGGCTTCCCCGAGGCCGCGGTGCAGCGGCGGGTCGCCCTCGGCGGCGCGGTCGTCGCGCTGCTGCTCACCCCGGTGGTGCCGGCCGGGGTGCAGGTGGTCGCCGCGGTCGTCGCGGTGGCGCTGGCCGGGCGACCGCGGACGGAGGCGGGGGGGGGGGGGGGGGGGGGGGGGGGGGGGGGGGGGGGGGGGCGGGGGCGGGCGGGGGGCGGGGCGGGGGCGGGGGGAGCCTAGGGCTGCTCTTGTCGGTTGACTTGG
>NZ_JBJGZQ010000052.1:0-18147 GCF_054050595.1 Geodermatophilus sp. SYSU D00779
GGTTCGGGGCCCGGTTATGACCGCGGCGCGGGCGGCGCCGCGCCATACCTCGCGGCCGCGCGGGGCCGCCCGCCCCCGGGGGCGACCCGGCACGCCGGCGTCCCGCCCGTCAGCCCATCGCGCCGGCTCCGGTCCCCCGCAGCGGCTGGTCGAGGACCAGCTCGCCGACGTGCAGCCGCGCGATGCGCAGTTCCTCGACCTCCCCCCGCCCGAGCGCCAGGCGGCCCATCCTCAGCGCGCCCACCGCGAGGGCGCCCACGGCGGCGGACCCGACGGCCAGCCCGCCGACGGCCAGCGCCCCCGTGGCCAGCGCCCCCGTCGCGGCGGACCGGAGAGCCACCGCCCGCACAGCCTGCTGCCGGGTCCGCCTCCCGACGCGGCGGGTCACCGCTCGCTGCCCGGGGTCGTGCGGACCTGCGGTGCGTCCGCGGGGGCCGGGCGCGGCGACGGCGGCGGCGCGACCGGTCCGGGCGGTGGGGCGTACTGCGGGTACACCGGCCCGGCCGGGACCGAGCGCGCCCGGTGCACGCCCAGCGCCACGAGCAGGGCCCCGACGACGGCCAGCAGCCCGCCGAGGACGAGCAGACCGGCCCACAGCCACGGGAGCGCCGGCACGGTGACCCCGACACGCGCGTCGACGTCCACGCCGGCCGAGCCGTCGGCCCGCATCACCACGACCGTCCAGTCGCCGTCCGACGGCGTCCACTGCAGGGTCTGGGTGCCCGGCCCCTGCGTCCGGGCGACCCAGGAGACCTCGTTCCCGGGGAGGGACGCCGGTGCCCCGCCACGGATCTCGGTGGCGGTGCCGGGGCCGAGCTCGCCGACCCGCCCGTGCTCGACCCCGGCCAGGTACCGGTCGACGTCGGCGGTGCGGGCCACGCCCACGAAGACCGCGGTCGCGGGGTCGGCCGCGGTGACCTCGACGCGGACGTCGCCGACGAACTCGTCGACCACCCACTCCTCCCCCGCGGTGTCCAGGGTGATGTCCTCGGTGGTCACGGCGTACCCGGCGGTCGCGAGGTCGTCGGTCGCGGACCACACGTAGCCGTCCTCGCGCTGCGTGTCGGCCCATGCCAGCCCGGCCCCGCCGATCAGCGGGCCCGTGGCGGCCAGGAGCAGCACCGCGCCGGCCACGACGGCGAGCACCGGGCCCGCACTCCACCCGCTCCACGGTTGCCGCCCCGGGTGCCCGCGGACCGCCATCGGCGGGGTGCCGGCCGAGGGCTGCGGCACCGGACCGGTCGGGCCCACCGGACGCGAGCCGGGATCGGCGCCGCCCAGGTCCAGCCGGAACGGCGGGTACCGGTCGGTCATCAGCGCGACGTAGGCCGCGACCCGCAGCACCCAGCGGTCCATGCCGAGCACGAAGTCGTAGAGCGGGGCCGGGTACCGGCCGGTGAACAGCAGCACGATCGCGGCGACCAGCACCAGCAGGCCGACCAGGCCGCCGGCCCCCCAGTTCTCGTCCCACCGCACGTCCTCCGCGGGTGAGGTGCTGATCCAGAGGCCGCCGCCGGCGAACAGGGCCACCACCAGCCAGTGCGGGATCGCCAGCAGCCACGACTTGACCAGCACCAGGCCCCGGGAGAGCCGCTCCGGGTACGGGACGTCGAGCCGGGCCGGGTAGTCCGGCACGTCGGCCAGGGTGAACGGCGGGTACCGGTCGGTTCCCAGGGCGGCGTACCCGTAGTAGTGCACCCGCCAGCTCCAGCGGAGCACCCCGACGTCGAAGTCGAAGAGCGCCCGCGGGTAGCGCCCGCTGACCAGGATCGCGAACCAGGCGACCACCGTGAGCACGGTGAAGGCGATCCAGAGGAACGCCAGCACGACGAAGTGCGGGATGAGCAGGATCCACTTGACCAGCCACAGCCAGCGCGAGAGCGGCGCGTCCAGCGACGCGTCGACCCGCACCGGGTAGGGCGGGTGGGTCTCGGTCACGACAGACACCTCCGCTCCGCCCACTCGGCCGCGCGGTCGCGCCGGCCGGCGATGGGGTGTCCCGAGCCTGCGGCGGCTCCCTCGGTGCCGGACACCGCCATCGGTCCGCAGGACAGCGGGACGGAAGTCCCTCGCGGAGACGTCCGCCGGAGGGCCGGTCACCGTGACGCCTCCCGCGCAGCGCGGGAGGACGGGCGCACCGTGGCATCCGGCTTCCCATGGCGACCGTCGGACGCAGCTGCAACCCCATGATCAACTCGCCAGGACCGGGCCGAGCATCGGCGACTGCGGCTGTCCGGCGATCACCCGGCCGGACCCGGCCCAGGCCTACGCGCCGACCGCCGGGCAGCGCCGGTTCCCGCGCACCCGGGACCGCACCTGCCGGCACCCCGGCTGCGACCACCGGGCCGGCTGGGCCGACGCCGACCACGTCGTCCCCCACGCCGCAGGCGGCGCCACCGACTGCGCCAACGTGTGCTGCTGTGCCGCAGGCACCACCGCCTGAAGACCCACGCCCCCGGCTGGAGCTACGTGATGACCCCGGACGGGATCCTCACCGTCACCGCGCCCAGCGGGGTCACCCGCACCAGCCGGCCACCGGGCCTGCAGCTCACCGGCCCCGCGTCCTCACCCCACCACCCGAACCGGACCCCGAGCAGCACCCACCGACCCCCGACCCGGCCGACGACGCACCACCGTTCCGATCCTGCTCGTGATCGGGTGCGCCTTCCGCGTCCTCGCAGGTGCGCTGGACTCTGGCGACGACCGCGGGCTGACCCGCACGCGAGGCGATCGACTGGCCTCCGTCCCTCCAGTCCGGGACCCACTGCCCCGTGCCCGGCCGCACCGCTGGTCGAGGCTCCTCGGGTGCCCCACGGGGCCGGAGGTCCCGCGGCGGGGTGACCCCCCAGCCGCTGCACCCGCGGAGCCATCCGGGTCTCAGCGCCGGGGCCCGAACACGGCGATCAGCTCGTCGACCTCCCGGTGGGCCGTGCTGGGGTGCCGGAACGGCCGGTGCGGCTGCAGCTCGTAGTGGGTGCGCCGGCCCCGGCGACTGCGGACCAGGTAACCGGCGGCCTCCAGGTCGCGCAGGATCGACAGGGTCGCCCGCGGCGTGATCCCGACCCGCTCGGCGATGTCCTCCACCCGGACGTCGGGATCCGCGGCCACGGCCAGCAGCACGTGCGCGTGGTTCGTGAGGAAGGTCCAGGACGGACGGCGCGCGTCGACCACGTTGCCTCCCCGGTGGCGCCAACAGGTGAAGTCTGCTTCACTGGTCTTCGGGAGGGGAGTATCCCGCAGCGCTGTCGTCGTCACTACGGCCCCGACGGGTGGGGTCCGGCGGAGCGGGCGCCCGACGTGGCGCGGGGAGAGACCTCTGGTTGGTGCTCACCGACTGGAGGTCGTCCGTGGACGTCCCCTTCTGGCTCTGGCTGACCGTGCTCGGCCTCATCATCGGCATGCTGGCCGTCGACCTGTTCGCCCACCGCCGGGCGCACGTCATCGGCGTTCGCGAGGCCGCCGCCTGGTCCGCGGTGTGGGTGGTCATCGGCGTCGGCTTCGGCGCGTGGGTGTGGTGGGCGTACGGCGCCGAGCTCGGCCAGCAGTACTACGCCGGCTACCTGATCGAGAAGTCGCTCGCCGTCGACAACGTCTTCGTGTGGGCGATCATCTTCACGTTCTTCGCCGTGCCGCGGGAGTACCAGCACCGCGTGCTCTTCCTCGGCGTGCTCGGCGCGCTCGTGCTGCGCGGCCTGTTCATCGCCGGCGGCGCAGCGCTCATCGAGAGCTTCGGGTGGGTGCTCTACCTGTTCGCGGCGTTCCTGCTGGTCACCGGCTGGCGGATGCTGCGGCAGCGCGACGAGCACATCGACCCCTCGCGGTCGCGGACGCTGCGGCTGTTCCGTCGGTTCGTGCCGATGACCGACGCCTACCACGGTCAGCGCTTCCTGATCCGGCGGGACGGCGCCCTGCTGGCCACTCCCCTGCTCGCCGTGCTGGTGCTCGTCGAGGTCACCGACGTCGTCTTCGCCGTCGACTCGATCCCGGCGATCTTCGCCGTCACCGACGAGCCGTTCCTCGTCTTCACGGCCAACGCCTTCGCCATCCTGGGCCTGCGGGCGATGTACTTCCTGCTCGCCGACCTGGTCCACCGCTTCGTCCACCTCAAGACCGGGCTGGCGCTGGTGCTGATGTGGGTCGGCGTCAAGATGCTGCTCAAGATCGACGTCTACTACATCCCGACGACGATCAGCCTGGCCGTCATCACCACGATCCTCGGCGTCTCGATCTGGCTGAGCCTGCGGGCCACCCGCGGCCAGGGCCGCCGGGCGCTGCAGGCGCCGGCCGCTGCGCCGTTCCGGACCGCCTCCGAGGACGAGGTCGCGCAGCTCGAGCCCGTCTGGCGCCGCCGTCGCCCGGCTCGGGAGCCGGCCGCGCCGACGCGCTGACGGGTGTCCGTCCAGGACGGCGACCTCCAGCACCTCGCAACCACCGGGGCATCGACGTCCGGGCCGCAGCCGGCGATCGGACCGCCGCTGACCACGTCCGCCGCAGAGCCGAGTGCGCTGAGGGCACGAGGGCCTCGGTCGCGTGGCCGTTCGGCCGTGTCGCGGCCCGGCGCGGTCGTGGATGGTCGGTGCGCGGACACCCGACGAGGGAGGACGACGTGGACCAGGTCGCGCAGTGGACGGTCACCATCGACATCGACGAGCACGACGGCCACACCCGCGCGGTGGCCCGGCTGCACATCCGGGACACCGAGCGGATGGTCGGCGTCGGGCTCGCCCGCCTCGACCCGGCCGACCGGGACGTGCCGGAGATCGGCGACGAGATCGCCGTCGCACGGGCCCTGTCGGACCTGGGCCACCGGCTGCTCCAGACCGCCGCGGAGGACGTCGAGGCGTCGACCGGCGAGCCGGCCCACCTGCGGATGTGACGGCCGGCCAGAGCGGCGTGTGTCCGACGGCGCTGCCGGACGCGTGCCGTTCCCCGGACCGATCACCGGGGAGGCCGTCGTCGCACCTCGGCACGGCGGCCCCGAGGTCCTCGGGACCTGCTCCTGGCACGTTCCGGCACCCGGCCCGGACCAGGTCCGCGTCCCGGTGGAGGCGGCCGGGATCAGCTGCGCCGACCTGCCGAGGTGCCAGGGCCGGCACCCCGAGCGCCGGGCTCCGGACCATGACGGGCAGCCCGGACGCTCCCCGGTCCGGTGTCCGGACGTCGGGGTTCAGACAGTCCCCACCCGGCACGGCGGGGTCGAAGAGCACGCCGGTGGGATCGTCGCGGGGAACTGCGGCTGGGTGGTTCGGGATCGATGGCGGTGGCGTTCCGGGCACCGGTCCACGGCTCGACCGGCCGCGGTGGCCGCATCCGGTTCCCACCGACGGGCGGTGCGGCGTGGGCGATGCCGAGGAAGGCGGACACGCCGTCCCTGGAGGAGCCGCGCACTCGTCCGGAAGTGGTCCGCACGATCGTGTCCACACCCGACGCCTCGCCCTCGGCCGGCGTCGCTCCGCAGGTCGGACTCGCTCCTGCGGCTGCGCTGCAGCAGAGCAGCTGCTCCTCGGTCCCGAGGTCGGATGTCCCGCGCCGGCGGAGGATCAGCCGGTCCGGCTCCCGAAGGTCGTCAGACGGAGCGTCTCCGGGAGCGCGTCCAGCGCGGCCAGCAGGTCCGCGGGCAGCGCCGCGCTGATGTCGGTGACCGCGTAGCCCAGCTCGCCGCGGGTGGCCAGCACCTGGCCGTCCACGTTGATCCCGTGCTCGCCGACCAGGGCGTTCACGTGCGCGAGGACGCCGGGCACGTTGCGGTGCAGCAGCGCGAACCGGGCGGCCGAGGAGCCGTGCAGGGCCACCGCGGGCAAGTTGACGCTCAGCGTCGTCGTCCCCGATGCGGTGTAGTCGACCAGCTTGCCGGCGACGAACCGCCCGATGTCGTGCTGGGCCTCCTGGGTCGACCCGCCGACGTGCGGCGTCAGGATGACGTTGGGCAGCCCGCGCAGCACGGAGGTGAACTCGTCGCCCTGCTCGCGGGGCTCCTCCGGGAACACGTCGACCGCGGCCCCGGCGATGTGCCCGCTGAGGATGTGCTCGCGCAGCGCCTCGTGGTCGACGACGAACCCGCGGGAGAGGTTGAGGAACAGGCTGCGCCGGCGCATCCGGGCGAACTGCTCGGCACCGAACAGCCCCGCGTTCCCGGCCCGCCCGTCGACGTGCAGGGTCACCGTCTCCGCGCGCTCGAGCAGCTCCTCGAGGCTGCCGCAGGCCTCCGCGTTGCCGAGCGCGAGCTTGTCCTCCAGGTCGTAGAACAGCACCCGCATGCCGAGCGCCTCGGCCAGCACCGACAGCTGGCTGCCGATGTTGCCGTACCCGACGATGCCCAGCGTGCGCCCGCGGATCTCGTGGCTGCCGGCCGCGGACTTGTCCCACGTCCCGGCGTGCAGCGCACGATCCCGGTCGACCAGCCGCCGGGCCAGGCAGATGATCTCCGCGATCGCCATCTCCACCACGCTGCGCGTGTTGGAGTACGGCGCGTTGAACACCGCCACCCCCGCGGCCCCGGCCGCGGCGAGGTCGATCTGGTTGGTGCCGATGCAGAAGGCCCCCACCGCCGCCAGCCCGGGACGGCGGCGGAGGACCTCCGCGGTCACCTGGGTCTTCGACCGGATGCCCAGCACGTCGACGCCGTCGAGCGCGGCGGCCAGGTCGGCCTCGTCCAGCGCTCCCCGCAGCGACTCGACCTCGTAGCCGGCCGAGCCGAGCAGGTCGGCCGCCACCGGGTCGATGTTCTCCAGCAGCAGGGCTCTCGGCACGCTCAGGGACCTCCTCGATCGCACGACCGCCGGCGGTCCACGTCGCGACGAGTATCCCGTCGCGGGAGGTGGGCGGGAACGACCGGGTGGCCGGCGGTCACCGCGGGCGCGGCTCCTGGCCGCCGCGCGCGACGCCGAGGTGGGAGGTCACGGCCTCGCGCAGCGACACCGCGTCGACGGCGACGGTGACGATCGTCGCGCCCTCGGCGGCGTACCCGGCGGCCTCCGCACCGCTGTAGGCGTGCACGCCGACGGGCACGCCCGCGGCGCCGGCCCGGGCGACGATGGAGGACAGCACGCCGCGCAGCTCCTCCCGGTGCTCGTCGCCGGTCAGCCCCAGCGACAGGGAGAGGTCGCCCGGTCCGACGTACACGCCGTCCAGCCCCTCGACGGCGAGGACGGCGTCGAGGTCGTCGAGCGCGGTCGCGGTCTCGACCATCACGACCACCAGGGGCTGGTCGGCCCCGCCGGAGAGCCGTCCGATCGACCGCCCTCCGGCCGGGGCGTACCGGCAGGCGGCGACCACCTCGCGGGCGTGGTCGGCGTCGCGGACGTTGGGCACGATCACGCCGCGGGCACCCAGGTCCAGCGGACGTCCGAGGTCGGCGAAGGCCGGGCTGCGGGTCCGGACGAGCGGCACCGAGCCCGCCGCGGTGACCGCCGCCGCGACGCCCGGCAGCTCCGCCTCGGCTCCGGCGCCGTGCTGCAGGTCGACGACGACGAAGTCGGCTCCGGTGCGCGCCAGCACCTCGCCGGTCACCGCGCCGGGCAACGTGCTCCACAGGCCGTGGCAGGCCTGCCCGTCCGACCACCGCTGCCGCAGGTCGACCTCGCTGATCGCCATCCCGGCACCCACCTCTCCCCGGTCCCCGACTCCGGCGGCGTCGTCGGCCGACGCCCGGGAGCCTCGCCGGCACGATCGTGCTCCGGGGCCCGGTCGCGCGCGAACGGGCTGCCGGACCCGGATCGTGGGTACCGACGACGGCATGGACCCCGCCGCGACCCCGCCCGTGCCCTCCGGCCACACCCCGGGAGGCGGGGTGGTGGTGGGCAGCGACGGCGCCCGTCGCCGGCTCGTCGTCTTCGAGGACCCGCAGTGCCCCTACTGCCGGCAGTTCGAGGAGGCGTCGGGGGACCTGGTGCGCCGCGAGGTCGCTGCCGGTGCGGTCGCGGTCGAGTACCGGATGCGGTGCTTCCTGGGCCCGGAGTCGGTGCGCGCCGCCAACGCGCTGGCCCTCGCCGCGGAGGCGGGTCGGTTCGACCAGCTGCGCCGCGAGGTGTTCGCGAGCCAACCACCCGAGCACAGCGGCGGCTTCACCGCCGAGGACCTGCTGGTCCTCGGCCGCCGCGTGGGCCTGGACGACCCGGCATACGTGACCGGGGTCAGGGACGGACGGTACGAGGCCTGGGTGGTCGCGGTGGACCGGGTGTTCCAGGAGCAGGATCCCCAGGGCACGCCCGCGGCCCTCCTCGACGGGCGACCGGTCGACTCCTCCGCGTTGTACGACGCCCGGGCGCTGGGGGACGTGCTGCACGGCTGACCCGCCCGGTCCGGACAGGCGCCCTCCGGCCGGGACGAGGACGGGGCCGGGGCCCGGCGGCCGCTCGCGCCCGGCCGCGCGGCCGGGGCCCCAGGATCACCCCATGGACTTCGCCGACCTGAGCCGGCCGTTCGTCATCGCCCACCGTGGCGGGGCCATGCAGGTCCCCGAACACACCATGGAGGGCTACCGGGTCGCGGTGGGCCAGGGCCTGCCGGTCATCGAGCAGGACGTGTCGAGACTCGCCGACGGCGGCCTGGGCGTCATGCACGACGGCACGGTGGACCGCATGACCACCTCCAGCGGCAACGTCGCCGACCACACGTCGGTGTCCTGGAAGCAGCTCGACATCGACGCCTCGGCCACCCTCGGCGGAGGCTGGCCCGACGGCCTGCGCCCCCCGCTGTTCGAGGAGGTGCTCGTGGAGTTCGGCAACCGCGTCCTCCTCTGCGTCGAGGCCAAGAGCAGCGACGCGATGGAGCCGGTGATCGACGCGCTCGTCCGGCGTGGCGTCAGCCCGGCGTCCGTGCTGCTCCAGTCCTACGCCCTCGCCGAGTGCCGGCTGGCGCGCTCGCGGGGGTGGGACGTCATCTGGCTCGGGAGCACCGACGTCGTCCGGGCCGCCGCCGAGGACATCGGCTGGATCGGCCCGGAGGCGGGCTCGGTCACCTCGGCGGTGTGTGCCCGAGCGCACGCCGTGGGGATCGAGGTGGCCTGTCACACGGTCAACCGCCGGCACCAGCGGGACGTCCTCGTCGCCGACGGCGTGGACGCGATCTTCTCCGACGACCCGGTCTACATCTCAGGGGACGCGGGGCGGCGTGCCTCGGACCTGTTCGCCCGTCAGGTCTGGCTGCCGGGGATGCTCCCGGACAGCGGCCGCGGCCGGTTCCACGCGGACGACGGTTCCTGGGGCTTCGACGTCTCCGGCACCGCCACCTGCACGCTCATGGGCTTCCTGGCACCGCCGGACCCGGCCGCGTTCACACTGCGCCTCGACCTCCGCATGGACGAGACCTGCGCAGACGGCCGCACGAGCTGCGCGTTCGTCTTCCTGAGCACCGACGACCACCCGTACCGGCCGTCGTCCGATGCGTCGCCCGGCGCCGACGGCTACCTCTTCCTCCTGCGGGGGGACGGCACCCTGGACGTCCACCGGGTCGTCGAGGGACTCCCCACCCCGCTGGCGTCCTCGACGGCTGGGCCGGCGCCGAGGATGGGCGCCTACGTACCGCTCCGGATCACCGTCACCGGCTCGGACCTGCGTCTCACGGTCGCCGGCGGCGACGAGG
This sequence comes from Geodermatophilus sp. SYSU D00779, assembly GCF_054050595.1. Lineage (NCBI taxonomy): Bacteria > Bacillati > Actinomycetota > Actinomycetes > Geodermatophilales > Geodermatophilaceae > Geodermatophilus > Geodermatophilus sp. SYSU D00779. The sequence continues at coordinate 9,583 of NZ_JBJGZQ010000052.1, forward strand.
GCGTCACCGTCGCGGACGCCACCCACCGCCCCGTGCCCGTCGTCCACCTCGGCGGCGCGTTCGCCGGGGTGCGCTTCAGGAACGTGGAGTTCGCATGACCGACCCGTGGGAGCGCCCGGGCCATGGTCCGTCCGACCCGGAGGGCTACCTCATCGAGCAGACCGCCGACGGCTACCGGTGGACCTGCCGTGCCGACGGCCGCACCGGCGGGCCGTTCCCCTGCCGCGAGGACGCCGTCGCCGCCGCCGAGGCCGACCGCACCTCCTGAGGCAGCGGGTGCAGGCGCTGCAGCACCGGGGTCGTACCGTCGCTGACGCGCTCCCGGAGCGTGCCGCGGCCCTGCCGACAGCCGTTGTGTACGGTTGTTCTTATGAGCCTCCGGCCCGAGCCCAGCGACACCAGGACCATGCGCGAGCGGATGCTCGCCGGCGATCTCTACATCGCCGACGACCCCGAGCTCGGCGCGGCCAGCACCCGGGCGCTGGACCCGGCCGACGCCTACAACGCGACGACGGTCCGCCAGGGCCCGCTGCGCCGCCGGCTGCTGGAGGAGCTGCTCGGCGCCGTCGGTGAGGGCACCGAGATCCGGCCCCCGTTCTCCGTCGACTACGGCAGCTCCATCCGCATCGGTGCCCGCTGCTTCGCCAACGTCGGGCTGGTCGCCCTCGACGTCGCACCCATCACGATCGGGGACGACGTCCAGATCGGGCCCAACGTCCAGCTGCTCACCCCGACCCACCCGGTCGAGCCGGAGCCGCGGCGGGCCACGTGGGAGGCGGCCGAGCCGATCACCATCGGCGACAACGTCTGGCTCGGCGGCGGGGCGATCGTGCTGCCCGGCGTGACGATCGGCGAGAACACCGTCGTCGGCGCGGGAGCGGTGGTCACCCGCGACCTGCCGCCGAACGTGGTCGCCGTCGGCAACCCCGCTCGCGTCGTCCGCACCCTGGACGGGTCCGGCCGGTGACCTCCGCCCCGGCGCGGCGGGCCCGGCGGCACGACCCGGGACGGCGCGACCGGCTGGTCGACACCACGCTCGACGTCATCGCCGAGCAGGGCGTCACCGCCGCCACCCACCGGGCGATCGCCCGCGCCGCCGACGTCCCCCTGGGGTCGCTGACCTACCACTTCGCCTCGCTGGCCGAGCTGCTCGCCGCCGCGTTCACCCGGCACGTCGACGCCGTCGCCGAGCGCTTCGACGAGCGCATGCGCGCCGCGCCGGACCGGACGGCGGCGCTCGAGGCGCTGGTGGAGCACCTCACCGGCGACCTGCTCGGCTCGCAGCGCGACCTGGTGCTCGCCGTCGAGCTCTACGTCGCCGCGGCCCGCGACCCGGCGCTGCGCGCGGTCACCCAGGACTGGATGTCCCGCAGCCGCCGCAGCCTGGAGCGCCACCTCGACCCGGTGACCGCGCGCGAGGTCGACGCGCTGGTGGAGGGGCTGGTGCTGCACAGCGCCCTGTCCACCGACCCGATGACCGCCGACCAGATCCGCTCCGCCCTCCACCGGCTCGCCGGCTGACCCCTCCCGAGGACCCCCGTGACCGTCACCGGCACCGACACCGCTGCCCTGCGCCGGGCCCGCGCCGCCGTCGCCGCCTGCTTCTTCCTCAACGCCGTCTTCTACGCCGGCCTCGTGCCGCGGCTGCCGGAGGTGAAGGCCCAGCTCGGGCTGAGCAGCACCGCCCTGGGCACCGCACTCGCGGCCGTGCCGCTGGGTGCGCTGCTGGCCGGCCTCTCCTCGGCCGCCCTCATCCGCCGGTTCGGCTCCGGCCGGGTCGCCTCCTACGGCCTGGTGCTGCTCGGCGTCGTCGTGTGGACGGTGTCGGTGGCGCCCAACTGGCTCGGCCTCGCCGCGGCACTGCTGGTGCTCGGCGCGCTGGACGCGGTCGTCGACGTCGCGCAGAACGCGCACGGGTTGCGCGTGCAGCGGCTCTACGGCCGCTCGATCATCAACGCCTTCCACGGCGTCTGGAGCATCGGCGCGGTCGTCGGCGGGTTGCTCGGCTCGGCCGCGGCGGGGCTGCGGGTGCCGCTGGCGAGCCACCTCGCCGCCTCGGCCGTCGTCTTCGGTGCCGTCGCGCTGGTCGCCTCGCGGGCGGTGCTGCCCGGCCGCGACGAGCCCGACGCGGTCACCACCGCCGCACCGCGGGAGCGCCCGCGGCGGCGAGCCGCCGTCCCGGCGCTCGCGGTGCTCGGCGTGCTCGCCGCGTGCGGCGCGTTCGTCGAGGACGCCGGCGCGTCGTGGAGCGCGCTGTACCTGCGCACCGAGCTGGCGGCCGGGGCGGCCACCGCCGGGCTGGGCTTCGTGGCCCTCTCGGTGGCGATGACCGTCGGGCGGCTGACCGGCGACCGGGTCGTCGACCGGTTCGGCCGGCGCCGGGTGGCCCGGGCCGGCGGGGCGCTCACCGCCGCGGGGATGGGCCTGGCCCTGGCCCTGCCGTCGGTGCCCGCCACGCTGGCCGGGTTCGCCCTCGCCGGGCTCGGCGTCGCCACCCTCATCCCGGCCGTCTACCAGGCGGCCGACGAGCTGCCCGGGCTGCCGCACGGGGTCGGGCTCGCGGTCATCAACTGGCTGCTGCGGATCGGCTTCCTCGTCTCCCCGCCGCTGGTCGGCGCCCTGGCGGACGTCACCAGCCTGCGGGTCGCCCTGCTCAGCGTCGTGCTGGCCGGGGTGGGCACGCTCGTGCTCGGCCGGGCCCTCCCGGGCCGGCCGCCCGCGGACCGCCCCGGCGGCTGAACCCGGAGCGCCGGCCGGGCCTCAGCGGCCGGGAGCGGAGCTGGCCGCCAGGGTCCGGCGCACGCCCTCCTCGTACGGGGTCGCCGGGAGGCCGAAGGCCCGGGCGGCCCGGCTGCCGTCGACCACGAACGGCTGCTCGAACTGGTACACCATCTCGGCTCCCTCCCGGGCCAGCGGGACGACGGAGCCGAGCGCGCGCACCCGGCGGCTCCCGTGCCGCACCAGCCGCAGCCGGGTGCCCGCCTGGCGGCACGCCTCCGCGGCGAGCGCCCGGCCGGTGGTCACCCCCGGGTGCGGCACGTGCCACACCGCTGCTGCTGGGGCATCCCCCGTCCCGACGGCGGCCAGGGTGGCGGCGAAGTCGTCGATGAACGTGGGCGTCAGGGGCAGGTCCGGGTCGCCGAGCCACTGCACCGGCCACCCGCGCAGCGCGGCGCGGAACACGTTGCCGGCGACGACCGACCGGACGCCGGGCCCGTAGAGCTCCCCCGCACGGACGACGCCGACCCGCAGACGTCCGGCCGCACCGGCGGAGAGCACCCGCTCGGCGATCCAGGCACGCAGCACGCCCTTGGCGGCGACCGGCCGCCACGGCGTGTCCTCGGTCATCGGGCCGTCGACCCGCCCGTACATCCAGGTGTCGTCGGCGTACACCAGACGTGCGCCGACGCGGGCAGCGGCGTCGACCAGGGCGTCGGTGACCACGGGGAACTCGCTGGTCCACCGGGCGAGCACCGGCATGACGCAGTGGTAGACGGCGGCCGCGTCCCGGCAGGCCGCGGCCAGGGCCGCACCGTCGGTGGCGTCCGCCGCCGCGGTCTCCACGCCGGGCGTGCCGACGTCGCGGCCGTCGCGGGTGACCGCGCGCACCCGGTACCCCGCCGCGCGCAGGTGCGCGACGAGCCGCCGGCCGGTCGCTCCCCCGGCGCCCACCACGGCGTGCACGCCGGAGGAGTCGGCCGCCCGCGCCGCTCCGTCGTTCGTCCTCGTCCGCGGATCCGCCATGGCCGGATCGTCCCAGGGCACACCCCGGCCCGGGTCCCGCCCACCGTCGGGGGCCGTCGACACCGGCGGATGCGCCCGGTGAGGTGACCCTGCGCCCACCCGCCCGCCGTCCCGGCCGGGTCGGTCCGCTCCAGGTGCGACGCTCAACCACCGGCACCCCGGTCGTGGCCGGGGACCCCGGCCTCGCGGAGGTCGGTGACCGCCAGGACGCGGCCGATCGGGTAGAGCTCGATCTCGGCGTCCCCGGTCAGCGCGGCGATCACCGTCAGCCAGCCGGCCGGACCGAAGCGGACGACCCTGCTCGGCAGCTCGATCTGGCGGGACGGGTCGGCCGGGTCCTGCACCACGACCCGGCCCTGGTAGAGGTGGCGGTCGTTGACCGTGGTGATGTCCATCGGGACAGCCTCCTGCGCGGGCGGGCACGGCGGCACCGGCCGTCGCCCCCCGGGTGAGATCCGCCTCGCGTTCCCCGGCACGGCCCCGCACCGGTGCTGCAGCCCGTACAGTCGAACCCGGTCGCCGTTGTGCCTCTGCTTCGTTCTCGGACGTCCGCAGTCGTCTCTGCCTGACGTTCCTCTCGGTCCTGCCGGTCGGTGCGGCGCCCCAGGACCGACAGCGGTCGGTCCTGACACGACAGCACGGAGAAGAGAACGACATGGCTCAGGGCACTGTGAAGTGGTTCAACGCGGAGAAGGGCTTCGGCTTCATCGAGCAGGACGGCGGCGGCGCCGACGTCTTCTGCCACTACTCGGCGATCACCGGGAGCGGCTACCGGTCACTGGACGAGGCGCAGCGCGTCGAGTTCGACGTCACCCAGGGCCAGAAGGGCCCGCAGGCGGAGAACGTCCGCGCGATCTGAGCGACGGGAGGGGCACGGCGACAATCCGCCGTGCCCCCACCCCCGCTCACCAGGGAGGCCCCGCGGTCGGGAACCGCGGGGCCTCCCTCATCTGCGGCACGCCCACGGCGGTCCGGCGAGCCGGCCGCGGCGCGCTCGGGTCACACCGGTCGCGGCGGGCGCCGGCCGGGGGGTGCAGAGGTGGGTCGCGTCCGGGTGAAGCGCCATCCCGCCCGCTCCAGCAGCGCGATGCACTGGTCCACCACGGCCTCGATGTCGTACTCCTGCGGCACCTCCGGCGGCATGGCGACGTCCAGTGCGTTGGCCAGGGCCACGTGGAAGTCACTCCGCGCCATCGTCGCCCCTCCCGTACCGGCTCGCCCGGCTGCGCGCGCCGACGCTGCTCGTCGGCGACACCGCTGATCGTGCCCTGGCCGCCCCCTCGCCGGGGACGGCGGCGGCTCACCGGTCGGCGACCCAGCTGCCGTGGAAGCCGAGCGGGACCCGCACCGGCAGGTGGACGCGGGCGACCGGTGCGCCGGTGAAGTCCTGGGCCGCGAGGACCACCAGGTCCGTGGCTCCGCGGTCGGGGTCGTGCACGAACGCGAGGACGTAGCCCTCGTCCTCGGCCGCGTCGGGCGCCGAGGGCGCGAACACGGCCTCGCCCACGGTGACGCCGCGGCCGAAGGGGTGCACCTCGACGCCGCCCGTGGCCAGGTCGTGCTTGAGCAGCGCGTCGGCGAACGCGTCGTCCGCGAAGGTGCCGTCCATCTGCACGGTGGCCCGGCTGACCTCTGCGGTCACCGCGCTGTAGCCGTAGCGGTGCGGCCGGGAGACCACCCGCTCGTCGGTGCGCGGGAGCTCCTGCGGGCGGTCGTCGAGGCACTCCCGGCCGACCCTGCCCCTGGTGGGGTCGACGGTCCAGCGGTCCAGCGTCAGCGGGCCCTGCCCGGACAGGGCGGACAGGTCGTAGGAGCCCTCGTAGCGGCAGAGGTCGACGACGACCCGGTCGCCGTCGTCGTACGCGTTGAGCGTGTGGAAGACCCAGCAGGGGTCCACCTCGAACCAGCGGACCTCGCGGGCGGTCCCCTCCCGGGGCAGCAGCCCGACCCGGGCCTGGTGCTCCGGGTCCCACCCGTAGGGCAGCGAGGAGCCGGCGGCCGCGGCGGCCATGCTGAAGGTCACCGGGAGGTCGAGCAGGACGACGTGCCGCTCGGTCAGGGCGAAGTCGTGCATCATCGGCCCGTCCGCGACCGGGACGTCGGTGGTGCTGCTGACCCGCCCGTCGGGGCCGACGACGACGTGCTGCACGTGGTCCCATCCCCAGAAGTAGGCGACGGCGTGCAGTTCCCCGGTCCGCTGGTCGAGCTTGGTGTGCGCGGCGTACCCGCCCGGCAGCGTGCCGGCGAAGTCGCACGGACCGACGGTGTCGAGCTCGTCGGTGAGCTCGTAGGGCAGCGCGCCGGCCTCGACGGTGGCGAGCGTGCGCCCGGCGTGCGCGATGACGTGGGTGTTCGCGGCGAAGTCCATGCCGGCGTGCACCGGCCCCCCGGCCCACCGCTCCCCCAGCGCCTCCGCCACCTGCCGCGAGCGCACCCAGCGGTTGCGGTACCACTCCGCCCGACCGTCCCGGAGCCGGACGCCGTGCACCATGCCGGGACCCACGAACCAGTGCTGCACCGGGTCGTCGAGGCCGAGGGGGTTGGGCCCGTTGCGCAGGTACCGCCCGTGCAGCTCGGGAGGGAGGGTCCCGGTCACCGGCAGGTCGAACGCGGTGACCTCCTCGGTGACCGGCGCGAACGGCCCCTCCAGGAACCTGCCGGCGTCCAGCATCGGGTGGTCGGGCATCGCGGTCCCCCCGGCGGTCGTCGGCCTCGATCCGTGTCGTCGCCCTGCACCCGGGAGTGTGGCCCTCCGGCGCCGCGCAGGAAAGCCGGCGGCGCCGGCCTCAGCCGTCCGCCGGCCGGAACTCGTCGGCGACCGCGTCGGCGACCGCGGCGCCGATCTCGCGGCCGTCGTCCACCGAGTCGCGGAAGTGCACCCCGAGCCAGACCCGTGCGTCGGCGACGTCGTCCAGCCAGGCCCCCGCGTCGTCGTAGACCCGGGTGGTGTTCGTGACGACGCTGCGGATCTCCACGTCCAGCTGCCCGGGACCGAACAGCTCCTCGAGGGTCCCCGCGACGGCCGAGCTGACGCAGCCGTGTCCGCTGGGGTTCTCCGGGTGGGGCGGAGCCGACCGCAGGGAGGTCCACGCCGGGTCGGCCGTGGTGGCGTCGTTGCCGTCCCGGTCGGCCTGCTGGATCGCGGTGACCGGACGCCAGAAGGGCGTGTCGTACTTGACCCGCCAGCAGGTGATCGCGGCGTCCGCGCCGGCGGAGTTGACGGCGGCGAACAGCCGCGCGGTGTCGACGATGTCCATCCGGTGGCGGGCGGCCCGCTCCCGCAGTGCGTCCTGGTACTGCCGGGTCGGGTTGTCGCTCCAGAAGAGGGCCAGGTCGGTCTGCTCCGCCGTCCGGACGGTGCTCGTCGCGGACCCCATGGCCGCCACCTCGGCGAAGTCCGCGGCGTACTCCGCGCTGTCCAGCGGGTCGGGCCCGTCCGTGGCGTGCTCCTCCGGCGAGTCGACGACGAGCGGCTCGGTGAAGCCCAGCCACGGGCTCACCATCTCCCCCGTGCCGGTGGGCACCCACATCCCGGGGGGCGGCTCGGCGGGCCGGTCGAGGGTGATCGGCGCGTTCCGTCCGTCGTCGGCGCGGGCGGCGACGAGGGCCGCGGCGGCGTCCCGCCCGATCCGCAGACCGTGCTGCCGCTCCGCACTCTCCGGGACGGTGCCGAGCCACGCGGCGTGCTCGGCGTCCAGGGCGGCCCGGGACGCCGGGAACCAGTGGACGAGGACGTCGTGCGCCGCGGTCGCCGCGGCCACGTCGGACGCGGCGGGGGCGGCGGCCTCCTCAGCGGTGACGACCGCGTCGTACACGGCCGAGGAGACCAGGCCGAGGTAGAGCTGCGCCACCGGCGGCGGCTGCTCGCCCTCGACGCCGATGGTGCGCCAGGCGGCGGCGTTCCAGCTGAGCACCACCCCGGGATCACCGCGTGGGGAGGCCGGCCCGTCCGCGGCCACCGCGGTCGGCGTGCCGATGAGGAGGAGCAGCGCGGCGGCCACGATCGCCTGGCGCTGCGCGGTGCGGGTCCTGGTCATGGCGGCTCTCCTGACCTCCCGGCTCCCTCCCGCCGTCCGGGACCGGGCCGGGCAGTGTCCACGGGATGCCCGACGTGCCGCCGTCCCCCGCCACCCGGGGTCCCCCTCCTCGGGTCCGGCGGCGGTCGTGGGAGCCGAACCGGACGCTATTCCGGCGGCTGCGCCGTGGACAGGGCCCCACGCCTCCGCCCGCGACGTCCCCGGCGAGGGCCGGTCAGGTGATGATCGGGTCGACGTCCCGGGTGCAGAACATGCACACCGACGCGTCCACCGGGATGAAGCTCTTGCAGTGGTCGCACTCCCTGCTGCCCTGTGCGCCGGCGGTCTCCCGGCCGGTGGCACGCCGGACTGCCTGGACGAGGAACATGATCGTGAGGGCCAGCAGCAGGAACGAGACCAGCGCCGTCAGGAACGACCCGTAGCGGATCTCCGCGCCGTTCACCGTCAGCACGAGGGCGTCGAAGTTGGGTTCGCCGAAGATCGCCGCGACGAGCGGCAGGATGACGTCGCCCACCAGTGACTCGACGACCGTCGCGAACGCCGCCCCGATCGCCAGGCCCACGGCCAGGTCGATGAGGCTGCCGGAGAAGGCGAAGTTGCGGAAGTTGGTGAGCAGCGTGCGCACGTGTCCTCCTGCTGGTCTGGGCGCCGGGGCTGACGGGCCCGGAGGCCCGGACCCGTCACTTCCCACCGCGTGCGGCGCTACTCGCCGCCGGACCGTTCCGTTCGGACCACGACCGGCACCGCACGCGGCAGGGGCCGGCCGGGAGCTCCCGGCCGGCCC
>NZ_JBJGZQ010000053.1:0-16842 GCF_054050595.1 Geodermatophilus sp. SYSU D00779
GCATTAGCGTGGGTCACGAGGACCTCCGGGTGGATGTGGGCCTTCGACAAGCCACACCCCACTCGGAGGTTCTCCCTCGCTCAACCCCTCACGCCGCTACCAACGTCCTGGCTCAGTACACCTAGTCGCGCGGGTCGCGGGGTCGGCCCGCCGTGACGTCGCGCCGCAGGTCGGCGGCGTCCGCACCGTCGGCCGGGAGCTCGATCTCGTCGTGCGACCGCGCCGCCTCGGCGGCCAGAGCGTCGGCGGACTCCAGCGCACGGTCCTTGCGGTACTCGCGGAAGGAGTGCACGACCGCGGTGGCCCAGATGGCGTAGATGACCGCGTAGACGGCGTAGCGCACCGGGTCGGAGGCGTCGATCCAGTCACTGCGCAGCAGCGTCCGGGTGTTGGTCAGCACGATCATGCCGCCGACCAGCGAGCCGAGCATCCGGGGCGGGACGTGCCGCACCAGCCACGCGGCGAGCGGCGCGGCGACCAGCCCGCCGGCGAGCAACCCGAGCGCCCACGTGGCGTCGACACCCTGGGAGCCCAGTGCGACGAGGAAACCGAGACTCGCGGCCACGGCGATGAGGAACTCGGACGTGTCGATCGAGCCGATCACCTTGCGCGGCTCCATCCGCCCGCTGGCCAGCAGCGCCGGCGTCCCGACCGGGCCCCAGCCGCCACCGCCGGTGGCGTCGACGAAGCCGGCCACCAGGCCCAGCGGGCCGAGGAAGCGCTTGCGGACCGGCTTGCCCAGGTGCCGGCGGTCGATCCCCCGGAGGGTGAAGCGCACGAGCAGGTAGATGCCGAGGGACAGGAGGATCAGCGACATGACCGGGGCGGCGACCTCGGTCGAGAGGCTGGACAGCACGTTGGCGCCGATGAAGGCGCCCACCGCGCCAGGGACGCCGACCTTGGCGACGACCTTCCAGTCGACGTTGCCGAACTTCCAGTGTGCGAGGCCGGACATCAGGCTGGTGCCGATCTCGGCGAAGTGCACGGTGGCCGACGCGGCGGCCGGGTTGGTGCCGATGGCGAGCAGCAGGGTGGTCGACGTCACGCCGTAGGCCATGCCGAGGCTGCCGTCCACGAGTTGCGCACCGAGGCCCACGAGGGCGAGGAGGACGAGGGTCTTCACGGGCTGGTTCTCCGGATCCGGGGAGGTCCGCGGGCGCGCCGAGAGGCGCAGCGCAGCGCGGGAGGGAAGGGGTGCGCGGAGCGCAGGAGGTCAGCAGCCCGGACAGCGGGCGGTGCAGACGCGCAGCAGGTCGACGTGGATCCGCCCCACGAGGAGCACCGTCGTCGCCGCCACGGACGCAATGTCTACCAGATCGGTGGACTAATGCCCAAAGCACGTCCCGGCTGCTGGGACGGCGCCTACGCCCGCGCGGTCGCCGCCCCGTCGCCCAGTGCCTCGACCAGGTCGGCCCGAGCTCGCGCCACCCGCGAGCGGATGGTGCCCACCGGGCAGCCGGCGACCTCCGCGGCCTCCGCGTAGGGCAGCCCGAGCAGCTGGGTGAGCACGAAGGCCTCGCGGCGGTCGGGGTCCAGCCGGGCCAGCAGGTCGGCGACCGCGGCACCCTCGCCCACCTGGTCGGCGTCGCTCGCGGTGCCCAGGGCCTCGAGCTCGGCGTCCTCGCGCACGAGGGTGAGCCGGCGGCGCCGACGGGACCGGACGGCGTCGGCGCACACCCGCCGGGCGATCGACAGCAGCCAGGTGCGCAGGGACGAGCGCCCCTCGAAGCGGTGCAGGGACCCGAAGGCGCGCAGGTAGGTCTCCTGCGTCAGGTCGTCGGCGGACTGCCGGTCACCGAGGGCCGCGCACAGCCGCCAGACGTCGGACTGGGTGGCGCGCACCAGGGCCGCCGCGGCGAGGGGGTCGCCGTCGACGGCGGCAACGGCCAGCCGCTCCAGGTCCTCCACGCGTCCCATCCTCCCCGGTGAACCGTTGCTGCAGCGTCACCCGGAATGAGGGGGAACCAATCAGCCTCGGAGGACGACCAACCCATCATGCAGTGCACCCCGTACCGCGAGGCGGTCTCCGCCCGGCTCGACGGCGAGTCGCCCGGCCTGCCCGCCGGCGAGCTGGAGGCGCACCTGGGTGCGTGTCCCGCCTGCGCCGCCTGGGCCCGGCAGGCCGAGCTGGTGACCCGCCGCGCCCGGCTCGCTCCCGCCCCGGACGTGCCCGATCTCACGGCGACGGTGCTGGCCGCGCTACCCCGCGAGCTGCCCGGCGCGGCCGCGGCCGCCCGTGCCCGGCTGGCCGCCGCCGCGCTGCGCCTGGCCCTGCTGGCCGTCGGCGTCGCACAGGCCGCGTTCGCCTGGCCCTCCCTCGCCACCGGCACCGCGGCGATGAGCGCACCGGTGCACATGGCCCACGAGACCGGCGCCTGGAACCTGGGCACCGCCGCGGCCTTCCTCGCCGTCGCCGCCGCCCCCCGGCTCGCCGCCGGGGCGCTGCCCTTCCTCGGCACCTTCGCCGCGCTCCTCGCCGTCCTCACCGTCGCCGATCTGCGCGCCGGGCACGTGCACGCCGAGCGTGCGGTCACCCACCTGCTGCTGCTCGCCGGCGTGGCGCTGGTCGGCACCGTCGCCTGGCGGGGACGCCGACGCCGGGAGCTGCCCGTCGTCGGCCGGGAGCGGGTGCCGGCGTGAGGCGCCGCGCGCCCGGGGCGCTGCTGCTCCTGCTGGCCCTGCTCGGGCTGTGGTCGGCGGCGGGGGTGGCGACCGCGCCGCCGGCCGCCGCGCACGCCGAGCTGGTGTCGACCGACCCGGCCGAGGGCGCCCGGCTCCCTGAGGCGCCGGACCGGGTCACGCTGACCTTCACCGAGGGCGTCTCCCTCGGGGCCGGCTACGCCCGCGTGCTCGACGCATCCGGGGAGCGGGTCGACGCCGGGGACGCCACGGTCGAGGGCGACTCCGTCGTCGTCCCGCTGCGGGCGGACCTGCCCGACGACGGCTACCTCGTCACCTACCGGGTGGTCTCGGCCGACTCCCACCCCATCTCCGGGGCCTTCTCCTTCGCCGTCGGCGACGGCGAGCTGGTGGCCGCGGACGCCACCGCGGGAGCGGGCGACACCGACCCGGTCGTGGGCGCGGCGCTGCCCGCGGCGCGCTGGCTGGGCTTCGCCGGCCTGTCGCTCGCGATCGGCGTGCCCGTGCTGCTGCTCACCGCGTGGCCGGAGGGCTGGGCGTCGGCGCGGCTGCGTCGCATGACCACCGGCGGGCTGGTGGCCGTCGCCGTCGGTGCCGCGCTCACCTTCCTCCTGCAGGGCCCCTACGCCGCCGGCAGCGGGCTCCCCACGGTGGCCGACCCGGCGCTCCTCGGGGCCACCGCGGCCTCCGGGAACGGGGCGGCGCACCTGGTGCGGATCGTCCTGGTGGCCGCGCTGGCGGTCGTGCTGCGCACGGTGTGGCGACGGGGGAGCCCCGCCCTGCCGGACGTGCTCGCCGGGGGCGTCCTCGCCCTCGCCCTCGTCGGCACGGTCGCCGCCGTCGGCCACCCCGTCGCCGGGCCGCTGCCGGCCCTGGCCGTGACCGCGGCCGCGGTGCACGTCGCGGCGATGGCCGTCTGGTTGGGCGGGCTGGCCGGGCTGCTGGGCGGCGTGCTGCGCGAGGACGCCCCGGCGGCCGACGTCGCCCGGGCGCTGCCGCCGTTCTCCCGGCTGGCCGCCGGCTCGGTCACCGCGCTGGTGGTCACCGGCGTCGTCCAGGCGGTCCGCGAGGTCGGCTCGCCCGCCGCCCTGGTGACGACGACCTACGGCTGGGTGCTGCTGGCCAAGCTCGCCCTGGTCCTGCTGCTGCTCGCCGCGGCCGGCGTCTCCCGGGTGTGGGTGCAGCAGCACCTCGGCGTCCGCCGGCCCCGGCCCACGCCGCGTCGCCGGGTCACCGTGCACGCCTTCTCCGCGTCGTCCGAGGAGCCCGAGCCCGACCCGGTGGTCGCCTCGGCCGCCGGCGCACGCGCCGAGGCGCAGGCCGCCGCGGCCGCCGTCGAGCGGCCCGCGCTGCGCCGCTCGGTGCTCGTCGAGCTCGCCGTCGGCCTCGTCGTCCTGGCGCTGTCGGCAGTGCTCGTCGGCACGCCCCCGGCGCGCGCGGAGGTCGCCCAGCCGGTGGACGTGACGCTGCCGGTGCAGACCGCGGTCGGGCAGGACGGCAGCGTGCAGGTGTCGGTCGACCCGGCCGCCGCGGGGGCGAACACGCTGCACCTCTACCTCCTCGACGAGCGGGGGCAGCTGACCCAGCCCGTCGACATCCGGGTGACCCTCACCGAGGAGGCCCAGGAGATCGGCCCGATCGACGTCGCCCTCGAACCCGCCGGGCCCGGGCACTACGTCGGTGACGGCATGGCGATCCCCGGCGCCGGCACCTGGACCCTCGCCGTCACCGTCCGGCTCGACGAGTTCACCGCCGGCACCGCCACGACCGCCTTCCCGGTGCGCTGACCCCTCGGACCCCCGCTCCACCCCGAACCGACAGGAGAACCGTGTCCTCATCCCTGCCCCGACCGCTCGGGCGGCTCGGCGTCGTCGTGCTGGCCCTGCTGACGGCGCTGGCCGCCGCCCTCGCCGGGGCCGGCGCCGCCTCCGCGCACGTCGGCGTCTCCTCGACCGACGCCGCCGCCGGCGGCTTCGGCAAGCTGACCTTCCGGGTGCCGAACGAGAGCGACACCGCCAGCACCGTCGCGCTGCGCATCTCGATCCCGGCGGAGTCCGCGATGGCCTCCCTGCGCGCGCAGCCGGTGCCCGGCTGGACGGTCAGCACGACGACGTCGGACCTGGCGACGCCGTTGGAGAGCCACGGCGAGCAGGTGACCAGCTACGTGTCGGTCGTGGAGTTCCGTGCGGCGGACGGCGGCGGCATCCGGCCCGGCGAGTTCCAGGAGTTCGCCCTCTCCGGCGGGCCGTTCCCCGAGGCCGACCAGGTGTCCTTCCCCACGGTGCAGACCTACGACGACGGCACCGAGTCTGCGTGGATCGAGCCGACCGTGGAGGGCCAGGCCGAGCCGGAGCACCCCGCCCCGGTGCTCACGCTGGCCGAGGCCACGACCGGCACCGCCGCTCCCACGACCGCCGCCGCCGACGCCGGGCACGACGCGACCGACACGGCCACCGACACCGCGGCGGCGAGCACCGGTCACGGCGACGCCGGCCCGGGCGCGCTCGCTCTCTTCCTGTCGATCCTGGCGCTGTTCACCGGTGTGGCCGGCGTCGTCCTGGGATGGCGCGCAGGCCGTCGTACCGTGTCCTCGTGACGTCCTCCTCCCGCAGCCGACTGGCCGCCCTGACCGTCTCGGCCGGGCTCCTGCTGGCCGGCTGCGGGGGCGCGGCCGCCGAGGGGACCCCGTCCGCCGAGGGCCACGACCACTCCGGCGGCGCGCCCGCCGTGGTCGAGGGCCCCGAGGACCGCTATGCCGGGCTGGACCTGCCCGATCCCTACCAGCGGCCCTCCTTCACCCTCACCGGCCCGGACGGGCAGCCCTACGACTTCGGCACCGAGACCGCCGGGTCGCCGACGCTGCTGTTCTTCGGCTACACCAACTGCCCCGACATCTGCCCCACGACGATGGCCGACGTCGCCGTCGCGCTGCGTGGGGTCGACCCGGCGCTGGCCGAGCAGGTGCAGGTGGTCTTCGTCACCACCGACCCCGCGTTCGACACCCCCGAGGTGCTCGCCGAGTACCTGGCCCGCTTCGACGCCGACCTGCCGACCCGGTTCGTCGGGCTGACCGGCGACCAGGCCGCCATCGACCGCGCGCAGCTGGCCGCGGGCGTGCCGCTGGCCGAGGACGCCGGCCGGCTGCACTCCTCGCTGCTGCTGCTCTACGGCGCCGACGACCTCGCCCACGTCGCCTTCGACGCGGGCAACACCAGCCGCGACATCGCCGGCGACCTCGGCCTGGTGGCCGGGGCGTGAGTCGGGCGGCGGCCCGCCTGCTGGTCGTCGTCCTCGGGGCCCTGGCCGGGCTGCTGGTCGCTGGGCCCGCGCAGGCGCACGTCGGTGGCGGTGCGGCGGGCAGCGACTTCGACGGGCGGGTCCTGGCGGTCGACCCCGCGCTGCCCGGCGTGGCGGTGCGGGTGCTCGCCTTCGGCGACGAGTTCGAGGTGGTCAACCCGACCGCGACCGAGGTCGCGGTGCCCGGCTACTCCGACGAGCCGTACCTGCGGATCGGTCCCGACGGCGTGTGGCGCAACGCGAACAGCCCGGCCACCTACATCAACCTCGACCGGTTCGGCCGGGTGACCCTCCCCGCGCACGCCGACCCGGCCGCCGCGCCGGAGTGGGTGCGGGTGTCGACCGAGCCGAGCTACGTCTGGCACGACCACCGCACGCACTGGATGAGCGAGGACCTGCTGCCGCCCGCGGTGGCCGCCGACCCGACCCGCGAGCACGTGGTGTCGTCGTGGGTGGTGCCGATGACCTACGGCGGCACGCCGGTGCAGGTGCGCGGCGAGCTGACCTGGAGCCCGCCGCCGCCGGCCTGGGTGGTGTGGCCGCTCTACACCGTCCTGGCCCTGGCCCCGGTGGCCGCGGCGCTGCTCGGCCGGGGACCCCGCCCGCTGGGGCTCCTGATGGTTCTCGGCGGAGCCGCTGCGGTGTACCACGCGGCGACCACGCCGGAGCCCGCGGCGAGCGTCTCCTCGCACGCCGCCGCCCTGGTGTCCGCGTTGCTGCCCGGGTTGCTCGCGCTCGCCGTGGCCGTCGGTGGCCTGGTCGCCGCCGTCCGGGGCCGCGGCGGGCTGACCGCGCTGCTGGCCGTCGTCCTGGGCTGGCTGCTGCTGGTGCAGGGGCTGCCCGACGTCGACGTGCTGTGGACGGCGAACGTGCTGGCCGAGGGGCCGGTGCTGCTGACCCGCGCGGCGGTGGCGGTGCTGGTCGCCCTGGGCGCCGGCTGCGTGGTCGGGGGCCTGGTCGGCACCCGCCGGTTCCGCGAGAGCCGTCGCCCGGCCGGCGAGTCCCTGCTCGGAGGCTGGGACCCGCCGGCCGCGCGGGACTAGGCCGGGGCGTCGGTCACCGGCTGCAGGTGGCTGCGCTCGGCGAACAGCGCGTTGGCCCGCTCGAGATCGGCCTCGAAGTCCACCTCGACGGCGGCGTGCTGCGAGATGTCGAGCGGCCGGATGCGCAGCCCCGCCGATGCGATGGCGGTCTCGATGCCGCGCTCGAAGTAGTCCTGCTCCGCGCAGGTCGCCAGGTGCTCGATCAGCACCGGCTTGTCAGCGGCGCAGACGTGGTTGATGCCGACCGCCTCACCGAGGCCGCCGACCACGGTCTTGGACAGCTCGTCGATCCAGCCCTCGGTGTCGACGGTGTACTTGACCTCCTCGTCGGCGACGGTGGAGGTGTCGACGCAGACGAAGCTCTCCTCGGCCCGCAGCGCCGGCAGGGCGGTCTCGATCACCGCCGGGTCGAAGACGACGTCGCCGTTGAGCCACAGCACGCCGCGGTTCCCGGTGGTCCGCAGGGCGCGCAGCAGGCTCTGCGAGGTGTTGGTGACCCGGTAGTCGGGGTTGTAGACGAAGCGCACGTCGGGGACCGCCCGCATGACGCGCTCGGCCTCGAAGCCGACGACCACGGTGATGTCGACCGACGGGCCGAGCACCGAGCGCAGCCCGTCGAGCTGGCGCTGCAGGATGCTGCGCCCGTCGTGCAGCGGGGTCAGCGGCTTGGGCCAGGGCCGGCCCAGCCGGGTGCCCATCCCGGCGGCGAGGATGACGACCTGGACGGGTACCTCCAGGCCCGGGGCGGCAGGCGCCGGCCCGTTCGATTCGGCGGTGGTGGCGCGGTCAGCGAGCACGGTCGTCCCCTCCTCGGGTGGTGGACCCGACGGCCGGTGCCGACGGGAAGAGCAGGTCGAGGACGCGCTCGGTGGCGTGCCCGTCCTCCAGGTGGCAGAAGGTCTGCTGGAACTCGGCGTAGCGGGTGGCGTAGCGCTCGCGCACCCCGTCGAGGTCGGCGATGGCGTCGATCAGCTCCGTGCTGGTGGACAGCATCGGCCCGGGGGCGACGTCCTCCAGGTCGAAGTAGAACCCGCGCAGCTCGTCGCGGAAGTAGGCCAGGTCGTAGGTGAAGAACAGCATCGGCCGACCGGTGATGGCGAAGTCGAACATCGTCGACGAGTAGTCGGTGACCATGGCGTCGGCGGCCAGGTACAGGTCCCGGATGTCGGGGTGGCTGCAGACGTCGTGCACCGGCGAGCCGTCGACGACCTCGAGCCGGTCCATCACCATGTTGTGCAGCCGCAGCAGCAGCACGTGGTCCTTCCCGAGCCGGGCGGTGAACTCGTCGAGGTCGACGGGGAACTCGAAGTCCTGCGGACCGGTCTTCTTGAACACCAGGTCGTCGCGCCAGGTGGGCGTGTACAGGACGACGGTCTGGCCCTCGTCGATGCCGAGGTCGGCGCGGACGGCGGCCCGGACGGCGTCCCGCTGGGGGCTGCTGAGCAGGTCGTTGCGCGGGTAGCCGGTCTCGTGGATCTCACCGCGGTAGCCGAAGGCGTTGCGCAGGCGCGGGGTGCTCGCCGCGTTCGGCGACAGCAGCAGGTCCCACCTGGCGATGTCGTGCTCCAGGTAGGCCAGCCGGCCCTCGGGCGCCCAGCGCACGTCGTTGTGGATGCGCTTGAGCGGCGTGCCGTGCCAGGTCTGCAGGTAGCGGGCGCCGGGCTTCTTCTCCCAGTCCAGCGGGATGTGGTCGTTGCTGATCACCAGGTCCGCACCCTCCAGCGCCGCGATCGACTCCGGGCTGCCGAAGGGGACCGTGGCGACGCCGTCGGGGAAGGTCGCCTGGGTGTGCGGGGCCGAGAGCCACGTGTGCGTCGCCTCGACGCCGCGCTCGAGCAGCCCCTCGTACAGCGCGCGGGGGCTGTCGGAGAAGTGGCCGCGGAAGGCCACGTAGACGATGTTCACCCATCTCCTCCGGTCGGGATCAGGACTCCGGCGGCCCGGCGGGGAAGCCAGGGGAGCAGCAGATCGGCCAGCTGCCGCCAGGAGTCGACCACGGTGAGCACCCCCGCGTCGAACAGCGCCGCCTCCCGGTCGGCGCGCTCGGCCTCCGGGACGAACAGCAGGTTGCCGACGGTGGGGCAGCCGGCCCGCACCGCCGACAGGGCGCCGGGGACGGAGTCCTCCACGGCCAGCCCGGCCTCCGGCGCGATGCCCAGCTGCTCACAGGCGTGCAGGTAGACGGCCGGGTCGGGCTTGCTGGTGGGCACGGGCAGCGAGTCCTCGGCGCTGAAGCGCACGGCCGGTGGGATGAGCTCGTCCAGCCCGGTGGCGGTGAAGCAGGCGGCCAGCCGGGTCAGCGCGCTGGAGCTGACCGCGGCGAGGCGCAGGTACGCCGACAGCGCCGTCAGGGCGTCGCTGGTCTCCGGGTGCGGGGTCAGCGTGACGCCGAGATGGGCGGTGACCGCCCGCTTCTCCTCGGCCACCCACGGCTCGACGTCGACCTCGGGGTGCCCGGCCTCGGCGGCCAGCCGGCGCGACGTCGTCCGGAAGTTCATGCCCGTGGTGGCCAGCCGCAGCTCCTCGGGGGAGAACCGGCGGTCGACGCCGAGGTCGGCGAGGAGGCGGTTGGTCACGTCGGCGGAGGCGACGAACGCCGGCTCCTCGGAGGGGAAGAGGTTGCCGTCGGCGTCGCAGAGGAGGGCCTCGAGCCGCATGACGAGCGGCTCGGGGAGGGCGGGCATCGGGGCGGTACCTCCGGGTGGGACGGTGCTCATCGGGGCAGGGGGCGGGCCGAGGCGGCCAGGGTGGCGGCGACCGCGGCGCGGGCGCCGAGCCGGTCGAGCCGGTCCAGCGCGCCGCTCAGGTCGGCGACGAACGCGGGGTCGTCGCCGAGGTCGCCGAAGACCGGGCGGACGGCGAGCAGCGGGCGCGGGTCGCCGCGGCCCTGCAGCGCCAGGGCCTGCAGCTCGGCGGCGCGCGGGTCCTCCAGCGGCAGCGGGCGACCGGCGTCGTCGGTGCCGCGCAGGTACCGGCACCAGCCGGCCACGGCCAGGGTGAGCAGCGGTGCGGACCGGCCCTCGACCAGCGACTGGCGCAGCGAGGGCAGCAGGTGCTGCGGCAGCTTCGCCGAGCCGCGCCGGCACAGCCGGGACAGCCGGTCGGCGATCGCCGGGTTGGCGAAGCGCTGCAGCAGCGTGTCCTTGTAGACGGCGAGGTCGACGCCGTCGGGCTGCGGCAACAGCGGGGTGACCTCGTCGTCCATGAGCCGGGCGACGTACGCGGCGAAGACCGGGTCGCCCATCAGCTCGTCCATGCGGGTGTACCCGGCCAGCGAGCCCAGGTGGCCCAGCGCCGAGTGGCTCGCGTTGAGCAGCCGGGTCTTCATCAGCTCGTAGTCGCCGACGTCCGCGACGAAGCGGACCCCGACCTCGTCCAGCGGTGGACGGCCGGAGCTGAAGACGTCCTCGATGAACCACTGGGAGAACGGCTCGGTGACGACCGGCCAGCGGTCGTCCACGCCGTAGCGGGCGGCGAGCGCGGCGCGTTCCTCGGGCGGGGTCTGCGGGGTGATCCGGTCGACCATGCTGCTGGGGAACGCGACCCGGTCGGCGATCCAGCGAGCGAGCACCTCGTCGCGCAGCCGGGCCAGGCCGACGACGGAGGCGCGGGTGACCTCGCCGTTGCGGTGCAGGTTGTCGCAGGAGACGACGGTGAACGGGGCCAGGCCCGCCCGCCGTCGCCGCTCGAGGGCCTCGACCAGGTAGCCGAAGGCGGTGGCCGGCGCGGACGGCTGCGCCAGGTCGCGGGCCACGTCGGGGTCGTCGGCTCGGAAGGCGCGGGTCTGCGGGTCGAGGGGGTAGCCGCCCGGGGTGATGGTGAGGGTGACCAGGCGGGTGCGGCGGTCGCTGAGCCGGTCGAGGACGGCGGTGGGGTCGTCGGGGGCGTAGAGGTAGTCGACCATCACGCCGACGACGCGGGCGCGCTCGCCGTCCGGGCTGCGCTCGACGACGGTGTAGAGGTGGTCCTGCGGGGCGAGGGCCTCCTGCAGGTGCCGCTGCCGCAGGCCGACGCCGACCACGCCCCACTCGGAGGAGATGCGCCGCTCGGCGAGCTCGTCGAAGTAGATGAGCTGGTGGGCCCGGGAGAAGCCGCCCACGCTCAGGTGGACGACGGCCGGGGTGAGCGCGCCGCGGTCGTACGTGGGGACGGCGACGCGGGCGTCGTGGCTGTGCAGCATCGCCTGGCTCAGCGGGCGGACCTGCGGCGCCTCCGGGCCGGGGACCGTCGGGAGGACCGCGGCCGGGGCCTGGGTGTGGGCCGGCGCCCGGGGTCCCGTCATGGGCTCTGCCGTGGTCATGCGGCGTCGGTCCTCCCTCGTGCAGTCGTGCGGTGACGTCCCCTTCGCGGCTCTCCCTGAGCGACCCCGGTGACGTGTGGGCCGCGCCTGGTGCGGCGATGATCATGACTACACGGGGCAGCGAGGTCCGGCCAGTCCGGGCCGTTCCTCGGTGGCGTGAGCCGCGATGGACGCAGGGCGTCGCGGCGCGGTGTTTTCACGCCGGGGGGCGAACGTAGCCGCACGGAACCGGTTCCAAACAGGATCGCCGTCACGCTGCTGGAACTGGGGGACGTGTGGGAGATCACGCACGGCGTGTCCTCGAGGACACGCCGTGCAACGGGTCACGGATCCGTCACGGAGTGTTTGGATCTGCGGCGAGCCCCTGGAGCCCGGCAACGGGCCTTCTCCCCACGAACGGGTAGGTGCATGGCCGGTCGGCGTCGCGCGCAGCGCTCCGGGAACCCCCGGGTCCCCGCTCCCTCCCGGGCCCGGCGGCCGGCCTCCGGCCCGCGTCGCGGCCCGCTGCTGCTGACCGCGCTAGTCGTGGGCGGGCTGGTCGCGGGCGTCACCGGCGTCTCGAACGCCTCCGACGTCCCGACCGGGTCGAACTCGGTGCTCGCCGCGCAGATGGAGCTGGCCACCACCGGCGACGAGGTCGAGGCGCTGCCCATGGCCTCGATCACCGAGGCCGAGGCCCAGGCCCGGCTGGCCGAGGTGGCCGCCTCGCGCGCCGAGCGCGCCGCGGCGGAGGCGGCCGCCGCCGAGGCGGCCCGGGAGGCCGCGCGGCCCAAGGCGGTGCTGCCCGTCGACGGCGCCCGCTTCACCAGTGGCTACGGGGGCCGGTGGGGCACCTTCCACTACGGCATCGACCTGGCCGCCCCGATGCGGACGCCGGAGTACGCGGCCATGGACGGCGTCGTCCTGCGGGCCGGGTCGGCCAGCGGCTTCGGCCTGGCCGTCTACGTCCTCCACGAGAACGGCGACGTGACCGTGTACGGCCACATGGAGGAGATCCTCGTCGAGCCCGGCCAGTACGTGGAGGCCGGCGAGACGATCGCGTTGCTGGGCAACCGCGGCCAGTCGACCGGTCCGCACCTGCACTTCGAGGTGCACCAGGGCGGGATGAACGGCAAGCGCATCGACCCGGTGCCGTGGCTGGCGGAGCGCGGCGTCGAGGTCTGATCCCTGGTGGGATGAGCGGCGTGGGCAGCGCGGTCGAGGACGCCAACCGCAGGCTGCTGCGCGCCCGGGACGCGATGGACCGCTCCTACGCCGAACCGCTCGACGTCCCCACCCTGGCCCGGATCGCGCAGGTCTCCGAGGCGCACTTCATCCGGACGTTCCGGGCCACCTTCGGGGAGACGCCCAACCGCTACCTGCAGCGGCGGAGGGTCGAGCGGGCCATGTTCCTGCTGCGCTCCACCGACCGCAGCGTCACCGACATCTGCATGGACGTCGGTTTCTCGAGTCTCGGCACCTTCAGCCGGGTGTTCCGGGACGTCGTCGGGGAGCCGCCGTCGGCGTACCGGCGCCGCGGCCCCCTCCCGCCGGTGCCCACGTGCTTCGCGATGGCCTGGGCCAGACCGAGCAGTTTCGGAGAAGCCCCGGGGGTGTGATCGTCTCTAGCGTCTCGCCCATGCTGACCGCGATCACCATCACCCAGATCTACGTGCCCGACCAGGACCGGGCCCTCGACTTCTACGTCGGGAAGCTCGGCTTCGAGGTCCAGTCGGACATGCACTTCGGCCCGATGCGCTGGCTGACCGTCAACCTGCCCGGCCAGCCCGATCGGGCCGTCCTGCTGGAGGAGCCGGGTCCGCCGTCCCTCAGTGACGAGACCGCCGCTCAGGTGCGGGAGCTCATCGCCAAGGGCGCCGCCGGCGGGCACCTGTTCCTCGCGTGCGACGACGCGCACGAGACCCACGCGGAGCTCAAGGCCAAGGGCGTGGAGATCACCGAGGAGCCGGTCGACCAGCCCTACGGCATCGACTTCGGCCTCCGCGACCCCTTCGGCAACCACATCCGCATCGCCCAGATGAAGCAGGGCTGACCCATCCCGACCCCCTGCGCCGGGGAGCCGTCGCGGCCCTGTACAGTTGCCCCTGGCTCGGACGCACCAGACCGGGTCGAGTCACGGGGCTGTGGCGCAGCTGGTAGCGCACCACACTGGCAGTGTGGGGGTCAGGGGTTCGAGTCCCCTCAGCTCCACCCCGATGACCAGGCCGTTCCCCTTGCGGGGAACGGCCTGCGTCGTCTCTGGTTGCAGTTGTGGTTGCAGTTCGTCCACCCTTACCCGGCAGCAGCAGGGTGCCCATCCGGTCCGCCGCCTCCCGAGCCAGGGCCGGCATGACGTGGCTGTAGATGTCCATCGTCGTGCGCATCTGGCTGTGGCCGAGCAGCTCCATGACCACCCGCGGGTGCACGTTCTCGCTCAGCAGCAGGGTGGCGGCGGTGTGCCGGCCGTCGTGCAGCCGGACGTGGCGGACGCCGGCGGCCTGCAGCAGACGGGTCCAGTCGTCGTAGTCGGCCTTCTTGTCGATCGGCCGGCCGTTGGGCTGGGCGAAGACCAGGTCCTCGTCGTGCCACTCGGAGCCGGCCAGCATCCGCTCGCCGAGCTGGGCGGCCTTGTGCTCTTGCAGGGCGGCGACCAGGGGGAGGGGCAGGGCGAGCGTGCGCTGGCTGCGCCGGGTCTTCGGCTCCTCGTAGATCAGCCCGCCGCCGCGGACGCGGTGGATGCTCCGCCGGACCGTCAGCGTGCCGGTGAGCAGGTCGATGTCCTTCCACTGCAGCGCCAGGGCTTCGGACTGCCGGAGGCCCAGGGCGAGGGCGACGGTCCAGCGGGCGGCGTTGCGGACGTGCGCGGCTGCCTCCAGGACGGCGCGGGCCTCGCCGAGGTCCAGGGCGGTGGCGATGTCGCTGGGGCGCTGGGCGGGTGGGTCGACGAGTGCGGCGACGTTGCGAGGGATGTGACCGCGCTGGACGGCGACGGTGAGGGCCCGGGAGAGGATCCGGTGATGGCGGAGGACGGAGGCGGGGGAGTAGCCGTCGTCCAGCAGGGCGGTGTAGAGCTGGTCGAGGTGTTCGGGTCGCAGCCGATCCATCCGGTGGCGGCCGATGCCAGGGATCAGGTGCTTGCGGACGGCGGACTCGTAGCTCTCCAGGGTCCGCTGGCGTACCCGGCGCGGCGCGATGGTGGTGAGCCAGTGCTCGAGCCACCAGGCGACGGTCGGGGTGGACGTCTCGCCGACCATTCCTGAGTCGCGCTTGCGCTCAAGCTCCCGGACCTTCGAGACCACGACGCCGCGGTTCTTGCTGCTGACGTGCCGGCGGTCGGGCTTGCCGTCCAGCCTGAACCCGACGGAGACGTAGCCGTGCCAGCGCCCGTCGGCGCCCTTGTAGATCGTCGACTCGCCGTTCGAGGCGCGTGTCGCCATCAGTCACCCCTGGGCCGTGGGCTGGAGGTCCAGTCTGGCTGCGCGCTCGGACGCGGACAGGCCCCCTGTGAACTCACGCGGCATCGGGCGACGGCGGGCCGAGCTCGAAGAGTCCGCGCTGGTCCGTTGTCGTCCGGTTCCGTCTCGGCGAACGAGGGGGAACGGGGCGGGGAGCCTCCAGGCCGCGGACGTAGCGCTCGAGCTCGGCCCGCGACAGCCGGCAGCTGCGGCCGATGTGGACCGGCTGCAGGTCGCCTGCCTTCATGAGCGCGTAGATCGTGGTGCGGCCGACGCGGAGCACCGTGGCGGCCTCCTCGGGCGTCAGCAACAGGGCAGTGGTGGCCAGCCCGTCGGGTAAGCGCTGTGGGTCTCCCATGTCGCCTCCTCGGGAGGTCTTCGTCCTCGGCCCGCTGTCGTCCGGGGTGGCGCGGCACCTCGGAAGGCGCCGTTCCGCTCCGATCGCTGACGGTGCACCGGCGATCTCCTGTCCTTCTCCGGTTCTCCTGCGCTCCGGGACGACGATCACCGGAAGCCGACGATGGTGCTTCCCACACCTGACGCTCGGCCCCGGCTGGAGGCGGCAGGAGGTCGGGCGGCGTCGTCCCTGCGAGCCCGATGCACATCCCACCGGCCAGCGCGCAACGCCGTTGCTGCCGTCATCGGTGTCAGGGTGCCGAAACACTGGCACGACGGCGGGGTCGAGCCGCCGGTCCACTGCGTCGCGTGCCGCGGGCACCGGCCGTGAGCTGCCTACGCATGCGCACCGGGCCCTCTCGACGTCCCTCCCGGTTCCTGGTCCTCCCGACCTCCTCCGGTTCGTCTCCGGTTCTGCTCCGGTACGTCGGGGGCTCCGGCCTGTGTGCTGCGGCTGTCGGCGCTCGGCTCCGTTCGTCGGTCGGAGCGCGGAGGCGACGGTTCGTGCTTGGTCGACCGGGGCTCCGGGCTCCGGCCGGAGCTCACATCACCGGGGTGACGTCGCGTTGGTGGGCGACGGGGCGGCCGGGAGGACCGGCATGCTGTCGTAGATCGCGAGCGCGGGCACACTGGGCGCATGAGTCCCGACCGACTGGGGTTGATCACCACCGATCCGGCCGTGCTGAGCGGCCAGGCGGTCATCGTCGGCACCCGCGTGCCGGTCAGCGTGGTGCTCGACTGCCTGGCCGCCGGGATGAGCACCGAACAGATCGTCGCGGAGTATCCGACCCTGACCTCCGAAGGAGTGCAGGCGGCCGCCGCCTACGGGGCGCTGCTGGCCCGTGAGGAACTGGTTCCGCTGAGCCGCGAGTGAAGGTCAAGCTCGACGAGAACATGCCTCGCTCGGCCAGTCATGTGCTCATCGCCGCCGGACACGATGTCGACACCGTCGTCGACGAGAACCTGGCAGGCGCAACCGATCCTCAGGTCGTGGCCGCTGCGGCCGCTACGGGACGACTGTTGATCACGTTGGATCGTGGACTGGGCGACATCCGGACCTACCCGCCGGGCAGCCACGCCGGGATCCTCGTGCTGCGACCAGCAGACCAGTCGGTCCCGACCGTGCTCGCCGCGCTCGCCGAGGTGGTCACCGGTCACGACGTGACCACGCTTACGGGCACAATCGCCATCGCGCAACGCGGCCTGTTGCGTATCCGCCGTCCCCAGTAGCGACAAACCGCGGTCGCGCCGGGCCTTGCAGTCCGGCGTCCACGGGCCCAGCTGGTGTACCCGACCGGTCGGGGAGCCCCGACTCGTCCTCGGCCTGTGGCAGTGACACGCCCTCGGCAGGGTCATCTCCGCGGCAGCGCAATGTCACCCCTCACCGCGCGACCTCCTCTCGGCGGCGCGCTGCCGGACAGACGGGGATAACCGCTGCGGATCCCTCCCCGTGGCCACAGCCGCCGAGTCCGCCGCCTCAGCTCCGGGCATCAGCTGCCAACCACGGCCGGACCGTCGACCCGATCGGCTGCGTACTCGGATCCTCGCCGGCGGACGTTCTTCGCTCCCATCTCCGCTACCGAACCGAACAAGATCATGAGGCGACACAGACCCGTGAATAGGTGAGTTGCAGGCGCGCGTCAGCGCGGGGCGGCCGAAGGCCGTCCTCCAGTGCCTCTGCAGTTAGGTTCAGGCGGCCGGGTCGAGGACCACCGTGTGGCCGAGCTTCTCC
>NZ_JBJGZQ010000054.1:0-14108 GCF_054050595.1 Geodermatophilus sp. SYSU D00779
GCACTCGAGTTGGCGTGCACCCCGGCCAGCGCCAGGTTCGGGTGCCCGGCCAGCAGCCGGCACACCTCACCCCCGGCGTACCCGGTGGCGCCGGTGACCCCGACCGTCCACGTCCGCGCTCCGCTCACGCTGAGTGACAGTACCTGGGAAGGTGGACCCTGCGCCGTCACGCGAACAGGTGATCCCACTCACCGGCTGCTGCGGGGGAGGCGGGCGGCGACCCCCGCTCTGTCGACCATCCGCGCTGGTCAGAGCCTCCTTGGGCCGACTGTGCGCACCCGGCTCGGCGCCGTTCGACCGGACGGACGCATTCACTCCCGACGACGTGCCCATCACGGTGAGTGACGCCTCGGTCTCTGCCAGCCGTCGAAGCCGGGGACGCCCCGTCGTCACCACTGGGGAGGGACCTGCCCCCGGCGAACGACCGCTCCCCGCCGACCGCGTCGGGCCGGCGCGGTCAGGACAGCGCGCCGACCTCGCGCAGCACCTCGAGGACCTCCGGCAGGTCGGCGAATGCCTCCCGGACGTCGTCGGGGGTGGCGATGGAGTGGGCGTTCGCCGCCACGTAGTCGGCCAGGGCGGCGTCGAAGGCCTCCTCGCCGACCTGTCGCCGGGCCTCGACCAGGGCGGCGCCGCCGAGGGTGTAGACGGTGTCGTAGTAGGTGCTGTTGGGCCGCCGGACCTCCGCCGCCCAGTACGTCATGGAGCCGCCCACCGGCGGGGAGTCCTCCGCGGCGAGGTGGGCGAAGGGCTGCTCGTCGCCGTCGGCCACCGTCTGGGCGAACGTCGCGAACGACTCGTCCAGCCACGGGTGCTCGCCCTGGTCGTTGCCCACCAGGCCGTAGAACCACATGTGCGCGAGCTCGTGCGTCACCAGACCCCGCCGGTCGTCCGGGTCCACGTCGCCGAACTGGATGGCCCCGGGGAACTCGACGCCGCTCGTCTGGGCAGACAGCACCACCACCCACAGGTCGTCGTAGGGGAAGGGCCCGAGCAGGTCGACGAGCTCGCTGTTGGACTCCTCGATCTGGTCCAGCCAGGCCTCCGTGCCGGCCTCGCCCACCCCCCGGTCCAGCCCCACGCGGACGCGGACGCCGTCGATCGTCCGCTCGGCCACGTCCATCTCCCCCACCGCGACGGCCACGTCCCGCACCGCGGGGGCGGTGAAGCGGTGGACGGTCGTCCCGTCCTGCTGGTCCTCGGTGCCGTCCGCCGCCCCGGTGCCGAGGACCTCGAAGCCGGACGGCGCGACGACCTCCATCGAGTCCAGCAGGAAGTCCTCGCTCACGGCGGTCTCGCCGATGACCGGGACGGCGGGACCGCGCTCCCAGCCGCGGCCGCGCTCCCACGCCAGGAGGGGGAACGCCGTGGCGAACCAGGCGACCTCGGCGGCGGAGGAGGTCCCGACCCGCTCGTTGACCTCCTCACCGAGGACCAGGTCGAACGTCAGCTCGGCGGTGACGGTCTCCCCCGCCGACACGCAGTCGGCCAGCGGGACCTCGACCAGGGTGCCGGCCGGCGCGCCCTCCGGTGCGCCGGCGGCGATGTCGAGGAAGTCGGCGTCCCGGCCGTCGACCCGCACGTCGGACACCGTCAACGAGCTCCCCCCACGCGAGGTGGCCGGCTTGTTCGGCCAGGACCGGAAGACCAGTTCACAGGTGTCCAGGTCCGGGGTGAACTCGACGACCTCCCGCCCGGCCACCGTCGCGAGGTCGGGCGCGACCTCGAAGCGCAGGTCGACCACGGGCCGGTCGGGCCACGGCTCGGCGTCGTCGGGCCCCGGGTCGGCGTCGCCCAGCCCCGCCGAGGTACAGCCGCTGAGCGCCAGCGCCGAACACGCCAGGGCAACCGTGGACCACCGTCGACCTGCGCGCATCCCCGTCCTCGAGGCCTGGGCGACCGGGCGGTCCCGGCCGGTACTCCCATTCTGACGTCCACCCACCCGCCTGCGTTCCGCTCGCGACGACGAGTGAGCCATCTGTCATCGGCAGGGGGACCGGTGTCCCTGAGACGGGTGAGACAGATGAGACGACCGTTACTGGTTGTTATCTAGCGTATGCGCACCGCATGTGTCAGCCTCCTTCAGTCACTACGCAATCACCGTCCGTCGCCATCAGCGAGCGGATGTCCGGAGGACCACTCGTGCGCAGTTCCCTCTCTACGGCCGGCCGTCGCGCCAGCGTCCTCGCGGCCGCGGCTCTCGTCTCCCTGGCCACCGCCGCGTGCGGCCCCGCCGACCTCCAGGTCGGCGCTGCCGGCACGGCCGGCCAGGCCGACGTGAGCAGCCAGGCGGCCATCGACCAGCCGCTCTCGCTCGGCGACGCCCCCACCGCTCCGAGCAGCGCCGTCCCGACCCCGGTGCCGACCCCGGCGGCACCGGACCCCACGACTCCCGCCCAGCCGCAGACGCAGGTCCCCGCCGCCGGGTCCACCGGGTCGGAGGTCGAGGGCACGGACGGGTCCGCAGCGGCAGCCGTCCCGACCCAGGTCGTCCCCGGCGCCCCGCAGGCGGCCGCCACCGCAGACCAGGGACGCCGGAAGCGCGACTCCTCGTCGGGCCGGTCGACGAGCGCCTCCGCCCCTGCCGCCGCTCCCGCTCCCGTCGCCGCGGCTGCCGCACCCGCCGCTGCCGGTGCCTCCACCGGCGGGTCGGGTGGGACGTTCACCGACCAGGCGCGCCGGTCCTTCACCGCGGGCAACGGTCAGACCGGCAACTACCTGCTCTACGCCGCCGGCATCGACCCCGCGAAGCCGGTCGGGCTGGTCGTCTACGTCGACGGCACCGGCGAGTACGGCGTGGACAACCCGACGTCGTCCTACGCGCTCGGCGGCTCGTCGGGGCTGGTGGCCACCAGCAGGGCACGCAACATGATGACCCTCGCCGTGGAGAGCCCCAACCAGTCCTGCGAGTGCTGGCACACCGGCGACACCAGCGGCTACGCGGACTTCCTCGCCGGGCTCATCGAGGACCAGCTGAGCAAGTACCCCGTCAGCGAGGTGTGGCTGAGCGGCTTCTCCTCCGGCGCGCAGGAGATCACCCGCTTCCTCGTGCCGCGGCACCCGGAGCTGATGCGCCTGGGTGGCGGCTGGGTGGTGTTCGGCGGCGGTGGCCCGCCGGCCGACGGCGGGTCCGCCGTGACGGCCGCCCGCATGGCCGGGGTCCGCGGCCACTGGTTCACCGGTACCGCCGACACGTCCGTCCCGCTGACCGCCTCCTGGGGTGCGCAGGCCGGGGAGCGCTTCTACGCCGGCCGCGGCGTCGTCACGTCGAGCGAGTACCCGGCCGGCGTCGGCCACGCCCTCGACGGACGGCTGGGCCGCACGGTCGGGCAGCTGATCGACGCCTCGTGACGACCACGGTGGGCGCTCCCCGCCGGGAGCGCCCACCGTGGCCTCCGGGCTCAGCCGAGGCGGTCCGCCGGCCGGCCGGCCGTCATCACCCGGTCGACCAGGTCCTGGGTGAGGTCGGCCTGGAGGTCGTCGGGCACCGGGAGCCCGCTGTCGGTGTACCAGTCGGGCGAGGCCTCGGGGTGCGGCCCCACGACGCCCACCGCGCCTCGGCCGAAGGGTGCGACGACCGCCGCGGGCAACCCGTTGTCGTAGGTGGCCAGCACCTCCGCCGGTCCTCGGGCCGGGTCCAGGTCGAACCACGCACCGTCCTGGAAGTAGACCTGGCGACGGCGTCCCGCCCAGGTCAGGGTGACGAGGCTGTCGCCGTCGTGGTCCGGCCGGGCGCCGGGCGAGGAGATGAACCGGTCGGTGTCCCCGGGCAACAGGCCGAAGCCGGGGGTCTCGCCGGCGAGGTAGCCGCCCAGGCAGAACCCGAGGTACCCCCCGCCGGACCCGACGAACTCCCGGATGGCCTCGCGGGAGCGCCTCATCTTCCGGTACGCCCGCCGCAGGCCACCCCCACCGGGCTGGGCGTAGAGCCGGGCGCCGGCGAGCACCTCCGGCTCCAGCGGGAGGTCCTCCCGCGGCCCGACGAAGCGGACGTCGAGGTCCCACCTGCTCCGGCGCAGCGCGGCCGCCACCGCCTCCGGGCACCCCGGGGTCGACGCCGGACCGCGGTACACGAGCGCCAGGCGCGAGGCGCGGGAGCCCGGGACCGGGAGGTCAGGGCGCACGAACCCGGCCGTCGTCGTCGAGGACCAGCACCTCCCGCCGCGGTTCCGTGAACGACTGCACCCTGCGGCGCACCGCACCGGTCGCCCGGGCCACGAGCTCCTCCAGCGGGCCGCGCGCGTGGTAGCGGCTCCACACCAGCGCGAACGCCACGACCAGGACGGTCTGGAGGAGCAGCCCCAGCCCCTCGCCGGGCATGCCGGGCGAGCTCAGCAGCAACAGGTGCAGCGAGTACAGCGTCAGGGTCATGCTGCCCGCGGCGGCCAGCGGCCGCAGGAGGGCGGTGGTGGTGCGACCGACGAGGATGCAGACGCCGAGGACGGCCAGACCGAGCCCGATGGTGAAGGCCAGGTCCAGGGGCGTGGTGGAGTGCGGGGCCAGGGTCGCCAGCCACCAGCCGGTGTCCGTCGGCGTCGTCCCGGTCCACCCGACCCCCATGACCTCGGCCAGCTCACCGGAGGTCATGGACCGGCTCGCGACCGCCTCGAGCTCGGCGCGGCCGCCGAGGACGTCGAGCAGGAACCACGAGATCGTCTGAGCCGCCACGGCCAGCCCGGCACCGGTCAGGGTGATCAGCACGACGGTGCGCCGCGAGGTCAGCAGCGCGCGCCCGACCGCCATGCCGACGCAGAGGTAGGCCATCCAGGAGAGGGCCGGGTACACGCCGGTCAGCGCGAGTTCCCGCAGCACGTGGCCCGGGGCGCTGACCAGGTCGCCGAACGCCAGGTTCGGCACCGTGTCCCGCACCTCGGTACCGGACCGCAGCCAGTGGCTGAGGACCGGCATGACCACGGTGATCGTCGCGGCCAGGGCGATGAGCGCGCGGCCGGACAGGGTGAGCAGCGGGATCGCGAAGACGAACAGCAGCGCGTAGTACGGCAGGATCACCGAGGCGAGGTCGGCGGGCACCAGGGCGCCCAGGAGCAGCCCGACGCCGCCGATGATGAGTGCCCGGACCAGCAGCGCGGCCGCGTACCCCGGCCAGGTCCGCGCGGTCGGCCGCTGCCGGCGCCCCGTGGCGAACGCGACACCGACGCCGGCCAGCAGCGCGAACAGCGCCGCCGACTTGCCCGCGGCCAGCGTCCACGCCAGCGACACCTCCCCGTCGTCGTCGACGGCGGTGATGTTGTGGACGGCCATCATGCCGAACAGCGCGATCCCGCGGGCGGCGTCGATGCCGACCAGGCGGGCGCTCGGCCGCAGGCTCGGCGCGGTGCTCGACGGGGTGCCCGAGACGTCGCCGGACGGCGCCGGCTCGCAGGCGTGGGGCAGCGACGACTGCCTGCTCGCGGTCATCGCCGGGCCGCCGTCGCCCCGGCGAACGCCCGGCGCCGGTCGCGCGCCGGCGCCGCCGTCGGAGCCCGGCCGACCTTCTGGGCCGGGATGCCGCACCAGGTGGTCTCCCTCGGCAGCACCTCGCCCTTCATCGCCAGCGACATCGCGGACAGGGTGGCGTCCTCCTCCACGACCGAGCCGTAGAGGACGACGGCCTTGTCGCCGATCGTCGCGCGGTCCCGCAGGATGACGTGGTCCATCTTCATGACGCGGTCCTCGAAGAGGTGGGTCTGCAGCGATGCGTTCGCGCCCACCGAGACGTCGTCCCCGATGGTCACGAGGTCGAACTCGGTGAGGTAGGTCGTGTCGACCAGCGTCCGCCGGCCGACCCGGCAGCCGAACAGCCGCAGCGCCGGGCCGAGCAGGGGCGTGCCGGTGAGGAAGGTGAGCAGGGCCGGCACCGCCGCCGCCTCGTAGATGCCGGTCACGAACTCCGTCCGGCGGACGAAGCCGCTCCACAGCGGTCGCACGCGCGGCCGGTAGCGGCCGACGACGGCCCACTTGAGCGCGGCCACCAGGACCACGACCAGGACGCTGGAGGTCAGGGCGACCAGCGGCGCGAGCAGCACGGTGGCCACCGTGTTCCAGGAGAGCGCCAGCGCGGAGAGGCCGTACAGGGTCGCGAACGTCGCGACGGCCAGCAGGGAGCTCGGCAGCACGATCCGGAGGGCCTCGATCGCGTAGCGGGCACGGACCTGCCGCCTGGACGGCGTGAACGTCTCCGCCTCGGTGAACTCCTCGAACACCTCGCGGCGGGGGAGGAAGAACGGCGGTGAGCCGAGCCACGAGGTGCCGGCCTCGGTCCCGGCGGTCGGCGGGACCGAGCGGACGCCGATGAGCGACCCGTCGCCCAGGTGCGAACCCGACGGGACGAAGGCGGCGTTGCCGACGAAGGCGCGGGAGCCGATCTCGGTCCGCCGGAAGGCGACGTGGCCGTTGGCGTAGGTCGCGCTGCCCACGCTGGCCATGTCCGCCACGAAGCTGCCCTCCCCCACCGTGAGCAGGTCCGGGTCGATGTTGGCGATGGTGGACACCTCGGCGCCCTTGCCCACCTTGGTCCCGAGCGCGCGCAGCCACATCGGCGTGTAGAGCGTCGAGTACATGGTGTTGTTGAACAGCAGGCTCTGCTCGAGCAGCTTGTCCCCCAGCCACTTCTCCAGGCCCAGCTGCGACCGCAGGTGGTGCACACCCTCCGGGGTCGCCGGCAGGACCAGGCGCCGGGCACCCAGGATGAGTGCGCACGAGGCCGCCACGAACAGCGGGCCGGACAGCGCCGTGGCCAGGAGGCCGGCCGCCGTCCCGAAGCTGAGCAGGACCCACCAGACGACCGCCACCACCGGCAGCAGGATCATGAAGGGCAGCAGCTCGAGCAGCAGGACACCACCGGCGAAGCCGGCCAGGAGGCGGCCGGACCAGGTGCGCGGCGCGTCGGCGCAGGACGCCATGAGCTCGACGACCGGGTCCATCGAGTCGGGCGCCGGACGGGCCGGGGACCCGGCCCAGGTCTCGCCGGCGGGGACGATCCGGCGGGACGGCAGCAGCGACTGGTCGCTGAGGATGGCGTTCTCGCCGACCTCCGAGTCGCACTCCAGCACGCTCTCGGACCCGACGACCGCGCCGGCACCGACGGTGACCGGGCCGATGGTCAGGATGCCCTCGGCGATGCGGTGGGCGTGCAGCTGCGTGCCGTAGCCGATCGTCGCGCCGCGGCCCACCCGCAGCATCGACGGCAGCGAGACGTTCGCCGTCCCGATGTGGGCCTCGTCGTCGATCTGCGCACCGGCCAGCCGCAGGTACGTCACCGCCCACGGCGACCCGCTGAGGACGGTGAGCGGGGAGATCGACATCAGCTTCTGCACGGTCCACACCCGCAGGTGCATGCCACCCCAGAGCGGGTGGTCACCCGCGCGCAGCCCCCGGGAGAGCAGCCGTGCGCCGACGACCGGGAGGACCCAGCGGGCCAGCAGGTAGACGGTCGGCAGCGCGATCGCCAGCTGGAGGACCAGGGCGAGCGAGGGCTGGCCGTCGTTGAGCCCGTAGAGGACGCCGACGGGGAGCAGGAACAGCAGGATGATCGCGTAGAGGATCGAGACCTGCGCCGTCCCGAAGCCGAGGACCCGCTCCCGGGACGGCGGTCCCGGCCGGGGCTCGCGCGGCTCGAGGGTCACGGGCTCGTCCGACGGGCCGGCGGTGCCGTCCTCGAGGAACGTCGCGAGGTCCCGGACGGTGGGGTGCTTGTAGAAGTCCAGGATGGACAGCCCCGAGCCCAGGTCGCTCTCCCGCATCGCGGACACGACGTTCGCCGCGACGAGCGAGTGCCCACCCAGCGCCTCGAAGAAGTTCGCCTCCACCGAGACCGCGCCGGCCGGCAGGTTGAGCATCTCCTCCCACAGACCGGCGATCCAGGCCTCCGCGGGGGTCGCCGGCGGCTCGTGCTCGCGGTCGGTGCGGATCAGCCGGGGACGGGTGGGCGCGGGCAGCCGGCCGCGGTCGGCCTTGCCGCTGGGCAGCATCGGGATCGAGGTGACCGCGTCGAGGTACGACGGGACCATGTAGGGCGGCATCTGGGCCACCAGCTGCTCGTGCAGCTCGGGGATGACGGCGTCGGCCGCCCCGGCGTCCCGCAGGATGACGTAGCCCGCGAGGTCCCCGCCGGTGTCCGGCGAGGCGAGCAGGGTGACGACGGCGCCGGTCACCTGAGGGTGCTCCAGGAGGACGCTCTCGATCTCCTGGAGGTCCACGCGGTGGCCCCGCACCTTGACCTCGCTGTCCGCCCGGCCCAGGTACTCCAGCTCGCCGTCGGGCAGGAAGCGGCCGAGGTCGCCGGTGCGGTAGATGCGCTCGCCGGGGATGCCGCGGGGATCGGGGATGAAGCGGTCGGCGGTCAGGTCGGGGCGGTTGACGTAACCGCGCGCCACGCCGGGCCCGCCGACGCAGATCTCCCCGACCTGCCCCGCGGGGACCGGCTTGCGGTCGTCGTCGAGCAGGGTGACCCGGTAGGTCGGCAGGGGGCGGCCGATCGTGACCTGCTTGCCCGGCCGCAGCTCGGCCATCGTGCAGGTGACGGTGGTCTCGGTGGGCCCGTAGGTGTTGAGGATCCGGCGGCCCGGTCCCCAGCGGTCGACGAGCTCGCGGGGGCACGCCTCACCGCCGACGTTCACCGTGCGGATCAGCGGCAGGGTGCGGTCGAGGGTCGCCAGCACGGTGGGGACGCAGTAGATCATCGTGATCTCGTTGTCCTCGAGGAAGTCCGCCAGGCCCGACCCGACCCGGCGGCCGTCGGTGGGGCCGGCGACGAGCGTCGCCCCGA
This sequence comes from Geodermatophilus sp. SYSU D00779, assembly GCF_054050595.1. Classification (NCBI taxonomy): domain Bacteria; kingdom Bacillati; phylum Actinomycetota; class Actinomycetes; order Geodermatophilales; family Geodermatophilaceae; genus Geodermatophilus; species Geodermatophilus sp. SYSU D00779. Next base: position 8,768 of record NZ_JBJGZQ010000054.1, read on the forward strand.
CGGCCCAGGTGGGCCAGATCTCCTCGATGGAGAAGTCGAAGGCGATGGTCATGCCCTGGTAGACGCGGTCGGTGGACTCGACCCCGTACAGGGACGGCACGATGCCGATGAAGTTGCAGATGCTCGACTGGTTGATCTCGACGCCCTTGGGGCGGCCGCTCGAGCCCGACGTGTAGATGATGTAGCAGACCGGGTCGCCGTCGGACTCGATGCCCGGCCGGGAGCTCGACTGGACCGCGAGCTCGGGCCCCAGCTCGTCGAGGTACAGGCTCTCGCAGGGCAGCGCGACGCAGGACGCGGCGAACGACGTGTGCGTCACCAGCATGCTCAGCGAGGAGTCCTCGGCGATGTACTGCAGCCGGTCGGCGGGCGCCTCGGGGTCGATCGGGACGAAGGTCGCCTCGGTCTTCGTGACGGCCAGCAGGGCGACGTAGGTGCTCACCGACCGGTGCAGGAGGATCCCCACGCGGACGCCGGCGCGCGCACCCCGGGCCATCAGCAGGTTCGCCAGCCGGTTCGCGCGCTGGTCCAGGTCGGCGTAGGAGACCCGCTCGCCCTCGCACTCGAGCGCGGTGGCCGACGGCCGCTGGTCGCAGGTGTGCTCGAAGAACCGGCTCAACCGGGTGACCAGCGAGCGCTGCCCGGAGATCTCGGCCACGAAGTTGTCGTGCAGCCGGTACGACGTGGCGGTGTTGTCCCGCATGTCGTAGCCCGGAGCGGTGGTCGGGGCCTGCGGCTCGACATCTCCCGCGAATGTCGAGAAGAAGTCCCAGTCATCGCTATGCGTTGTCATGTATTCACTCTCTGCAGCCCTTCGGCGAACGAACTCCACGAGGTTAGGTGGGCGTTTCCGAGAGGCGCAAAGTCCGGCGGCAAGGGTCGAAAGGCTCACATCGCAACCCCTTGACCTGGCAGAACAGGCGTTTCGATCACGGAGGATGACCGCACTGTCTCGCCCAGTGATGGTCCCGCATCGAAATGCGTCGATGGCTTACATTCTGCTGTTGAGCATTCACGCACAGCAGATCGGCGACGTCTCAGCGGGTCGTCGACACGCCCAGAGCGGTGACGGAGGTGGATCGTAGAATGGGAGAAGAGTCACCCGATCGTGCGCCCCTCGTCCTCCTCGCCCGCCCCGAGGACGTCCTCCGCGCCGGAGGCGAACACCTGCTGACGCCCCGCGAGCGGCGGCGCGCCGGCGCACTGCGCCACCGGGCCGACCGCGACGCCCACGTCGCGGCGCACCTGCTCGTCCGGCACTGCGCCGCGGCGCTGACCGGTCGGCCGGTCGAGGCGCTCGAGCTGGTGCAGGAGTGTGCCGACTGCGGCTCGACCGAGCACGGCAGGCCCTCGATCGCCGGTCTCCCCGAGCTGCACGTCAGCCTGGCGCACACCCGCGGCGCCGTGGCGGCGGGCGCGGACCGGCGGCCGATCGGCGTCGACGTCGAGGGAGCGCGGACGAGGGACCTCGACCCCGCCGTCCTGACCCACACCCTCACCGCCGCCGAGACGGCCCGGGTCCGCTCGGCGAGCGACCCGCCGTCCGCCTTCCTCCGCCACTGGGTGCGCAAGGAGTGCCTGGTGAAGCTGGGCGTGGTCACCCTCGACGAGCTGTCCGGCGTGGAGCTCGACCCCACGACGGAGCAGGACGTCGAGGGCGGCCGCACGCGCAGCCGGTTCGGGTCCCTGCACCTGCTGGACTGGTTCGACCCCATCCTGGACGTCGCTGTCGCTGCGGCCGCCCACGGGCCCCCGGTGGTCGGCTCCGCCCGCACCTGGGCGCCCCACCGCCCGACGTGACGACGGCCATCCCGGAAGGGGAGGGGTCGGGTCGCGGACGGCCGAGACGACGCGCCGACGAGGGCGGACGACGGTCACGGCCTGCCTCCCGACCCGCTGGAGACCTCCCCCCGATGGGGCATCGGATCCCCGTGATCTGCGCATCCGTGCGTAGAGTCCGCCTCCGGCTGAGCCCGTTCCCGTCCCCCGGAGGTTCCCTTGCGCAGGCCCGTGACCGTCCTCGGCGTCCTGGCACTCGTGTTGGCGGGTGCCGGGACGGCGTCCGCCGAGCCCCCGCTCGAGGTGACCGGCCAGATCACCGACGAGGCCGGGCTCCTCGGCACCGGGGCGCCGGCTGCCGAGCAGGCCGTGGCGGACCTGGCGGCCGAGGACGACCTGGACCTGTACGCCGTCCTGGTGCCCTCGTTCGACGGCGCCGACCCCGGGGACTGGGCGCAGGACACCGCCCAGCTGTCCGGCCTGGACGAGACCGCCGTCCTGCTCGCCGTGGCTGCGACGGAGTCGACCTACGAGTACGGGTACTGGGTCGCCGACGACTTCCCGCTGTCCGAGGTCGACCTCGACCGCGCGGTGACCGACGAGGTCGAGCCCCGGCTCGCAGCGGGCGACCGGTCCGGCGCGGTGGTGGCCCTGGCCTCCCAGCTCCAGGACCTGGCGGCCACCGAGGAGGAGGCGGCGCAGCAGGAGGCCCCGTGGTCCGCCTCCACGATTATCCTCATCATCGGCGGCGTCGCGGTCGTCCTCCTCGCCGCCCACCTGCTCTCCCGTCGGAGGTCCTCGACGACCAGGTCCTGATGTCCGGGGCCACGGCTGTCGGCGCGTACTGACAGCCTGTGGTCAGGGGCACACAGGAGCTGTACAGGTCGATCACTGGGAGACCGCAGGTGTCCCGTCCACGCTGTGCTCCATGACCTCCTCGACGGTGATCCCCAGTGAGTCGACGCCCGTCACCGCACCAGCCTCGCGGACCTCGTCACCCGGCGTCGCGGACCGACCCACCGTCGTCCCCACCCACCCTGCCGGGGAGCCCGCGGGAGGCGCTGGGGCCATGACCCTCGCCGCGCCGCACGACCCGGCGCTGTGCGCGGGGCGGGGGTGCTCCCGACACCACCCGAGCAACCACCACATGCGGGCCTGGCCGAAGGTGTGGCGGGAGTACTACGGCTACTCCGACCGGATGTGCTCGCACGGCGTCGGACACCCCGACCCGGACGACGTCGTCCACCTCCAGGCGCTCGGTGAGGTCCGCACCGAGCACGCGTGCGACGGGTGCTGCATCGCGCCCCTCAGCACCAGCGCCTGAGGGCCGCGGGCGTCAGCCGGAGACGCGGTCGCGCACCGCGCCGGGGACGGCGAGGGTCTCGGCGTCCTCCTCGCGGCGGAGCACCCAGGAGGCGGGCAGCACCAGGCGCGGCGCCACACCGACGAGGACGGCGACCAGCACGGCGACGCCGGCCAGTGCCTCCCCGGACTCCTCCAGGTAGGTGGCGGTCACCGCCCACTGCCCGACCGCCACGGCGGAGACCGCGGAGAGGCCGACCGACGCTCCCGCGTAGCCGGCCAGGCAGGTGAGCACCCGGCGGCGGTCGCGGCGCTCGTCGCGGCTGACCACGGCCAGGACGGCGAGCACGGCGACGACGAGCGCGACGCTCACGACGACGGCGCCGGTCTCGCCCAGGACGGACGAGAGCCCGCTCATGGCCTCGACGTGCACGGTGCCGCCGGCCTTGACGACGGCGATGCCGCCGCAGACCAGCCCGACGGCGAGCCACCAGGCGCGACGGTCGGGCACGCGGGTGGCGCCGGCGACCGCGGCCACGGCGGCGACCGCGAACAGCGCGGCGACGAAGGTGCGGGGCGCGGAGAACGGGGCGTCCATGGACAGCGCGCGGGCCACCGGGCCGGTGGCGCCGGTCAGCCGGCCGACGTAGCCGACGGTCTCGAGCAGCACCGCGGTCGCGGCCAGGCCGATCCCGACCGGCGGCAGCGGGACGCGGCGGCGGGGCGTGCGCAGCCGCAGGTCGGCGAGCGGCTCGGGCGCGGTGAGCGGGTCGGCGGAGCGGGTGTCCGCGATCCGGATGCCACGACCGACGACGACGGCAACCGCGAAGGCCAGCAGCACCCAGAGGACCAGTCCCCCGACGACCCAGATCCACACGTCCCGGTCATCGGCAGGTCAGGAACCGATCGGAACCCCTCGGCCGGTGGGTCACCCGAACGGGTGGGTCAGCGGCGCGCGCTGCCCACGCCGGGCCGGAAGGAGGCGGGGAGGTCGGCGGTGGTGAACGGCCGCTCCGCGCGGGCCCGGGTGTCGGCCAGGCGGATGCCGCGACCCAGGACGACGGCGAACCCGAGGGCCACCAGGGCCCACACCACCAGCACGCCGATCATCAACGCCTCCACGCGTCTGACATCGGCTGCCTCCGTGCCCACGGTGACCGTGCGTCGAAACACCAGCACCACAGATCACGTGCATCGCCCCGTGGAACGCACCCGGCGGATCCGACTGGGTCATCGAGGGGGCAGCACGCAGAACTCGTTGCCGTCGGGATCGGCCAACACCACCCAGCCGACCTCGCCCTGGCCGATGTCGATCGGGGTCGCCCCGAGGGCGACGAGGCGGTCGACCTCCACCTGCTGATCACCGGAGACAGGTGGAGCGAGGTCGAGGTGCAGCCGGTTCTTCCCCGTCTTCGGCATCAGCGGAGGACCGCCCCAGGTGATCTTCGGACCGCCGTGCGGCGAGCGGATCGCGGTCTCCTGGTCCTGGTCCCAGACCAGCGGCCAGCCCAGCGCATCGCGCCAGAAGTACCCGACCTCCTGCGAACCGTCGCACGCGAGCGCCCCGACGAACCCGCAGTCGGCCAGGAAGTGGTTGCCCGGTTCGATGACGCAGAACTCGTTGCCCTCGGGGTCGGCGAGCACCACATGGCCCTCCTCCGGGCGCTGACCGACGTCGATGTGCCGGGCACCGAGTCGCAGCGCCCTCGCCACCGTCTGCTGCTGGTCCTCGAGGGACGTGCTCGTCAGATCGAGGTGCACCCGGTTCTGGCCGGTCTTCCGGTCCTGCGTCGGCAGGAACCGGAACCAGAACCCGGTGTCATCGCCCGGCAGGAGCGCGGGGCCGTCGTGGGACCCGTCAGCCATCTCCCAGTCCAGGAGGCCGGCCCAGAAACGCGCGAGACGGAGCGGGTCGTTCGCGTCGAAGCTGAGCGCGACGAGGCGGCACGGCATCCCGTTCGGCATCCCCGATCTGCTGACCCACAGCCGCAGACGGAGCACGTCCGCCCCGCCCGTGAGGGGAGCAACGCTAGGGCGCTCGGAGACTGCGGTGCAAACGACTTCGCCTCCTCCGCGCGGACGCCGGCGTCGCTGGGCGGACGTTCCCGCGGGAGCGCCGTCACGTCACACCCCGTGGGGGGGGGGGGGGGGGGGGGGCGGCGGGGGGGGGGGGGGGGGGGGGGCGGGGGGGGGGCGGCCCCCCCCCCCGCGGCTGCGGCCCCGGAGCGGTGGGGCGATCGGCGCAGGCCGGCAGGGCGAC
>NZ_JBJGZQ010000055.1:0-13681 GCF_054050595.1 Geodermatophilus sp. SYSU D00779
CGGCGCCGGGCGGGGGGCCCGGGCGGGGGGGCGGCGCGCCCCCCCCCCCCCCCCCGCCCCCCCCCCCCCCCCCCCCCCCCCCCCCGGCTGGAGCTCCTGCTGCCGCCCGGCACGGCGGCGGCCACGGCACTGCCCCGCCTGGAGCAGGCCCTGGCCGCGGCCTGGGCGGGGGAGACCGAGCTCGACGGCCTCTCCCGGCTGACCGTCGGCGCCGGCCTGCCGGTCCCGGACGTCGCCGTCCTCCGCGCCGCCTGCCGCTACCTCGCCCAGGTCGGGCTGGGTCTGTCCCGCGGCTACGTCGAGGAGACGGTGCTCGCCGCGCCGGAGTTCGCCCGCGCGCTGCTGGCGCACTTCGCCGCCCGGCACGACCCCGACGCGGCCGACCCCGCGGCCGCGGCGTCGGCCGCCGACCACCTCGCCGAGCTGCTCACCCGCACGACGAGCCTGGACCAGGACCGCATCCTGCGCGGCCTGCGCGACGTGCTGGCCGCCGTGGTGCGCACCAACCGCTACCAGGTCGACGCCACGGGGGCGCCCCGCCCGGCGCTGGCGCTGAAGATCGCCTCCGCGGAGCTGGACCTGCTGCCCCGGCCGCGGCCGGAGGTCGAGACCTTCGTGTGCTCGCCGTCGATGGAGGGGCTGCACCTGCGCGGCGCCCGCGTCGCCCGCGGCGGGCTGCGCTGGTCGGAGCGGCCGGAGGACTTCCGCACCGAGGTGCTCGGCCTGGTCAAGGCGCAGATGGTCAAGAACGCGGTGATCGTGCCGGCCGGCGCCAAGGGCGCGTTCGTCGTCCGGGAGGGCCTGCGCGGCCTGGACCGCGCGGCCGTGCAGCAGCGCGTGGCCGCGGCCTACCGCACCTTCGTCGGCGCGCTGCTCGACGTCACCGACGACCGGGACGGCGACCGGGTCGTGCACCCGCCGCGCACCGTCGTCCACGACGGCGACGACCCCTACCTGGTGGTCGCCGCCGACAAGGGGACGGCGACCTTCTCCGACCTGGCCAACCAGGTGTCCGAGCGCCGCGGCTTCTGGCTGGGTGACGCGTTCGCCTCCGGCGGCTCGAGCGGCTACGACCACAAGGCCATGGGCATCACCGCCCGCGGCGCCTGGGTGTCGGTGCGCCGGCACCTGCGCGAGCTGGGCGTGGACCCCGACGGGCCGCTGACGGCGGTCGGCGTCGGCGACATGTCCGGCGACGTCTTCGGCAACGGGATGCTGCTGTCCGACGAGCTGCGGCTGGTGGCGGCCTTCGACCACCGGCACGTCTTCCTCGACCCGGACCCCGACCCCGTGCGGTCCGCGGCCGAGCGCCGCCGGCTGTTCGCGCTGCCGGGCTCCTCGTGGGACGACTACGACCGCAGCGCCCTGTCCGCGGGCGGCGGGGTGCACCGCCGCGACGCCAAGTCCGTGCCGCTCTCCCCGCAGGTGCGCGCCCGGCTGGGCGTGGACGCCGAGGAGCTCTCGCCGGCCGAGCTGGTGCGGGCGGTGCTGCGCGCGCCGGTCGACCTGCTGTGGAACGGCGGCATCGGCACCTACGTCCGCGCGGCCGACGAGACCGACGCGCAGGTCGGCGACCGCGCCAACGACGCCGTCCGCGTGACCGCCGACGAGCTGCGCTGCCGGGTGGTGGGGGAGGGCGGCAACCTGGGCCTGACCCAGCGCGCCCGCATCGCCGCGGCGCGGGCCGGGGTGGCGCTGAACACCGACTTCATCGACAACTCCGCCGGCGTCGACACCTCCGACCGCGAGGTCAACCTCAAGGTCCTGCTGGCCGGGGTGCCGCGCGCCGAGCGGGACGCGGTGCTGCGCTCGGTCGAGGACGAGGTGGCCGCGGCGGTGCTCGCCGACAACGCGCTGCAGGCCCGGGCGCTGTCGGTGTGCGCGGCCCAGGCGCCGTTCCTGCTCGACCGGCACGCCCAGCTGATCGGGGACCTCGAGCGGCACGGCCTGGACCGCGACCTCGAGGGGCTGCCGTCGGAGGCGGAGGTCGAGCGGCTGCGCCAGGCCGGGGCCGGGCTCACCCGGCCCGAGGCCGCGGTGCTGCTCGCGCACTCCAAGAACCTGGTGCGCGAGGAGCTGCTGGCCAGCGACCTGGCCGACGACCCGTCGGTGGCCGGGGTGCTGGCCGCCTACTTCCCGCGGGCGGTGCGCGAGCGCTGGCCCGACCGGGTGGCCCGCCACCCGCTGGCCCGGGAGATCACCGCCACCCAGCTGGCCAACGACCTGGTCAACCGGGTGGGCCCGGGCTTCCTGCTGCGGCTGGAGGAGCGCCACGGCGTCCCCACCCCGGTGGCGGCCCGCGCCTACACGGTGGCCACCCGGGTGCTCGACCTCGGCCCGGTGTGGGCGCAGGTGGACGGCCTGGTCGGTGAGGGGGTGCCGCTGGCCGTGGAGCGGCTGGCGCTGCCCGAGCTGCAGGCGGCCACCGAGCGCACGGCCGACCGGCTGCTGGCGGCCCACCCCGACCCGGCGGCGCTGACCGCGGCGGCACCGGCGCTGGCCGCGGTCGTCGCCCAGCTCGAGCCGGCCGCCTGGCTGGCCCGGCCGGGTGCCGCGGGCGACCGGGCCCGCACGCTGCAGGCCGAGCTGACCGCAGCGGGCGCGACCCCGGAGCTCGCCGCACGGGTCGCCGTCCTCGGGTGCCAGGCCGACCTCGTCGACCTGGCCGGGGTGGCCCGCACCGCTGGGGTCGGCATCGGCCGGGTGGTCGAGGCCGATGCCGCCGTCGAGCAGCTGCTGGCGCTCCCGCGGGTGCACGCCTGGACCGCGGAGGAGGCCGGCATCTCGCACTGGGCCGTCGCCGCCCGTGCGGCCCTGCGGGAGGAGGTGGACCAGCTGCGGTGGGCCCTCGTGGCGGCGCTGCTGCGGGACGCCGACGGCGACGCGGACGCCTTCGCCGGCCGGCACGCCGCGGCGCTGGCCCGCTTCACCGCCGTCCGCCGGCAGGCCGGGGCCGCCCGCGACGACGTCCTGGGCCGGGCGTGCGTGGTGGTGGCGGAGCTGCGCCGGCTGGTGCGGACGATCGGCTGAGAGCGGCGGCTGACCGGGGGCGGCCGGCCAGGGGCTGGTGTCCCGGTCAGCCGGCCCCGGTCGGTTGCGTGCGGACGTCGGCGTCGCGCCAGGAGACGGCCGCCCGGGGACGCCGGTCGACGGTGAGGGTGAACAGGTCCGCCCGGCTGGAGTGGCCCGCCACGTCCAGGTCGTGCTTGAAGGCCGTCGTCAGCTCCAGGTCGAGTTCGGCGTGCACGGTTCCGGGCTCGTGCAGTGGCTCGGCGACCCACGAGCCGTCCGGGCCGGCCACGGCGCTGCCGCCGGGGAACCAGGTGCCGGTGGCGGGGGTGTCCGGGCCGACGCCCAGCCGGTAGGCATCCCGGAGGTCGTCGGGCACGTCGTCGGCCCGCAGGTACTGCGCGGCGGAGACGACGAAGCAGCGGCCCTCGAAGGCGTACGTCCGTGCCGCCAGGGCGTGCATCTCGGTCATGTCGGGCCACAGCGCCAGGTGGACCTGTTCGTGCTGCGCGTGCAGCGCTTGGCGGATGACCGGTTGCCAGTGCTCCCAGCAGACCAGACCGCCGACGCGGCCGACCTCGGTGTCGTGGACCTGCAGGCCGGACGCGTCCGGGGCCGGTGACCACACGATCCGCTCGGTGTGGGTCGGGACCAGCTTGCGGTGGACGCCCAGGGTGGCACCGTCGCGGCCGATGTAGAGCAGCGTGTTGAACAGCGACCCGCCGGCCGCGCCGGTCCGCTCGTCCAGGCCCATGGCCACCAGCACGCCGTGCCGACGGGCCGCCTCGCGCAGCGGGTCCAGCTCCGGCCCGTCGACGGCGGGGCACTGGGCGAGCAGCCGCCCGTACCACTGTCGCGCCTCCGCGTCGTCCCAGCCGGCCAGGCCGAAGACCCACGCCGGGTAGCCGGTCAGCCAGGTCTCGGGGAAGACCACCAGCTGCGCGTCGTCGGCCGCGGCGTCCGCGATGGCGGCGGTCGCCCGGTCGACCCCGGCCGCGAGGTCGAGCACCGCGGGCGGCTGCTGGACGACGGCGACCCGCACGCGGGAGGCCGCCGTCCGTGGAGCGCTCATGCCAGCGCGTCCGTGCCGTCGGAGGGACGCGCCAGGCCCTGCCGTACCAGCGACTCGAGCTCCTCCTCGCTGCGGGCCCGGGCCTGCTCCTCCGCCGCGGTGTCGAGGTCGCGGCTGAGCAGCAGGTACAGGCCGCCGGCCACGACCAGGCCCACGACGAAGGACACGTCGACCCCGCCCAGGGCCTCGGCGGCCGGGCCGGTGTATGCGGTGGTGACGACGAACGGCACCATCGCGAGGACGCCGGCCAGGTAGGAGATGAGCCCCCGGGCGGGCCAGGTCCCGTAGATGCCCCGCGGCTTGAAGATCTCGGTGATCGCATAGTGGCCCCGGCGGACGAAGTAGAAGTCCACGAGGTTGACCGCCGTCCACGGGATCAGGAAGTAGAGCATCAGCAGGACGAAGGTGTTGAAGCTGCCGAGGTAGTCCTCGGGGAGCACCAGGGCGATGACGACGGCCAGGAGCATCACGACGACGATCCCGGTGACGCGGGTCCGCAGCCCGGGGGAGATCCGGCGGAAGCCGTCGACCGCGCTGGCGCTGGTGAGCATGGCGCCGTACGCGTTGACCGACATGATCCCGATCAGCGCCGGGACGGAGACCAGCACCAGCGCCGTCCCGAAGTGGGGGAACAGCTCGTTGCCCACCGCCACCAGGCTGCCGATGGCGTCGGGCGCCTCGAGCCGGTCGGCCAGCAGCGCCCCCAGTCCCATGAGCCAGATCGCCGACCCGGCCGCACCCAGGTAGGTCCAGCCGATCACCTTCCCCGAGGGGGTGTCGGCCGGCAGGTAACGGGAGTAGTCGGAGACGTAGACGGAGTAGCTGATCTGGTAGCCCGCAGCGAGGGAGAACATGGTGAGGAAGCCGGTGAGCGTCCAGCCGGTCTCCACCGGCTGACGAGCGTCGCCGAGGTGGACGACGGCCCAGACGGTGAAGACGCCGAAGGCGACGAGCAGGACGTAGGTCAGCCAGCGCTGCACGAAGTGCAGCAGGTCGTGGCCGACGACGGCGATCGCGATGCTGAGCAGGGCCAGCGCCGGGTACCAGAACCCCGGGCCGCCGGGCAGCACCAGTTGCAGCGCCTGGGTGGCCAGGATCAGGTCGAAGACGATGAAGCCGACGTAGACGAAGACCGTCGCGGCGAAGGGCAGCACCGCGCCACGGGTGCCGAACTGCGCGCGCGACTGGATCATCTGCGGCAGGCCCATCCGGGGGCCCTGGTTGGCGTGGAAGGCCATGAAGAAGGTGCCGAACCCGACGCCGAGCACGATGGCCAGCAGGGTCCAGCCCAGGGACAGCCCCAGGGAGACGCCGATGAAGCCGGTCACCATGGTCACGAGCACGAAGTTGCCGGCGAACCAGAACGGCCCCTGGTGCCACACCTTGCCGTGCCGTTCCGCGCGGGGCACGTAGTCGATCGACCGCACCTCGATCCGGCCGCGCTCCGGGCTTCCTGCTGTCTCGCTCATCGCGTCCTCCACTGCGGGCGCCGGCCGGCGCCGGATGGTCCACGGGAGAGGGTCGCAGGCCACAGGGCCGCAAGCTTCGGACGAACCTCCCAACCTCACCCGAACGCGTTGTAGATTCCGACAATGTCCAGCAGCCTCCGCGACCTCCTCGACGTCCCCGGGTTCAGCGTCGAGATGCTCGTCGACGGGGACCTGGACCGCCCCATCCGCTGGGTGCACGTCACCGAGCTGGCCGACCCCTCGCCCTACCTCGTCGGGGAGGAGCTGCTGCTCACCGCCGGGGTCTGGCGGCGGCGCGGGGCCTCCGCCGGGGACTTCGTCCGCGCTCTCGCCCGCCGCCGCGCGGCGGGGCTCGGTTACGGGCTGCTGGACGCCGACAAACGCGTGCCGCCGGCCCTCGTGCGCGCGTGCCGGGAGCAGGGGGTGCCGCTGTTCGCGGTCGGCGTGCAGACGCCCTTCCTCGCCATCTCCCAGTGGTTCGTCGACCGGCTGACGCGGGAGAGCGAGGCGGTGCTCCGCGGGACGCTGCGGCTCACCACCGACCTGCTGGCGGCTGCGGAGGAGGAGCCGACGCGGGCGGCGCTGGGCGCGGTCGCGCGGGTGCTGGCACGGACGACCGGACGGGAGGTGTGGATCACCGATGGCGACGGCGGCGCCATGGCCTGGGCCCGTACGCCTCCTGACGCGGAGGCGGGCCAGGCCCTCGCCGCGGCGGCCGCCGGGACGGAGGAGCCGCGGGACGTGGACGTGCCGGGTCACGGCACCTGGCGGGTGCGGCCGGTGGTGGCCGGCCGCCGCCGGGCTGCGCTGCTCGCCGTCCCGGTCGACGGCGACGACCTGCTCGTCCGGGCTCGCACCGACGCCGCCGCACCGATCATCGGCCTGGTGCTGACCCGCGAGCGGGCCGTGCGGGAGACCGAGCGCCGCCTCTCCGGCGAGGTGGTGTCGCTGGTGCTCAGCCGGCAGGACGAGCTGGCGGCCGCGCGGCTGGCGACCTACCGGCTGGACCCGGACCGGCCGCTGGTCGTGGTGGTGTGCCGGGTGGCCGACGGCGAGGAGGCGCTGACCCAGGCCGAGAGCTGGCGTGAGGACGCCGGCGCCGACGCGGTCCTCGCCCTGCGGGGGGCCGAGCTGTTCGCCATCCTGCCCGGCGCCGCGGTACCGGAGGCCGACGGACCACTGGCCGTCGCCACGGCGCTGGCCCGGCGGGTGCGCGCCGCCGGAGCCGGCGTGAGCACCTCGCCCGACGGCGTGACGACCCTGCGGCGCGCCGTCGTCCAGGCGCAGCAGTCCGCCGAGCTGGCGCAACGGCGCGGTGGGAGCACGGTGCTGTCCGACGAGCTGCGAGGCCGGGCCGCCCACCTCCTCGCACTGCAGGACAGCAGCGACGTCGAGGACTTCCGGCAGACGCTGCTGGGTCGGCTGGAGGACCACGACCGGCGCCACGAGTCGGGCCTGTGCACCACGCTCCGGGCGTTCCTGGAGACCGGCGGCCGGTGGCAGGAGACCGCCGACCGGTTGCACGTGCACGTGAACACGCTGCGCCACCGTCTGGCCCGGGTCGAGCAGCTGACCGGCCGGAGGCTGGACAGCACCCCGGACCGGGTCGACCTCTGGCTCGCGCTGCAGGTCCCGTCGAGCCGGCCGGCCGCCCGGTGAGGCCCGCACCCGGCTCTGGGGGCGTCGTTACCATCGACGGGCCCGGAGCCGCCGGGTCTGTCGTGACCGAGGCGGGAGGGGACCGGTGACCATCCGACGGCAGTTCGTGCTGGACGACGTCTCGCGGGCGATCATCGAGCAGCTGCAGGAGGACGGCCGCCGTCCCTACGCGCGCATCGCCGCGGCGGTCGGGCTGTCGGAGGCCGCCGTCCGGCAGCGCGTGCAGCGGCTGCTCGACGCCGGCGTCATGCAGATCGTCGGCGTCACCGACCCGCTGCAGGTCGGCTTCTCGCGGCAGGCGATGGTCGGGGTGCGCACCAGCGGCGACGCCCGCACGGCTGCCGAGCGCCTCGCCGCGTTCACCGAGGTCGACTACGTCGTCATCACCGCGGGCACGGTCGACCTGCTGGTGGAGGTCGTCTGCGAGGACGACGACCAGCTGCTCGACGTCGTCGCCCGCATCCGCGCGGTGGAGGGCGTGGAGTCCACCGAGACGCACCTCTACCTGGGCCTGGCCAAGCAGACCTACGCCTGGGGCACCCGCGGACCGCAGGGCCCGACGTCGTCCGACGCCGGGCTCTGAGGCCCCGGCTCAGCTGCCGGCGCGGTTGAGCGCCAGGACCGACAGCAGCTCGTAGCCCACGTGGGCCGCGGCGACGGCGGTGAGCTCGGCGTGGTCGTAGGGCGGGGACACCTCGACGATGTCGGCGCCGACGACGTCGAGCCCGACCAGCCCGCGCAGCGTGTTGAGCAGCTCGCGGCTGGTCAGCCCGCCGGCCTCCGGCGTCCCCGTGCCCGGCGCGTGGGCCGGGTCGAGGACGTCGATGTCGACCGACACGTACACCGGGCCGCCGGTCAGCCGGCTGCGCATCCGCTCCACGATGCTGCGCACGCCGTCGACCTCGTAGTCGTCGGAGCGGATCACCTGGAAGCCGAGCACGGCGTCGTCCTCGAGGTCCTGCTTGCTGTACAGCGGGCCGCGGATGCCCATGTGCAGCGAGCGCTCCAGGTCGATCAGCCCCTCCTCGCTGGCGCGGCGGAACGGCGTGCCGTGCGTGTAGGGGGCGCCGAAGTAGGTGTCCCACGTGTCGAGGTGGGCGTCGAAGTGCAGGACGGCGACCGGCCCGTGGTCACGCGCCAGCGAGCGCAGGATCGGCAGCGCGATGGTGTGGTCGCCGCCGATGGTGAGCAGCTGGGCGCCGTCGGAGCGCAGCGCGGTCACCTCGCGGTCGATGGTCTCGATCGCCTCGCCGAGGTCGAACGGGTTGACGCCGATGTCGCCGGCGTCGGCCACCTGCTGGGTGCCGAACGGGGTGGCGTCGAGCGCCGGGTTGTAGGGCCGCAGCAGCTTGGAGCCCGCCCGCACGTGCCCGGGGCCGAAGCGGGCGCCGGGCCGGTAGCTGACCCCGGAGTCGAACGGCACCCCGAGGACGGCGACGTCGGCGCGGGAGACCTCGTCGGTCCGGGGCAGCCGGGCGAACGTGGCCGGCCCGGCGTAGCGGGGGACCCGCGTGGCGTCGACGGGGCCGATCGGGGTCTGGTCTTCCACGGGGTCTCCTGGGGTGTGCGGGACCGGCGCCGCCGATCCCCCGTCCGGGTCGCCCGTCACTGTCAACTCGTGTTTCCCATTTGTCAACGCCCGCTCGGCAACTAGGGTCCGCGGAGGACCGGGAGGTGGCGATGGAGGCAGCAGTGACCGACGCGGGCCCGCCGCGCATCGGCGGGCGGCTCAAGGCGGCCCGGCAGGCGCGCCGGCTGACGCTCACCGACGTGGCCGAGGCCAGCGGGCTGACCAAGGGGTTCCTCAGCAAGCTGGAGCGCGACCAGGCCAGCGCCTCGGTGGCCGCGCTGGTGCGGGTGTGCGCCGCGCTGGAGATCTCGCCGGGCAGCCTCTTCGAGGCCGCGCCCGGTGGCGAGGCCGTCCGGGCCGGCAGCTACCCGCCCATCGCCTTCGGCGGGCAGGGGCTGACCGAGTTCCTGCTCACGCCCTCGGGGGAGCGGCGGCTGCAGGCCATCCTGTCCGAGATCGCCCCGGGTGGCGGGAGCGGCGAGGAGACCTACGCGCTGCCGGCCGAGGTCGAGTTCGTCTTCGTCCTCGAGGGCGACCTCGAGGTGACCGTCGGCGGCGACGTCACGACGCTGGGCCGCGGCGACGCGTTCACCTTCTCGCCCGGCACCGAGCACGGCTTCCGCTCGCTGCGGAGGGACGGGGCCACCCGGGTGCTGTGGGTCTTCGCTCCCGCCCTGCCGATCGGGCGGGAGCCGATCTAGGAAACGCTGGTTGACAGCAGGTCAACCTGTGGTGATGCTCTCTGCGATCCAGACCACAGCACCAGCCGCAGAGGAGCACCCGTGAGCACAGTCAGCGCCGACCCGGGCCGCGCGGCCCCGGTCCGCAGCCAGCTCTTCCGGCTCAAGCCGGTCGACGCGATCGTCGCCCAGCACCAGGAGACGGGGGGCTCCGGGCTGCGCCGCTCCATGGGTCTGCTCCAGCTCACCGCGCTGAGCATCGGCGCCACCCTCGGCACCGGCATCTTCGTCATCCTCGGCGAGGCGGTGCCGCTGGCCGGCCCGGCCGTCGTGCTCGGCTTCGTGCTCGCCGCGGTGACCGCGCTGTTCAGCGCGCTGTCCTACGCCGAGCTGGCCGGCAGCATCCCGGTCTCGGGGTCGTCGTACTCCTACACCTACGCCACCATGGGCGAGCTCGTCGCCTGGGTCTGCGGCTGGTGCCTGATGCTCGAGTACGGGGTCTCGGTGGCCGCCGTCGCGGTCGGCTGGGGCGCCTACATCGACGACCTCGCCGCCGGGACGGTCGGCGCCGTGCTGCCCGAGGCGCTGTCCGCGCCGCCCGGCGACGGCGGCGTGGTGAACGTCCCCGCCGTGGTCGTCGTCCTGCTCGCGATGGTGTTGCTGCTGCGGGGCACCAGCGAGAGCGCGAAGGTCAACACCGCGATGGTCGTGCTCAAGGTCGGCGTCCTGCTGTTCTTCTGCGCGGTCGCCTTCACCGCCTTCCGCGCCGGCAACCTGGCGCCGTTCGTCCCCATGGGCCTCGCCGGTGTCACCGCCGCGGCCTCGCAGGCCTTCTTCTCCTACATCGGCTTCGACGCCGCCTCGACCGCCGGCGACGAGGCCCGCGACGCCCGCCGCGACCTCCCGCGCGCCATCGTGCTGTCGCTGGCCGTGGTCACCGTCGTCTACGTCCTGGTGGCGCTGGCCGCCGTCGGCGCGGTGCCGTGGCCGCAGATCAGCGGTTCGGAGGCCGCGCTGGCCGACGTCCTCAGCATCGCGACCGGGCAGACCTGGACGGCGGTGCTGCTCTCGATCGGCGCCGTCATCGCGATCGCCAGCGTCGTCCTGACCGTCCTCTACGGGCAGACCCGCATCCTCTACGCGATGTCCCGCGACGGCCTGGTGCCGCCGGTGTTCTCCAGGGTCAGCGCCCGCCGCCGGATCCCGGTGGCCAACACCGTCATCGTCAGCGTCCTCATCGCGCTGCTCGCGGGCCTGGTCCCGCTGGGCGAGCTGGCCAACGCCACGAGCATCGGCACGCTGTTCGCCTTCGCGCTGGTCAACGTCGGCGTCATCCTGCTCCGCCGCACGCGGCCGGACCTGCCGCGCACCTTCCGGACCCCGCTGTACCCGCTGACCCCGGTGCTCGGCGTGCTGTTCTGCGTCCTGCTGGTGGTCGGCCTGGGGACGGCGACCTGGCTGGTGTTCCTCGCGTGGATGCTGGTGGGGCTGGCCGTCTACGTCGGCTACGGGTACCGCCACTCGGCGCTGCGGACCCCGCCGGCCGGCGCCTGACCACGAGGGGGGACCGTGCGCATCGCACTGCTGCAGGGGCCGGCCGAGACGCCGGATCCCGACGCCGGCCTGGCCGCGGTCGCCGACGCCGCCCGCCGGGCGGCCGAGGCCGGGGCCCGGCTGCTGGTGACGCCGGAGATGTCGCTGACCGGTTACGCCATCGGCGCCCAGCGGGTCGCGGAGCTGGCCGAGCCGGTGCCCGGCCCGCTCACCGACCGGGTGGCCGCGATCGCCGCCGAGCACGGCCTGGCGATCGCGGTCGGGCTGCCGGTGCGCACGCCGGCCGGCGTGGCCAACACCGTGGTGGTCGTCGACCGCGACGGCAGCCTGCTGGCCGGCTACGCCAAGGCGCACCTGTACGGCGACGTCGACCGCGACGCCTTCGTGCCCGGGGACGTCGGGGTCGTGCAGTTCCGGCTCGACGACCTCACCGTCGGCATCCTGGTCTGCTACGACGTCGAGTTCCCCGAGGCGGTGCGCGCGCACGCCCTCGCGGGCACCGAGCTGCTCGTCGTCCCCACCGGGTTGATGGACCCCTACGGCCACGTCGGCACGGTGCTCGTGCCGGCCCGCGCCTACGAGAGCCAGCTGTTCGTCGCCTACGCCAACCGCACGGGTGCCGAGGGGGAGTTCGTCTACTGCGGCGCCAGCTGCGTGGTCGCCCCCGACGGCACCGAGCTGGCGCGGGCCGGCCGGGGCGAGGAGCTGCTGCTCGCCGACGTCGACCCCGCCGTCCTCACCGCCTCCCGCCGGGTGAACACCCACCTGGCCGACCGCCGTCCCGAGCTCTACCCCACGGAGACCCCCGCATGACCTCCGCCATCCCCGTCGCCGCCCACGAGCCGGGCGAGGAGCGCCCGGCCCGGCCGCTGACGATGTTCGGCCCGGACTTCCCCTTCGCCTACGACGACTGGCTGGCCCACCCGGCCGGGCTCGGCGAGGTGCCCGGGTCCCAGCACGGCACCGAGGTCGCCGTCATCGGCGGCGGCCTGTCGGGCATCGTCACCGCCTACGAGCTGCTGAGGCTGGGCCTGAAGCCCGTCGTCTACGAGGCCCACGAGATCGGCGGCCGGCTGCGCTCGACGCCGTTCGAGGGCCACCCCGGCGTGGTGGCCGAGATGGGCGCGATGCGGTTCCCGCCGTCGTCGACGGCCCTCTTCTCCTACGTGCGCGACCTCGGCCTGCGGACGACGCGCTTCCCCAACCCGCTCGACGTCGCCACCCCCAGCACCGTGGTCGACCTCAAGGGCGAGACGCACTACGCGCGCACCCTCGACGACCTGCCGCCGCTCTACCGCGAGGTCGCCGACGCCTGGCACGAGACGCTCGTGCAGGGCGCCCGCCTGGAGGAGATGCAGCAGGCGATCCGCGACCGCGACGTCAAGACGATCAAGGCGATCTGGGACGACCTGGTCGAGCAGCTCGACGACACGACCTTCTACGGGTTCCTCGCCGCGTCGCCCGCGTTCCGCTCCTTCCGGCACCGCGAGGTGTTCGGCCAGGTCGGCTTCGGCACCGGCGGCTGGGACACCGACTACCCGAACTCGATGCTCGAGATCCTGCGGGTGGTCTACACCGCCGCCGACGACGACCACCTGTCGATCGTGGGCGGCTCCCAGCAGATCCCGGTCGGGCTGTGGCGCCGGGAGGTCGAGGCGCCGGTGCACTGGCCGGCCGGCACGAGCCTGGCGTCGCTGCACGCGGGCGGGCGGCCGCTGCCCGGGGTGACCCGGCTGCACCGGACCGCCCCCAACTGCCTGACCGTCACCGACGAGGCCGGCGGCATCCGGACCTACAGGGCGGCGGTGTTCACCGCGCAGAGCTGGAACCTGCTCTCCCGCATCGTGTGCGACGAGAGCCTGTTCCCGATCGACCACTGGACGGCGATCGAGCGCACCCACTACATGGGCTCGACCAAGCTGTTCTGCCTGGTCGACCGGCCGTTCTGGAAGGACGTCGACCCGCGGACCGGCCGGCACCGCATGAGCATGACGCTGTCGGACCGGATGACCCGGGGCACGTACCTGCTCGACCAGGGCGAGGGCAGGCCCGGGCTGATCTGCCTGAGCTACACCTGGGCCGACGACTCGCTGAAGTGGCTGCCGCTGTCGGCGACCGAGCGCATGGAGGTCATGCTGGCGTCGCTGCGCGAGATCTACCCCGACGTCGACCTGCGCCGGCACGTCATCGCCTCGCCGGTGACCGTGTCGTGGGAGTCCGAGCGCGACTTCATGGGCGCGTTCAAGGCCAACCTGCCCGGTCACTACCGCTACCAGCGGCGGCTGTTCACCCACTTCAAGCAGGACGAGCTGCCCGAGCAGTACCGCGGCCTGTTCCTCGCCGGCGACGACATCTCCTGGACCGCCGGCTGGGCCGAGGGTGCGGTGCAGACGGCGCTCAACGCGGTGTGGGGCGTCGTCCACCACCTCGGAGGGCGCAGCCACCCGGACAACCCCGGCCCGGGCGACCTGTTCGACGAGCTCGCGCCGGTGCGGCTGCCCGAGGACTGAGCGCGTCGGCGCCCGCAGGGCTGAGCACCTCGGCGCCCGGAGGGGGGGGGGGGGGGGGGGGGGGGGGGGGGGGGGGGGGGGGGGGGGGGGGGGGGGGGGGGGGGGGGGGGGGGCGGGGGGGGGGCTTGGGCGACCCGGCGGTGGGGGGCGGGAGGGCG
>NZ_JBJGZQ010000056.1:0-11588 GCF_054050595.1 Geodermatophilus sp. SYSU D00779
GCCCGCGGTCGGCGACCGCGGGCCCTCCGCGTCGATGAGCCCTCAGCCCCGCGCCCGAGCCTCCCCACGAGGCCGCGCGGGCGCCGGCCGGCCCAGGGGGCCGCGACGGGCGTCCCGCGTCACGCCACCACCCGCGCCGGCGTGTGCGCTCCCGGCTCCGGCTCGGCGACGACCCAGGCCGTGCGCCCGTGGAGCGGCGGGGTCTTGGTGCCGTCGGTGAACCACACGACGACACCCCCGTGGGCCCTGCAGCGCGAGCGCACCACCCGGACCCGACCTCCCTGCCTGGTCCTGGTCGGCCGGACCAGGGGCAGGCCGAAGTCCGTGCCGACCACGTCGGTGGTCAGGACCGGCTCCCCGGCGGGCAGGTGGGACGTCGAGACGGTGGTCATCAGGGCCTCCTGGGGATCGAGCCGACCGGCCCACCGGCCTCGGATGGTGCTCCCCCGGCGGTGCAGCCGGCCGCAGCCGGTCGAACGCGTGTTCGATTATGCGCCCCGGGTGCGACGGATGCCATCCCCTCCGCTGGACGCGCGCTGCCCCGCCGGCGCGCTGCGTGCCGACCGCGTCGGCCTGGAACCCCCGACCCGTGGCGCCGCGCCTCCGTCCTGCGGACCGCCCGGTCCCGGGCGCTCAGAGACCGAGCCGAGCCGATGCCGGGTCTGCCCATCGACTGCTGGCGTCGTATCCCCGCATGGTGGTCACCGAGGCCCACCTGCCCGTCCGGGCCAGCTCCCGCTCGCTGACACCGGCCTTGTACCCCTCGGTCGCGAACGACCGGCGCAGGCTGTGCGGGCTCAGCCCGTCCAGGGGGACGCCGGCCCGCTCGGCGGCACGGCGCAGGACCAGCCGCACCGACGACCTGGCCATCCGCGTCCGGCCGATCCGGGGACGGGTGCCTCGCCCCACGCTGCGGAACAGCGGCCCCGAGCTCCCGGCGAGGCCGGCCGCCTCGACCCAGGCCTGCAGGGCGCGCACCGGGCAGGTCCGTGCCCGCACCCCCGGCGCCAGTGCCAGCACCTCGCCGGAGCCCTCCTGATCGGTCTTCGACCACCGGATGGTGACGTCGAGGCCACCGTGCCCGGCCGGGGCCAGGTCGGTCACGTCCAGCCCGCAGACGTCCGACGCCCGGAGCGCGAGGGCGAACGAGGTGAGGATGAGGGCCCGGTCGCGGACGCCGGCCACCCCGGTCGGGAGGTCCTCGACGAGTGCGCGGATCGTCTGGGTGTCCAGCGCCCGGGCCTTCCTCGGACGACGGCCGTCGCGGGCCGCCGTGCGCCGGATGCCGCGGAGGACCTCCCGGGTGCCGGGGTGCTCGGAGGGACTGGGGTGCCCGGCCTCCCGGTGCGCGTGCCCGATGCCGGACAGCCGCCGGGCGATGGTGCGCGGGCTCGCCCCGGCGTCGCTGAGCGCCGCGAGGTAGGCCGCCACCGCGGCATCGGCCGCGGGCAGCGGGGGGAAGCCGCGCTGCCGCGCCCAGGCCGACCAGGCGCGGAAGTCCGCGTCGTAGGCCTTCCTCGTGGACTCGGCCTTGGCCGCGGTGAGGTAGCGCCCGACCGACTCGACGTCCCCGGGGAGCACCAGGCCGCCGTCGGCGGCTCCGGCCACGGCGAGGGCGCCGGCTCCGGTCGTCCCGGTCACGTCGCCCGCGACGGGCTCTCCGAGAGGTGTCCCGGCCATCTGCGGTTCGGACTCCATAACAGTGGATTATGGAGTGCTGGGGTCGGGGTCGGGCGTACCCGACCCGATGCCTCGGTCGTTCGTTCGTCTGCAGCAATTGGCCGGGACGGACGACCGGCCCCAGACTGGGGTCGTGACGGCGGTCCCGGCCACGTGCGCCTATCCGGGGTGCGAGCGCCCCGTGGCCCCGCCCCCGCCGACCGGCGGTCGCTCGTCCTACTGCTCGCGCCCGGACCACAACCGCACGACCGCCTTCGCCGCCCGCCGGGCGGAGGCGGCCGGACGGGCGTCGACGGCTCCGGAGGCACCCGCCGCCCTGCAGCCGGGAACGCGTCCCGCCGAGGCGCTGACCGAGGTCGCCGACCGGCTCCGCTCCACCCTGGGCGCGATCGAGGAACAGGTGGGCCGTGCCCGCGAGGTGCTGACCAGGGCCGCCGACGCGGAGCTGCTCGAGGTGGAGCGGGCGGCCGTCCGCACCGACGCACGCCGGGAGATCGCCGAGGCCGAGCAGCGCGCGTCCCTCGCCGACCGGGTGCGGGCGGTCGCCGAGAAGGCGACGCGGGAGGCCCTCGAGGTCGCGGCCAGGGCCGAGGCCGACGCCGCCGTCGCCCGGGAGGCAGCGGCCGCGGCCCAGGACGAGGCGGCCGCTGCCGGGGAGGCGGCCGAGGCCGCGCACGCGCGAGCGCAGCAGGCGCGTGCCGACGCGGACGCGGCAGGAGCGGCCGCGAGCGCGGCGGAGGCCGGGCGGCGGGACGCCGAGCGGCAGCGGGACGCGGCCGTCCGTGACGCCGAGTCGGCCCGCGGTGAGGCAGCGCGGGCCGAGGAGGCACGGGAACGCGCGCTCGCCGACGCCGCGGCGGCACAGGAGCGGGCGACCGCCGCGGAGGCGGCGCGGGACCGCGCCCTGGATGCCGAACGCGCGGCCCGGGCGGAGACCGGACGCGCACGGGCCGACGCGGCGCAGGCGGTCAGCCGCGCCGAGCAGGCGGAGGCGGCCGCCCGGCTGGAGACCACCGCCGCGGAGGGCCGCGTCCAGGCGGCGGAGGCCCGGGCCGAGGCCGCGACGGAGCAGGCGAGAGCGCAGGAGGCCCGCGCCGAGCGTGCCGAGCGCCGTGCCGAGGAGAGCCGACGGGACCGCCTGCGGGCCGAGGAGGCGCGCGACCGCGCGGTCGCCGACGCGGCGACGGCACGGGCCCAGCCGGGAGCGGCGGCCCACCCGCCCGAGGCCGGGAGCGGAGCAGGGAGCTAGGCCGGCACGGCCCGGCGCTCAGTCCCGCCGGGTGCCGCTGCGGGTGACCCGGATCGTCTGCGGGCTGCGAGTCCTCCGCGTGGGCAGGACCTCACCGAGCTCGACGAGCCGCTCGACCGCGGCGTCCTTGTCCACCTGCGTGCGCAGGCCACCGCCGGACCACTCGCAGTACAGGTCGTCCGCCGGCCCGGACCGGCCCCGCAGCCGTTCCCGCGCGTACTCCTTGTGCCGCCGGGCCTCGTTCTCGGCCGCCCGCCAGGCGTCGTAGTCGTGGACGGCCTCGACGTAGTCCTCGTCGGTCACCGTCAGTCGGGACTGCCGCGAGACCTCGCCCTCGGTCTCCGGGTCCACCGGCGGGCCCCAGCACAGGTCGAGGAAGGGGCACCAGTCGCACATGGTGTCCACGCCGGGTCCGAACCCGTCGCGGGGGACGGCGTCGACGCCCTCGTCCTCCACGGCGGCGTAGACGTCGGTGAGCCACATGATGGCCTCGGCGGTCAGCGCCGGGTCGTGGTCGGCCTCGAAGACGACGTCCTCGCCCGAGTCGCGGGACAGGTAGCGGATGCGCAGTCCGTCGACGTCCTGCCCGTCGCCGGCCGGCAACCGGCGGTCGGCGGTCTGCCCGGTCCGCAGCAGCCAGGCGTAGACGGCGACCTGGAACCAGTGCCGGACCGGGACCCCCCGGGTGAGGACCCGCTCGAAGCCGAACCGGGACGTCGTCTTGAGGTCCTCCACGACCGGCGCGTGCCACCAGTCGCAGCGGCCCCGGACCTGCTCGCCCTTGAGGCCGACCTCGGTGAGCCCGCCGTACTGGCGGCGCAGGGCGCGCAGCACCCCGCGGTGCAGCTCGGTGCCCATGAAGGCCTGCAGGCCGCTGCGGGTGTTGGTGGGGCGGCGGCGGGCGATGCGGTAGGCCGCCCGGCGGCGGCACTCGCCGAGCTCCGAGGCGCCGATCATCCGCTGGCGGGAGCGGGCCCGGCGGCTGTCGAGGTCGCGGACAGCGGCGGCCAGGCTCGGGGCGGCCCGGCGCTCGGCGGCGCTGGGCCGGGCGGGCAGGACGGCGGTCATCGCGTCTCCCTGGGGTCGGGGGTGCCGGAGCGGGGCCGGGGGGCCGGCCCCGCTCCGACGGTGCGGCTCAGGCGACGTCCGTGCGGTCGTCACCCGCGGCCCGCTGCGTGGCGATGACGTCGCGCACGAGTGCGGTCAGGCGCCGGGTGGCCACCTGCTCGGCGGGCCGGCCGAAGCGGGCGGCGATCTGCTCCTCGGTCACGCCCAGGGCCTCCAGGCTGGCCAGCACGCCACGGCGGGCGGCGTTGAGCCGGCGCTCCCCCGGGTCGTCCGGGGTCGGCGAGGGCTCGAGCAGCGGGTTCGCCGGCGCCTCCTCCCGGCCGGTGGCCGGCCGGGAGGCCGCGGCGGCGGCCCGGGCGGACTCCACCACCGCGGCGGGCGTCTCGGGGGCGGGCGTCTGGCCGGCGGCCGAGGCCCTGCGGCGCCCGGCGGGGTGGGACCCCATCGACGCCTCGAGGAACTCCTCGTGCCGGGCCTGGATCAGCTCGGCGACGGTGTACGAGCCGCTGGGGGTCGGGACGTCGACCTGCAGCATGCCGCTGCGGTTGGCCTCGGCCCACACCTCGCGCAGCTCGTCGTCGTTCCCGGCGTCGCCGATCCGCGCGACCAGGTCGGCGGCGTCGGGCTCGCGCCGTCCGCCCGCCCGGGCACCCTGCCGACCGGCCGGGGCCTCCTCGGTCCGCTCGTGCTCGAGCAGCCCGCCGCCGTGGAAGGACACGAGGTCGCGGACGTGCGCGGTGCCCGGATCGCACTTCAGGGCGTCGAACACCAGCCACTCCAGCAGCCGGCCGTCCGCCTTCTTGTCGGTGACCTCCTTGGCCGGGTCGTCGTTGGGCTTGATGCCGACGTGCACGCTGCGCGCGCCGACGATCAGCGGTCGGCGCCCGCGGCGCAGCCGCACCCACACGCTGGCCGCGTAGGGGAACTCGCGGTGGGTCTGCACCGACCACGTCTTCTGCCCCTCGATGGGCCGGCCGTTGGCGTCGACCTCGGTGACCTCCTTGCCGCGGGCGGTCACGACGACGATGCCGGGGAAGGTGAGCAGCTCGGTCTGCAGCTTGCGCCAGCGCGCGCCGGCGTCGTTCCACAGGTTCTGGCTGATGGTGATCTCGGCGTTGGGGTCGCGCTTGAGCAGCTCGCGGTTGCGGGCCGACCTCGCGGCGCGCTCACTCGCCCAGTCCTTCAGGCCGTCCCAGATGGCCGAGCCGGTGTCGATGCCGACGACCACCGGCGGCTCGCCGGCGTCCGCGGCGCGGCGAGCCTCCGCCTTGACCGCCTGGACGGCGGCCAGCACCTGCGCGTAGGAGCCGTCGTGCTCGACGAGCTGGTACTTCGCGCCGGGGATCGCGCCGTACTCGTCACCGGCGCCCTCGTTGAGGTCGATCCAGTACAGCGTGCCGATCTTGTCCGAGGCGCTGAACTGGGCCAGCGCCCACGACTTCCCGGCCTTCTCCTCGCCCTCCAGGAGGATGCACGGCCACGGCACGCGGCCGGTGGGCTTGCGGGTCTTGAGGCCAGAGACGGCCATGGTGAACTCCTCGTCGACATGGGGAAGATGTCGACCCGGAAGCTATGGGTGGGTACTGACACATCCATCCGCCGATCGCGCAAGCACATCCGGCCCCCCGTGTCGAACTCGCAGGTCAGCACGGCACAGGAACTCGGATCGGCGTGTCGGCCGTTCGCTGTCGGCGTAACCGGCGCCCGTCGCGGCCGTACCCGGACCAGCTCTCGCCGGCCGACCGGACCAGGGCGATCGCGGCAGCCACGGCAGAGCCCCATGGACCGGCGGTGACGGGCGTCCTGCGGGGAGGCGGCGCGGCTCGCTGACCCCGGGACCGGGCAGCACTAGCGTTCGGCGGCGTGAGCGGCTTCTCCCACGGCGGTCCGGGTGGCGACGCGGTGGACGCCGTCTCACTGCGAGGCGCGACGCCCTACGACCTGTGGCAGTGGAGCCAGGAGACGTCGCAGCGCCTCGGGGAGGTGTACGAGCGGGTCCTCGACGCCGGCACCGCGCAGGCGTGCCGGGCCGCCGCACCCGAGTTCCTGCGGCTGACGCGACGCCTGCTGGCGCTGCGGCTGACCGTGGTGGCCGCCGACCGGCGGCTGGCGTTCGAGCAGCGGGTGCCGCCGGCCGACGGCGTCGCGGTGGCAGCACTGTGGGCGGAGGTGTTCTGGGCAGCGCGGGCCGGGTCGCCGGATGACGACTCCGGTGTGCTGGAGGAGGCGGACGCGTCCATCCGCGACCTGCTGGGCTCGTCCACGGCCGAGCTGACCGACCTGCCCGCCGTGACGGCCTGGTGGGAGCGGCTGCAGCAGGTGGAGCAGACCCTCGACGGCCTGGAGATGCAGGCACAGGTGGCGCTCGAGGCTCGCCAGGAGCGGTACGAACACCAGCTGGAGGAGCGTCGGCTGAACACGCCGTGACGCCCTCCCCCGCTCGGTTCCGGGTGCTCCACGGCTGGGACCGCCGCGAGGCGGACCGGCGGGTGGTGCCGCGTCACGCCGCAGGGACGACGGAGGGCGCTCTGCCGCGGAGACGGCGCGCGAGGGCGGTGTGCCGGCGTCCGGAGCCGGTGGCGCGCACGGCCTGACCGAGGGCCCGGGGCGAGCCGACGAGGACGACGAGCTGCTTGGCGCGGGTGACGGCGGTGTAGAGCAGGTTGCGCTGCAGCATCATCCAGGCGCTGGTGGTCAGCGGGACGACGACGCACGGGTACTCGCTGCCCTGGGAGCGGTGGACCGTGACGGCGTAGGCGTGCACCAGCTCGTCGAGCTCGCTGAAGTCGTAGTCGATCGCCTCGTCCTCGTCGGTGACGACGCTGAGCTTCTGGTCGACGACGTCGATGGCGGTGACGACGCCCTGGGTGCCGTTGAAGACCCCGTTGGCGCCCTTGTCGTAGTCGTTGCGGATCTGGGTGACCTTGTCCCCGACGCGGAACACCCGCCCGCCGAAGCGCTTCTCGGCCCGGTCGGGGTGCGCCGGGGTGAGCGCCTCCTGCAGCAGCTCGTTGAGCGCGGCGGCGCCGGCCGGCCCGCGGTGCACCGGGGTCAGCACCTGGACGTCGCGGCGGGGGTCGAGGCCGAACCGGGCCGGGATCCGGCGCACCACGACGTCCGCGGTGAGCCGGGCGGTCTCCTCGGCGTCGTCGGTGGGGAAGAGGAAGAAGTCGTCGAGGCCGCGGACCTGGGGATGGCTCCCGGCGTTGATCCGGTGCGCGTTGGTGACCACGCCCGACCGGCTGGCCTGGCGGAAGACCTGCGTCAGGCGCACGTGCGGGATGGGGGTGCCGTCGGCGAGCAGGTCGCGCAGCACCTCGCCGGCCCCGACCGAGGGCAGCTGGTCGACGTCGCCGACGAGCAGGAGGTGCGCGCCCGGCGGGACGGCCCGCACCAGCTTGTTGGCCAGCAGCAGGTCCAGCATCGAGGACTCGTCGACGACGACCAGGTCGGCCTGCAGCGGCCGGTCCCGGTCGAAGGCGGCGTCCCCGCCCGGCCGCAGCTCCAGCAGCCGGTGCACGGTCACCGCCTCGACACCGGTCAGCTCGGTCAGCCGCTTCGCGGCCCGGCCGGTCGGCGCGGCCAGCACGACCTTCGCGCCCTTGGCCGCCGCGAGGGTGACGATGGAGCGCACCGTGAAGCTCTTGCCGCAGCCGGGGCCACCGGTGAGGACGGCGACCCTCTCGGTCAGCGCCAGCTGGACCGCGGCCCGCTGCCCGGCGGCGAGCTCCACGCCCGTGCGCCGGTGCAGCCAGGCCAGGGCCGCGTCCCAGTCCACGCTCGCGAAGGCCGCCAGCCGGTCGTCGTCGGCGGTCGCCAGCCTCTTCAGTCCCCCGGCCAGCGAGACCTCCGCCCGGTGGAAGGGGACGAGGTAGTACGCGACCGTCGGCGGCTCGCCGTCCTCGCCCGGGAACTCCTCGCGCATCAGGCCCTCCTCCGCGACCAGCAGGGCCAGGCAGTGCCCCACCAGGTCCGCCGGGACCTGCAGCATCTCGATCGCCCGGGCGACCAGTTCGGTCTCCGGCAGGAAGCAGTGCCCCTGCCCGGTCGCCTCGGAGAGCACGAACTGCAGCCCCGCCTCGACCCGCTGCGTGCTGTCGTGCGGGATGCCCACCGCGGCCGCGATCGTGTCGGCGGTCCGGAACCCGATGCCCCACACCTCGGCGGCCAGGCGGTAGGGCTCGGTGCGGACCACGCCGATCGAGGCGTCGCCGTACTGCCGGAAGATGCGCACGGCCAGCGAGGTGGACACGCCCACCCCCTGCAGGAAGACCATCACCTCCTTGATGGCCCGCTGCTCCTCCCAGGCCGCGGTGATCAGCCGGGTCCGCTTGGGGCCCAGGTTCGGCACCTCGGCCAGGCGCGCGGGTTCCTCCTCGATGACCCGGAGCGCGTCGGTGCCGAAGTGGTCCACGATCCGCTCGGCCAGCCGCGGGCCGATCCCCTTGACCAGGCCCGACCCCAGGTAGCGGCGGATGCCCTGCACCGTGGCCGGCAGCACGGTGGTGTAGTCCTCGACGTGGAACTGCCGGCCGTACTGCGGGTGGGCGCCCCACCGTCCCCGCAGCCGCAGCGTCTCCCCCGGTTGCGCGCCGAGGAGCGACCCCACGACGGTCACCAGGTCGCCGCCCCGCCCGGTGTCCACCCGGGCCACCGTGTAGCCGGTCTGGGGGTTGGCGAAGGTGATCCGCTCCAGCGTCGCCTCCAGGACCGACCCGGTCCGCGCCTCTGCCACCCGCCGTCCCCTCGCTGGTGCTCCGTCCGCCCCCTCGATCGTCACACCGCCCGGGGACGAAATCCGCGGGTCCGCGGGACGGGATCCCGTCGGCGGGCACGGAACTGTCGGTCGGTGCTCGTAGCCTCCGGGCGCTCACCTGAGCGATGCACTGACAACACGGAGGACCGGATCATGGCCGGCGACACTGTCATCACCATCATCGGCAACCTGACCAGCGACCCCGAGCTGCGCTTCACGCCCTCGGGTGCGGCGGTCGCCGACTTCACCATCGCGTCCACCCCGCGCACCCTGGACCGCCAGACGCAGGAGTGGAAGGACGGCGAGGCGCTGTTCCTGCGCTGCAGCTGCTGGCGGCAGATGGCCGAGCACGTCGCGGGATCGCTCACCCGCGGCTCGCGCGTCATGGCACAGGGACGCCTCAAGCAGCGGTCCTTCGAGACCAAGGAGGGCGAGAAGCGCACCGTCGTCGAGCTGGAGGTCGACGAGATCGGCCCGTCCCTGCGCTACGCGACGGCGTCGGTCACCAAGGTGACCCGTTCCGGGGATGGTCCGGGCGGCGGTCCCGGTGGCGGGCTCGGCGCCGGCTCCGGCGGCGGCGACGGTCGCACCGGGGCGGGGCGTGGCGGCTCACCCGACCCCTGGGCCGCGCCGGCGGGCGGGCTCAGCGAGGAGCCGCCCTTCTGAGCCCCACCCCGGGGCCCTGCGGGACGGCCGGTGCCGCACCGGCGTACCCGCGTCCGGAGGCGGGTCGGCGCTCCCGACCCGCCTCCTGCCCGGGTCCGCTGCGGCTGAGCGGCCACGCGCGGATGCGGCCGGTGATGGCGGGCGCGGTGCTGCTGCGCCGGGAGGAGCGCACCGGCGGCCGCCGGGCTGCTCGGTCGTGACCGCAAGCGCCGAGGGACGACCCGTCACACGGCAGGGGTCCCCGTCCGTCCCGGCCGGCTCCGCATCTGGGCGTCGCCCACCCACCGCCCGCACCGATCGGCTGGACCGGTGGTGATGAGTTCCCCCGTCCCTCGGAGTCATACAGGCGACCCCGGCTCCACCGACCTGGTGAGCCGGCGGGCGACCGCCCGGGAGGCCCGACACCCGGAAGGGGGTCCCCTGCCCACCGCACCCAGCCACCGCCCACGCACCGTGCCCGAGCCCCGCTGACCGCCTGCCGCCACTCCCCCGTGCCGGCCGTCGGGGGGCTGCTCCAGGGACACACGCACGAGCACCACGGAGGACCACGACCATGACCACCGTCGACCGCACCGCGCTCACCCGGCACACCGGCCTCGTCCAGACCACCCGCGACCTCGTCCTCCTCGCCGCGCGGGTCGGCCTCGGCGTGCTCATGGTGGCGCACGCCAAGCTCGAGTACGACTTCGGCGGCAGCCTCGCCGGGGTGGGGCGGCTCTTCGCCGAGGCCGGCGTCCCCCTGCCCGCCGTCACCGGGCCGGCCAACGTGCTGTTCGAACTCGTCGGCGGGATCGCGATGGTCCTCGGCGTCGCGGTCCCCGTCGTCGGCGTGCTGATGGCGCTGAACATGGCCGGCGCCTGGGTGTTCGTGCACACCAGCGGCCTGTACGCCATGGACCACAACGGCCCCGAACTCGTCATCGCGCTGGGCCTGCTCGGCCTCGTGCTGGCCGTGACCGGCTCCGGCCGCTTCGGGTTGGACCCGCTGATCGCCCGGCGCCTCCGTCGGACGCCACGGCGCGCGGCCTGACGCCCCGTCGTCGACAGGACCGGACGGGAACGGGTGCCGGTCGCCGGCTCCGGCGTCCCGCACGGCGCAGCGAGCGGGACCCTCCGGCCGCGCTCGGCCCTCGGTCGGATGTGTCGGTCTGCGGGCCTGGACGGACTCCCGCCGGTGTGACCACGCCGGTATCAGACGGCCGGCACGAAGGCTCCGTACCCCGCTGGCGATGGACCCACCGAGGAGTACGAGTGACGACTGCCGAGGACGGCGCCCTGGTGCACCGGCGGCTCCCCCGCGGCGTGCCGGATCCCGGCCACTGCCGGGCCGGGTCGGGTCGCAGGCGCCGACCATGACCACGACTCCGGGTGCACGCCACATCGGGATCCTGCTGTTCGACGTCATGGAGGAGCTGGACGCCGTCGGCCCCTGGGAGGTGTTCGCCTGGTGGACCCGGCACTTCCCCGCCGACGGCTACACCGCGACGACGTTCTCCTCCGACGGCCGGCCGGTGACGTGCGAGAAGGGCCTCGTGGTGCAGCCCCACCACAGCACCGCCACCGTGCCGCCGCTGGACGTCCTGCTCCACCCCGGCGGGGACGGCACCCAGGCGATGCTCACCGACCGGGCGCACCTCGCCTGGCTGTGCGAGCAGCGCGCGCACGTCCCGCTGGTCACCAGCGTGTGCACGGGATCGACCGTGCTGGCGGCCGCCGGCCTCCTCCGCGGCCGCCCGGCCACCAGCAACCGCGGCGCGCTCGAGCGGCTGCGGTCCATCGACCCCACGATCACCCTCCGGCCGGGTGCACGCTTCGTCGACGACGGCGACGTGATCACCTCCGCCGGCATCTCCGCCGGGATCGACATGGCCCTGCACATCGTCGGGCGCCTGGCCGGCCCCCAGCGGGCACAGCAGGTCCGCGAGGGCATCGAGTACGCGCCCTGATAGCGATCCGCCGGGCGATCCCCCGCCGGGCGGGCGCACCGGCCCGCGGGGCGGGGGGGGGGGGGGGGGGGGGGGGGGGGGGGGGGGGGGGGGGGCGGGGGGGGGGGGCGGGGGGGGGGGGGGGGGGGGGGGGGGGGGGGGGGGGGGGGGGGGGGGGGGGGGGGGGGGGGGGGGGGGGGGGGGGGGGGGGGGGGGGGGGGGGGGGGGGGGGGGGGGGGGGGGG
>NZ_JBJGZQ010000057.1:0-11015 GCF_054050595.1 Geodermatophilus sp. SYSU D00779
GGCCCACCACTGGTGGTGGGCCAGGACCCGGGACGACCAGCTCAGCTGATCATCGACGTGGCTCCTCAGGCGGGGAGCGAGGCCACCCCGCGCGGGAGGAACCGGGAGCCGGTGACCTCCTCCGAGACCCCGGCGCGGTCCAGGTACGCCGAGATCCCGCCCAGCCAGAACGGCCAGCCGGCGCCGAGGACCATGCAGAGGTCGATGTCCTGCACGGCCTGGACGACGCCCTCGTCGAGCATCAGCCGGATCTCCTGGGCCAGGGCCTCGACCGCCCGCCGGCGCACCTGCTCCTCGGTGAGCGGGGAGTCGCCGGAGTCGATGCCGGCCAGGTCGGGGTCGACGACGCCCGGCTCGCTGTAGACCGAGGCCTTGCCGAGCTCGACCATCCGGCGCAGCCCCTCGCCGACGGTGAACCGGTCGGGGAAGGCCTGGTGCATCCGCTCGGCCACGTGCAGCGCCACCGGCGGGCCGACGAGCGTGAGCAGCTCGAACGGCGTCATCGGCAGGCCCAGCGGGTCCAGCGCCCGGTCGGCGACGGCCACCGGCGTCCCCTGCTCCACGGCGGCGGTGACCTCGCCGAGGAAGCGGGTGAGCAGCCGGTTGACCACGAAGGCCGGGGCGTCGGCGACCAGCACGCAGCTCTTCCTCAGTGCCTTGCCGACGGCGAACGCGGTGGCCAGCGTGGCGTCGTCGGTCCGTTCGGCGCGCACGACCTCCAGCAGCGGCAGGACGGCGACCGGGTTGAAGAAGTGCAGGCCCACGACGCGCTCGGGGTGCTCGAGCTTCGAGGCCATCTCGGTCACCGACAGCGCCGAGGTGTTGGTGGCCAGCACGCACTCCGGGGAGACGACCGCCTCCACCTCGGCGAACACCTGCTGCTTGACCGACATCTCCTCGAACACGGCCTCGATGACGAGGTCGGCGTCGGCGAAGGCTGCCTTGTCGAGCGCGCCGGTGACCAGGCCCCGGAGCCGGTTCAGCCGGTCCTGGGACAGCCGGCCGCGGGCGGCCAGCTCCTCCAGCTGCGCATGGACGTAGCCGACGCCCTTGTCGACGCGCGCCTGGTCGACGTCGGTGAGGACGACGGGCACCTCGAGCCGGCGGACGAGCAGCAGCGCCAGCTGCGAGGCCATCAGCCCGGCGCCGACGACGCCGACCTTGGTGACCGTGCGGGCCAGCTTCCGGTCCGGCGCGCCGGCCGGCCGCTTGGCCCGCTTGTCGACCAGGTCGAACGCGTAGAGGCTCGCCCGCAGCTCGTCGCTCATCAGCAGGTCGGTCAGGGCGTCGTCCTCGGCCGCGGTGCCCGCGGTGAACGCCTCGCCGTCCACGCCGTTGCGGGCCAGGTCGAGCAGCTCCACGGTCCGCAGCGCGCCGGGGGAGGCGTCGCGGGTCCGCGCCCGCACGACGGCGCGGGCACGGGCGATGGCGTCGTCCCACGCTGCGCGGTCGACCTGGGGCCGGTCGACGGTCGCGTCGCCGTTCAGCACGCCGACGGCCCACTCGATCGAGCGCTCGAGGAAGTCGGCCGGCTCGAACACCGCGTCGGCGATGCCGAGCTCCGCCGCCTCCGGGCCCGGCGTCACCCTGTTCTGCGCGAGGGCGTTCTCGACGACCACGGTGACCGCCGGGTCGATGCCGATCAGGTTGGGCAGCAGCTGCGTGCCGCCCCAGCCGGGCACCAGGCCGAGGAACGCCTCGGGGAAGGCGACGACGGCGGTCGTGGCGATGGTCCGGTGGTGGCAGTGCAGCGCCAGCTCCAGGCCGCCGCCGAGCGCCGCGCCGTTGACGAAGGCGAAGGTCGGGATCGTCGAGTCCTTCAGCCGGCGGAACACCCGGTGGCCGGTCTCGGCGATCTCCCGGGCGTCGGTCGCCGACGTGATCGCCGGGACGCCGGAGAGGTCGGCGCCGACGGCGAAGACGAACGGCTTGCCGGTGACCGCGATCGCCGCCGGAGCCGGGGTGTGGGCGGCGATCTCGTCGAGCGCCGCGTCCAGCGACGCCAGCCCGCCGGGACCGAAGGTCGACGGCCGGGTGTGGTCGTGCCCGTTGTCCAGCGTGACCAGAGCGACCTCACCGGCGAGCCCGGGCCCCCGCAGGTAGCGGACCTTCGCCTGCGTGACGACCTCGTCCTCGAACGTCGCGGTCACTTGCTCGACCCCTCCCAGTTCGGGTTCTCCCAGATCACGGTGGCGCCCATGCCCAGGCCCACGCACATGGCGGTCAGGCCGTAGCGGACGTCGGGCCGCTCGGCGAACTGGCGGGACAGCTGCGTCATCAGCCGGACGCCGGAGGAGGCCAGCGGGTGGCCGACGGCGATCGCGCCACCCCACGGGTTGACCCGCGGGTCGTCGTCGGCGATGCCGAAGTGGTCGAGGAAGGCCAGCACCTGGACGGCGAAGGCCTCGTTGAGCTCGAACAGGCCGATGTCCTCGATCGTCAGGCCGGTGCGGGCCAGCGCGCGCTCGGTGGAGGGCACCGGGCCCACGCCCATCACCTCGGGCTCGACGCCGGCGAAGCCGTAGCCGACCAGCCGCATGCCGACGTCCAGGCCGAGCTCGACCGCGACCTCCTCGGCGGCCAGCAGGCAGCCGGTGGCGCCGTCGTTGAGGCCTGCCGAGTTGCCCGCGGTGACGTTGCCGTGCGGGCGGAACGGTGTCGTGAGCGTCGCCAGGCCCTCGAGGGTGGTGGTCGGCCGCGGCGGCTCGTCGACGGTGGCCAGCCCCCAGCCCTGCTCGGCGCTGCGCGTGGAGACGGTCACCAGCTCCGGCCCGATCTGGCCGTTGGCGACGGCCTCGGCGTACCTCTGCTGGCTCGCCAGGGCGAACGCGTCGGTGCGCTCCCTGGTCAGGTGCGGGGAGCGGTCGTGCAGGTTCTCGGCGGTGGCGCCCATGACGAGCGCGGAGCCGTCGACCAGCTTCTCGCTGAAGAAGCGCGGGTTCGGGTCGGCACCCTCGCCCATCGGGTGGCGGCCCATGTGCTCGACACCGCCGGCGATCGCGACGTCGTAGGCGCCGAAGGCGATGCCGCTCGCGGTGGTGGTGACGGCGGTCATCGCGCCGGCGCACATGCGGTCGATCGCGTAGCCGGGTACGGACTTCGGCAGCCCGGCCAGCAGCGCGGCGGTGCGGCCGATGGTCAGGCCCTGGTCGCCGACCTGCGTGGTGGCGGCGATGGCCACCTCGTCGACGCGGTCGGCCGGCAGCGCCGGGTTGCGGCGCAGGAGCTCGCGGATCACGCGCACGACCAGGTCGTCGGCGCGGGTCTCGGCGTAGATGCCCTTCGGGCCGGCCTTGCCGAAGGGGGTGCGCACGCCGTCGACGAAGACGACCTCACGCAGCGAGCGCGGCCGCCGTTCTCCAGATGACACAGGACCTCCGCAGCAGATCGGAGCCGGCCGGTACGGCGCGGCGCCGATGAAGTTACCCGTCGGTAACCCGCGGACCAAGCACGACGCGTCACCCTGTGGAGGCAGCTCCCGGACGGCGGGACCGGCGCTCCCGCACGGCTGGACCGCCGCGACCGTGCGAGACCGCCGCTCTCGCCGCGAGGGAGGTCCGCTAGGCGCGGTTGAGGGCGTCGGTGAGCAGGTCGCGGGTCAGCTCGACCTGCCACTCGCGGGCGCCGCCGCCCCGCAGCGTCGCGGCGACGGTCTCGGCGTCCCGCGGCTCGGGCGGGGTCCACATCAGCCGGCGCACGAGGTCGGGGGAGAGCAGGTTCTCCACCGGCACGGTGTGCGTGACGGCCAGCTCGGCCAGCCCGGCGCGGGCGGCCTGCAGCCGGGTGGCGGCGGCCGGGTCGCGGTCGGCCCAACGGTTCACCGGCGGCGGGCCGTCGCCGGGGCGGCTGTGCGGGGGCAGCTCGGACTCCGGCAGCTCCCGGCCGCGGGCCAGCGCCCCGAACCAGGTGCCGACCAGCTTGCGGTTGGCCCGGCCGCGGAAGACCGGCAGCTCCATCAGCGCGGCCTCGGTGCGCGGGTCGGCCTGCACCGCCGAGACCATGGCCGCGTCGGGCAGCACCCGCCCCGGAGCGACGTCGCGGCGGCGGGCCAGCTCGTCGCGGGCCTGCCACAGCGAGCGCAGCATGCCCAGCTGCCGGCGGTTGCGCAGTCCGTGCACCCCCGACGTCCGCCGCCAGGGGTCGACCCTGGGCGCGGGCGGCCCGGCGGCGAGAATCGCCTCGAACTCCTGCCGCGCCCACTCGGTCTTGCCCTGCTCCTCGAGGATGGCGGCCAGCGCGTCACGCAGGTCGACGAGCACCTCGACGTCCAGCGCGGCGTAGACCAGCCACTCCTCGGGCAGCGGGCGGGTGCTCCAGTCGGCGGCCGAGTGTCCCTTCTGCAGCGAGTACCCCAGCAGCGACTCGACGACGGCGCCCAGCCCGACCCGCGGCAGCCCGGCCAGCCGGGCGGCGAGCTCGGTGTCGAAGACGCGCGTCGGCACCAGGCCGATCTCGGCCAGGCAGGGCAGGTCCTGGTTGGCCGCGTGCAGCACCCACTCGGCGTCGACGACGGCCGACTGCACGACCGAGAGGTCCGGCAGCGGGACGGGGTCGATCAGCCCGGTGCCGGCGCCGGCGCGACGCAGCTGCACCAGGTAGGCCCGTTGGCCGTAGCGGTAGCCGGAGGCGCGCTCGGCGTCGACGGCGACCGGGCCGCTGCCGGCGGCCAGCGCCTCGGCGTACTCCACGAGCGCGGTGGAGGTCTCGATGACCGGGGGCAGCCCGTCCCGCGGGGTGAGCAGCGGGACCGCCGGGGGAGTGGTCGGCTCGTCGTCCGGCGCGGGGGCGGGCTGTGCGGGGATGGGCTGGGTGCTCAGGGCAGGTCCACCTTCTCGCCCGTCTCGACAGCGTGGTCAGCGCGCGGTTCCGCGGCGGGGCCGCAGCAGGCCCCGGGAGGGGGCGCCGGCGCGGGGGTGCCGAGCACCCCCGGGACACCGATGTTACGGAGTGCCGTCGTCCGGCTGCCCGGAGGGACCCAGCAGCCGGACGCCGGGCGGCGGCAGCCCGGCCGCGCTGCCCAGCACGTCCAGCCACGCGGCGAGGTGCCGGTCGAGGTGGGTGTCCTCCGCCGTCCAGGAGGCGCGGATCTCGACGTCGACCGAGTGCTGGGGGCCGGCGAGCTCGCCGAACCGGGTCGAGGCGGTGCGGGTGACGGTGCCGCCGAGAGCGTGCGACGCGGCGCCGCACTCCTCGAGGGCGTCGGTCAGCCAGCTCCAGGCGACCTCGGAGAACATCGCGTCGTCGACCATGTGCTCGTCGGTGGTGGCCGACAGGTAGCCGACGCAGCGGGTGGTGCCCGCCCACGACTCGTGGCCGGCCGGGTCGTGCAGCACGATGAACCGCCCGCTGGCGACCTCGACCTCCTCGTCGCCGTCGGGCTCGGTGACCAGCGCGCCCACGGCGTACGCGTGGGGGGCCAGCCGCTGGGGGGCGGGGATGGCCTCCAGGACGATCTCGGGGCGGGCGGTCACACCGGCCAGCGCCTCCAGGGCAGCACGGAACTCAGCCGGCGGCTCGTCGCCGGGTCGGTCCGCGCCGTGGCCGGCACCGGCCAGGCTGGAAGGCTCCACGTTCGCAGGGTAGGTCGCCGGACCGCCCCGTGCCGCCGACGCGCCGCGCGGGTTCTGGGAGGATGGGACGTCGTGACCGCTGTTGCCGACGCCGCGCCGACCCCCGCGTCCTCTCCCGCCGACTCGGACCTGGTGCGGGCCGCCCGCGGCCTGCCGGTGCGGCGCACCCCCGTCTGGTTCATGCGCCAGGCCGGCCGCTCGCTGCCGGAGTACCGCGCGCTGCGGGCCGGCACCCGGATGCTCGAGGCCTGCCAGGACCCCGACCTGGTCACCGAGATCACCCTGCAGCCGGTGCGCCGGCACGGGGTGGACGCCGCGATCCTCTTCTCCGACATCGTGCTGCCCCTGGTCGTGGCCGGCGTCGACATCGAGATCAAGCCCGGGGTCGGACCGGTGGTGGCCCACCCGGTGCGCACCGTCGCCGACGTCGACGCGCTGCCGCCGCTGGAGCCCGACCGGCTGGACTTCCTCGCCACCGCCGTCCGCCGGCTGGTCGCCGAGCTGGGCGCGACGCCGCTCATCGGCTTCGCCGGGGCGCCGTTCACCCTCGCCACCTACCTCATCGAGGGTGGTCCCTCCAAGGAGCACGCCCGCACCAAGGCCTTCATGTATGCCGAGCCCTTGGCGTGGGGCCGGCTCCTCGACCGGCTCGCGGTCTCCGCGGCGACCTTCCTGAACACCCAGGCGGACGCCGGCGCCTCGGCCCTGCAGCTGTTCGACTCCTGGGCCGGCGTCCTGTCCGCGGCCGACTACGCCGAGCGGGTGCTGCCGCACTCGCGCGCCGTCTTCGACGCTCTCGGCGACCGGGACGTGCCGCGCATCCACTTCGGTGTCGGCACCGGTGAGCTGCTGCCGCTGATCGGGGACGCCGGGGCCGACGTCGTCGGCGTCGACTGGCGCGTGCCGCTGGACGAGGCCGCCCGCCGGGTGGGCCCGCAGCGCTCGCTGCAGGGCAACCTCGACCCCGCCGTCCTGCTGGCCGACCGCGCCACCGTCGACCGCGAGGTGCGCCGGGTGGTCGAGCAGGGCCGGGCCGCGCGCGGGCACGTGTTCAACCTCGGCCACGGAGTGCTGCCCGAGACCGACCCGGGCGTGCTCACCTCCGTCGTCGAGCTGGTCCACGAGCTGACGACCAGATGAGCCGGCTCGTCGTCGTCGGCGCCGGCATCACCGGTCTGGCCGCCGCGTTCGAGTGGCACCGGCGGCGCCCGGACGACGAGGTCGTCGTCCTCGAGGCCGGCGACCGCATCGGCGGCAAGCTCGATCGCGTCGAGCTGGCCGGGCACTGGTACGACACCGGCCCCGAGGCGATGCTCGCGCGGGTGCCCGAGGCGGTGCAGCTGGTCGAGCGGCTCGGCCTGGCCGACCGGCTGGTCGCCCCGGCCACCACGCAGGCGGCGGTGGTGCTGCCCGACGGCCGGTTCCCGCTGCCGGCCGGCACCGTGCTCGGCGTCCCGGCGTCGGCCGAGGGGCTCGACGGCGTCCTGACACCGGACGGCGTGGCTCGGGTGGCCGCCGAGGCCGACCTGCCGCCGCTGACCCCGGACGACGACCTCGCCCGCCACGACGTCGCCGTCGGCGCGCTGCTGCGCGCCCGGCTCGGCGACGAGGTCGTCGACCGGCTGGTCGAGCCGCTGCTCGGTGGCGTCTACGCCGGGCGGGCCGACGAGCTGTCGCTGAGGGCCACCATGCCGCAGCTGGCCGCGCACCTGCCCGCCGCGGGCTCGGTGCTGGGCGCGGCCGCCGCCGCCCGCGACGCCGGGGCGCGCAGCCGCTTCGACGCGGGCAGCCCGGTGTTCGTGACCGTGACCGAGGGCATCGGCTCGCTGCCCGCCGCGCTCGTCGCGGCCTCGGGCGCCGAGGTCCGGTTACGCACGCCGGCGCACGGCCTGGTGCGGACGCCGTCGGGGTTCCAGCTCTCGATCGGCCGGGCGAACGCACCTGAGCGGCTCAGCGCGGACGCCGTCCTGGTGACCGCGCCGGCGCCCAAGGCCGCCCGGCTGCTGGCCGGGGTCGCGCCCGGCGCGGTCGAGCCGCTGCAGGGCATCCCGTACGCGTCGATGGCCGTCGTCGCCATGGCCTTCCCGGCGCAGGAGGTGGCCGCCGGGTCCGGCCTGCTGGTGCCGCCGGTGACCGGCCGGCTGGTCAAGGGGGTCACCGTGTCCTCGCGCAAGTGGCCGCACCTGGACGGCGGGCACCTGCTCGTGCGCTCGTCGGTGGGCCGGTTCCGCGACGAGCGCGAGCTCCAGCGGGACGACGACGACCTGGCCGCCGCCGTGGTCGCCGACGTCGCCGACCTGCTACAGCTGTCCCGGCCCGAGCCGGTCGCCACCCGCGTCGTCCGGTGGGGCGGCGGGCTGCCGCAGTACCTGGTCGGCCACCAGGAGCGGGTGGACGCCGTCCGCGCGGCCGTCAGCGCGGTGCCGGGGCTGGCGATCGCCGGGGCGGCGTTCCGCGGCGTCGGCGTGCCGGCGTGCATCCGCGACGCCCACCACGCGGTCGACGCGCTGCTCTGAGCCGTGGGCCGCCGCGGCGCCCGGCGGGGACCGGAGGGGTCAGTCGACCCACCGCCGGCGGCGAGGAGGGGCGCGCGACGGGCTCGAGCTGGACCATGGGGTCTCTTGCCCTTCTCGCCCGCCCGGTGGAGGAACCCCTCATGACACGGCGCCGGTTGCCACGGTGGTCGGAGTTCCGGCCTCTCCTGCAGGTGCAGCCGATCACCCTGGACCGGACGGCCCGGCGGCTGCGCCGGGCCGCGTCGGTGGAGGACCTGCGGGACCAGGCCCGGCGGCGCGTCCCCCGGGCGGTGTTCGACTACACCGACGGCGGGGCGGGTCGCGAGGTCGGCCTCCGCCGCTCCCGGGCGGCGTTCGACCGGGTCGAGTTCGTGCCGAGCGTGCTCCGGGACGTCTCCTCGGTCGACGTCTCGACCACCGTCCTGGGTCGGCCCGCGGCACTGCCCCTCGTCATGGCACCGACCGGGTTCACGCGGATGATGAACCACCAGGGCGAGCCCGCCGTGGCGCGTGCCGCGGCCCGGGCCGGGGTGCCGTACGCCCTGTCCACCATGGGGACGACGTCGCCGGAGCGGCTGGTCGCCGAGGCGCCGGACGGGCGGCGCTGGTTCCAGCTGTACCTGTGGCGCGACCGTGCCGCGAGCACCGAGCTCGTCCGGCGCGCGGCCGGGAACGGCTACGAGGCCCTGGTCCTGACCGTGGACACCCCGGTGGGCGGCCTGCGCCTGCGCGACGTGCGCAACGGGATGACGATCCCCCCGGCGCTGACCGCCCGGACGGTCCTCGACGGCGCCCGGCACCCGTCGTGGTGGGCCAACCTGCTGACCACCGAGCCCCTGGAGTTCGCCTCGCTGAACTCGTTCGCCGGGACGGTCTCCGACCTCGCCAGCCAGGTGTTCGACCCGAGCGCCACCCTGGCCGACGTCCGGTGGCTGCGTGACCAGTGGTCCGGCCCGCTGATCGTCAAGGGCCTGCTCACGGTGGACGACGCGGTCGCGGCCGTCGACGCCGGCGCCGACGGCGTCGTCGTCTCCGACCACGGCGGCCGCCAGCTCGACCAGGCGCCGACCCCGCTGGAGCAGCTGCCGGCCATCGCCGAGGCGATCGGGGACCGGGCCGAGGTCTACGTCGACGGCGGGGTCATGTCCGGGTCGGACGTCATGGCCGCCGTCGCCCTGGGAGCCCGCGCGGCGCTGGTCGGCCGCGCCTACCTCTACGGCCTGATGGCCGGGGGAGAGGCCGGGGTCGACCGGGTCCTGGAGATCCTCCGGCGGGAGATGGTGACGGCCATGCAGCTGACCGGGGTGACGTCGGTGGCCGAGCTGACCAAGGAGCGGGTGCGCCTCCGGTGAGCCCGGCCGGTCGCTGACGCGGGACGTGGTGGACGCCACCGCGCTGCCGCGGCATGGGACCCGGGCCGGGACCGTTCACTCCCGAGTGAGTTCCGTGCACCACCCCGAGCGACCCGTCCTCCGACCCGCCCGCTGCCTGCGGCACCACGTGTGGATGGCCGCGTGCAGCGACTGCCGCGACGCCCACACCGTGCCCGTCCGCGACCTGCGGGAGACCGGTCCGGCCTCCCGCTGAGATCGGACCTCCCTGCCACCTGCAGGGAGGCCAGCGCCGCCGTCTGCCCACCGTCGGGCGGGCGGCGGTCGCCCGGCACCGCGGGGGATGATGGGGCCATGAGCGAGCAGACCGACCAGCGCAGCATCGGCAAGCGGGCGAACGAGTTGAACGCCACCATCCGCTACACGATGTGGTCGGTGTTCCGGCTGGCCCGCCCGCTGGGCGAGGAGCAGCGCACCGCCGTCGCCGACGAGGTGCAGGGGCTGCTCGACGAGCTCGCCGGCAAGGACGTCGTCGTCCGCGGGACCTACGACGTGAGCGGCCTGCGGGCCGACGCCGACCTCATGGTCTGGTGGCACTCCTCGACCCCCGAGGCGCTGCAGGAGGCCTACACCCGGCTGCGCCGCACCGCGCTGGGCCGGCACCTGGAGCCCGTGTGGTCGCAGATGGCGCTGCACCGGCCGGCCGAGTTCAACCGCAGCCACATCCCGGCGTTCCTCGCCGACGAGGAGCCGCGCCGCTACGTGTGCGTCTACCCGTTCGTGCGGTCCTACGAGTGGTACCTGCTGCCCGACGAGGAGCGCCGCGCGATGCTCGCCGAGCACGGCCGGATGGCGCGCGGGTACGCCGACGTCCGCGCCAACACCGTCGCCTCGTTCGCCCTCGGCGACTACGAGTGGATGCTCGCCTTCGAGGCCGACGAGCTGTACCGCATCGTCGACCTCATGCGCGAGCTGCGGGCCTCGACCGCCCGGCGGCACGTCCGCGAGGAGGTGCCGTTCTACACCGGCGTCCGCAAGCCGGTCGCGGAGCTGGTCGCCGACCTGCCGTGACGCCCCCTCCGTCCGTGCCCCGTCCGGACGGCGGACGACGGCTGCGGACCGTCCGGCGCACCTGCACCCTCGACGCGCCGGCCGAGGTGGTCTGGCGGGCGCTGCGGTCCCCGGCGACCCGGCTGCACGTCGCCGCTCCCGTGCTCCGCATGCCGGCCCTGGAGGGTCGCCGGCGCCCGTGGCAGCAGGGTGAGTCGGTGAGCACCCGGTTGCTGCTCCTCGGGGTGCTGCCCCTCTCGCGGCACACCCTGCGCATCGACGTCCTCGACGACGCGGCGATGACCGTCCGCACGGAGGAGCACGGCGGCCCGGTGTCGGTGTGGCGCCACCACATCACCGTCGAACCGGCCGGACCCACCGGCTGCCGCTACACCGACGACGTCGAGGTCGGCGCCGGACGGCTCACCGGTGTCGTGAGCGCCCTGGCCGGTGGCTTCTTCCGGTGGCGGCAGCACCGCTGGCGGCAACTCGCGCCCGTGCTGGCCGCCACGTCCCCGGGATGCGGCTGAGGGCGGTTCCCCGCGGGG
>NZ_JBJGZQ010000058.1:0-10460 GCF_054050595.1 Geodermatophilus sp. SYSU D00779
GAGGGCGCGCGGGCCCGTTGGGGGCCGGACACGCCGGTTCAGCTGGGGGAAAGCCGGGCCCGGCCCCGCCCCCCCCCCGGGGGGGGGCCCAGGACCGGGGACGATCAGGTCAGCTGATCACCGGGGACCGCCGAGGTCGTCAGACGTAGCGGCGGAAGAGGATCGCAGCGACCATCGCCGGCTTGCTCTGGTTCTCGATCTCCATCGTGATGCCCAGGGTCATCTGCACGCCGCCCTCGAACTGCTTGGCGTCATCGAGGGTCGCCGAGGCGCGGATGCGGGCACCGACCGGCACCGGTGACATGAAGCGGATCTTGTCCGCGCCGTAGTTGACACCCATCCGGAAGCCCGTGGCCTCGATGATCTGCGCGGACAGCGCCGAGACCAGGGACAGGGTCAGGTAGCCGTGCGCGATGGGGCCGCCGAAGGGGCTCTCCCGCTTCGCGCGCTCGACGTCGACGTGGATCCACTGGTGGTCGTGGGTGGCCTCGGCGAACTGGTCCACCTGCTCCTGGGTGATCTCCATCCAGTCGCTGTGCCCGAGGTGCTGGCCGACCTTGGCCAGCACGCCCTCGACGCCCTCCACCGTGGTCTGTGCCATGAGCCTCTCCTCCCGATGCGCCGATCTGGTTGGCTGACTCCACCACACGACGCGACGGCGGGGGGAGCGGGGTTGCTGCGGCTCGGTGCTCTTCGCGTGCCGCCCGGCCGGCTGGTGGTCATGGCCATCGTCAACCGCACGCCCGACTCGTTCTACGACCGCGGCGCGACCTACGAGCTCGCCGCCGCCGTCGAGCGCGTCGACCGGGTCGTCGCCGAGGGCGCGGACATGGTGGACGTCGGCGGCGTCAAGGCCGCCCCCGGCGAGGAGGTCGACGCCGCCGAGGAGATCCGCCGGACGGTCGACCTGGTCGCCGCCATCCGCGCCGCGCACCCGACCCTGCCGATCTCCATCGACACCTGGCGGGCGGAGGTGGCGCGCGAGGTGCTGGCCGCCGGGGCCGACGTCGTCAACGACGCGTGGGGCGGCGTCGAGCCGGGGCTCGCGCAGGTGGCGGCCGAGGCCGGCGCCGGGATCGTCTGCACGCACGCCGGGGGCCTGCCGCCGCGCACCCGCCCGCACCGGGTGGCCTACGACGACGTCGTGGCCGACGTGGTGGCCCGGACGACGGCGCTGGCCGAGGCCGCGGTCGCGGCGGGCGTGGACCGCGACCGGGTGCTGGTCGACCCGGGGCACGACTTCGGCAAGAACACCCGGCACTCGCTGGAGGCGAC
Source organism: Geodermatophilus sp. SYSU D00779 (assembly GCF_054050595.1). NCBI lineage: Bacteria > Bacillati > Actinomycetota > Actinomycetes > Geodermatophilales > Geodermatophilaceae > Geodermatophilus > Geodermatophilus sp. SYSU D00779. Next base: position 1,276 of record NZ_JBJGZQ010000058.1, read on the forward strand.
CCGGCGGCTCGACGAGCTGGTCGCCACGGGCTGGCCGGTGCTGGTGGCGTTGTCGAACAAGGACTTCGTCGGCGAGACCCTCGACGTCCCGCTGGAGCAGCGGCTGACCGGCACGCTGGCGGCGACCGCGGTGAGCGCCTGGCTCGGCGCGACGGTGTTCCGGGCGCACGACGTCGCGGCGACCCGCCAGACGCTGGACATGGTGGCCGCCATCCGCGGCGACCGCCCACCCGCGCGCACCACCCGCGGCCTGGCCTGAGAGAGGACCCCTCCGCCCCCCCGCGCCCCGCGGGCTCGGCGCGGGTCCCTGCCGAGGGGGCCGAGCCCGGGCAGGGGCCGGACCACCCCACGGCTAGGTTCCCGTCATGGCCGCCACCGGGTTCCACACCGCCGACGAGCTCAACGCGATGCTGCCGGGCACCCTGCCGGGGCTGCTGGGGCTGACGATCACCGCGCACGAACCCGGCCGGCTGGAGGCCGCGCTCGACGTCCGCCCGGAGCTGCTGGCCCCCAACGGCTACCTGCACGCCGCGACCGTGGTCGGGCTGGCCGACACCGCCTGCGGGCTGGCCACCCGGGCGCTGCTCCCGGAGGGGTCGGCCGGCTTCACCACCATCGAGCTGAAGAGCAACTTCCTCGGCACCCTGCGCGAGGGCCGGGTGACCACCGTGGCGACCAACGCGCACGCCGGGCGGACGACGCAGGTGTGGGACGCCGTGGTGACCGCCGACGGGACCGGGAAGACCATCGCGCTGTTCCGCTGCACCCAGTCGGTGCTCTGGCCACGCTGACCACACGTCCGGGTACTCACCGGTAACCCCCCTGTGGCCGCGGCCACGGGGGATGTGAGACTGGCGCCACACCGATGTGCGAAGGAGCTGCACCCGTGGCGCTGGCCAGCCGTTACCCCGACGTCGAGATCCCCGACGTCTCCGTCCCCGAGTTCGTCCTCGCCGCCGGGCGCGAGAAGCCCGACGCGCCCGCGCTCATCGACGGCCTCCGGGGCGACGTCATCACCCACGGCCAGCTGGCCGCCTACGTCGACCGCGTCGCGGCGGCGCTGCACGCCCGCGGCCTGCGCAAGGGCGACGTCGTGGCGATGTTCTGCCCGAACACCCCGTGGTACCCGGTGGTCTTCCACGGCATCGCCGCCGCGGGCTGCGTCATGTCGCCGATCAACTCGCTGTACACGCCCGACGAGATCGCCTTCCAGCTGCGCGACTCCGGCGCGAAGATCCTGATCACCGTCTCGCCGTTCCTCGACCGGGCGCTGGCGGCGGTGCACGAGTCCCCGGTCGGCGAGGTCGTCGTCATGGACGGCGCCGAGGGCCACGCCTCGCTGGTCGACCTGCTCTCCACCGACGCGCCGTCGGTCCAGGTCGACATCGACCCGGCCAACGACCTGGTCACGCTGCCCTACTCCAGCGGCACCACGGGCCTGCCCAAGGGAGTCATGCTCACCCACCGCAACCTGGTGGCCAACGTGGCGCAGTGCCGGCCGCTGATCCGGCTCGGCGCGGACGAGCGCATCATCGCCGTCCTGCCCTTCTTCCACATCTACGGGCTCACCGTGCTGATGAACCAGGGCCTGGCCTGGGGTGGCGCGGTCGTGACGCTGCCGCGCTTCGACCTCGAGGACTTCCTGCGCACCATCCAGGACCAGAAGATCACCCGGGCCTTCGTGGCGCCGCCCATCCTGCTGGCGCTGGCCAAGCACCCGCTGGTCGACCAGTACGACCTCTCCTCGCTGACCGCGGTCACCTCCGGTGCCGCCCCCCTCGACGAGCAGCTCGCGCTCGCCGCCGAGCAGCGGCTGCGCAAGGGCGCCGACACCGGCGTCACGGTGGCGCAGGGCTACGGGATGACCGAGCTGTCGCCGGTCTCGCACACCACCCCCGATGTCGGCGCCGAGCCGCCGGGCGTGCCCGCGGGGTCGGTCCCCAAGGGCTCGGTCGGCTTCGCCGTCCCGAACTCCGAGTGCCGGCTGGTCGACCCCGCCACCGGTCAGGACGCCGCTCCCGGCGAGCGCGGCGAGCTGTGGGTGCGCGGCCCGAACGTCATGAAGGGCTACCTGAACAACCCCCAGGCGACGGCGGACACGATCGACGCCGAGGGCTGGCTGCACACCGGTGACGTCGCGATCGTCGACGAGAACGGCTGCTACACCGTCGTCGACCGGGTCAAGGAGCTGATCAAGTACAAGGGCTACCAGGTGGCCCCGGCCGAGCTCGAGGCCGTGCTGATCGGCCACCCGGAGATCGCCGACGCCGCGGTCATCGGCGTGCCGGACGAGGAGAGCGGCGAGGAGCTGCCCAAGGCCTTCGTCGTCCGGTCCCCCGGATCGGCGCTGACCCAGGAGGCGGTCATGGAGTACATGGCCGGCAAGGTCGCGCCGCACAAGAAGATCCGCATCGTCGAGTTCATCGAGGCGGTGCCGAAGTCCGCGGCCGGCAAGATCCTGCGCAAGGACCTCCGCGCGGCGGGCTGAGGACGGTGGGGACGAGGCAGGGCCGGCCGATGGCACGGGTGGACCTGCGAGTGCGGCTGCTGGGGCTGCTGTCCCGCCGCTTCTCGATCACCCGCTTGGACGCCGAGGGGATCGCGGAGGCGCAGGCGCGGCACCTGGGCCACAACCGCGTGGTCGACTTCGTGTTCGGCGGGGTGGCGCCCGGCACCGAGCAGCAGGAGGTCGAGGTGGCGGGCCAGGTCGGGCGCCTGCCGGCGCGGGTGCACCGACCGGTGGGCGCGGAGGGTCCGCTGCCGCTCGTGGTCGACTTCCACGGCGGGGGCTGGGTGGTCGGCGACCTCGACGGGGTCGACTGGCACTGCAGCAGCGTCGCGGCCGGGGTGGGGGCGGTCGTGGTGTCGGTGGACTACCGGCTCGCGCCCACCCATCGCTGGCCGGCCGGTCCCGAGGACTGCTACGCCGCGCTGTGCGACGTGGTGGCCCGCGCTGCGGAGTTCGGAGCCGACCCCGACCGCGTGGCGGTCATGGGCGACAGCGCCGGCGGCAACCTCTCCGCCGTCGTCGCGCTGATGGCGCGAGACCGCAGCGGGCCCCGGATCGCCTTCCAGGGGCTGGTCTACCCGGCCACGGACCTCACCCTGTCCAGCCCGTCGGTCGACGAGAACGCGGACGCGCCGGTGCTGACCAAGGCCGACTGCGTGGCCTTCCGGGACCACTACCTGGGCGGGCAGGACCCGCGCGACCCGTACGCCTCACCGCTGTTCGCGGCCGACCACTCCGGGCTGCCGCCCGCACTGGTCCAGGTGGCCGAGCTGGACCCGATCCGCGACGACGGCCTGCGCTACGCGGCCGCGCTACGAGCGGCGGGGGTGCCGGTGCGGACGACGACGTACGTCGGCATGCCGCACGGCTACCTCAGCTTCCCCGGCTTCTGCCGCAGCGCTCCGCAGGCGATGGCCGAGCTGTGTGCCGAGCTGGCCCTCCACCTCCGCGTCGAGGCGCCGGAGGCCCGCACCTGAACGAGGACCCCCTGCCCCCACCGCTCGGCCCCCTCCCGGGCACCGCCGCGAGCGTGCGAGCGGTGGGGAGGAGGGGGCCCTCCTCCCTGCAGCGGGTCGGCGAGGCCGCCGGAGGTGTCAGCCGGCCGCACCCGCTGCGGCCGGCGCCCCGGCGCGTCCGGGGTCCCTCCGCGTCGCCGTGACCGGCGGGACCCCGACCACGCGCTTGTAGGCCCGGGAGAAGGCGGCCTCCGACTCGTAGCCCAGGTGCCGGGCCAGCTCCCCGACCCGCGCCCCGTCGGCGAGGGCGACGGTGGCCAGGTGCATCCGCCAGCGGGCGACGTAGTGCATGGCCGGTTCCCCGGCGAGCTCGGTGAACCGGGCGGCGAACGAGGAGCGGGACATCCGCGCCTCCCGAGCGAGGCGGGTCAGCGTCCACGCCGTCCCGGGCTCCCGGTGCAGCTGCGCCACCGCCCGTCCCACCTGGGGGTCGCGCAGCGCGCGCAGCCAGCCCGGCCCGGTGGCCGCGGTGTCGAGCCAGGCGCGTACGGCCTGGATGACCACGACGTCGGCGAGCCGGGTGACCACCGCCTCGGAGCCCGGCCGGTCGTGCCCGGCCTCGTCGGCGATCACCCCCAGCAGCACCGGCAGCCAGCCGGCGCGAGCCGCGTCCCGGCCCTCGACGTGCAGGACCGGCGGCAGCAGGTCGAGCAGGTGGGCCGCTCCCGGCCGGTCGGGCTGGACGACGCCGCACACCATCCCGGTCGACGCCCCGCCGCCGTCCAGCCTCAGCACCGAGTAGTGCTCCGCGAGGTACTGCTGGGGCAGCAGGTCGGCCCGACCGGCGATCGGCGCGTCCGGGCCGCTGCGCAGCAGGTGCCCCCGGCCGTGCGGCACCAGCGCCAGGTCCCCGGGGGCGAGCACGGACCGCACGCCGTCGACCTCGAGCACGCACCTGCCCTCGGTGACGACGTGGAAGCTCATGCAGCCGTCGAGGGCCGGCATCTCCACGCCCCAGGGGGCGGTGGCCTCCGCCCGGCAGTAGAAGACGCCCCGGATCCGCAGGTCGGCGAGCACGCCGCCGACCGGGTCGACCGGCGTCCAGGGCCGGTCGGGCGTCGCCCCGGTGACCACGTCCCCAGCCTGGCGCTGCCGCCACCGAGCGTCCAGGCCGTCCGGACGAACGGGCACGGGTCCCGGACGTGCGGTCATGGGCCCGGAACCCCCGACCCACCAGTCTCGGGGTGCCGGTCAGCGGGCCGGCACTCCTGAGAGGAGCGAGGACGTGAAGGTGCTGGTCGTGGGGGCAACCGGGGGATCGGGCCGGGCGGCGGTGGAGGCGCTCGCCGGCCGGGGGCACGAGGTGACCGCCTTCGCCCGCCGGGCGGGTGCGGTGTTCGGGGGCCGTGCCGGGGTCCGGGCCGTGGACGGCGACGCCACCGTGCCGGAGGACGTGGCGCGCGCCGTCCGCGGGCAGGACGCGGTCGTGGTGACGCTGGGCATCAGCGAGCCGCCGCTGCGGGTGCGGCTGCTCGGCAGCGCAGGGACCGCGCTCGACGTGCGTTCACGCGGCACCGCGACCGTGGTCGCCGCTATGCGGGAGCACGGCGTGCGGCGGCTGGTCGTCCAGTCCTCCTACGGCGTCGGGGAGACGCGGGACCGGTTGCCGCTGTCCAGCCGGCTGGTGCTCGCCCTGCTCCTGCGCCCCCAGATCGCCGACCACGAGCGGCAGGAGCGGATCGTCCGCGGCAGCGGGCTGGACTGGACGCTCGTGCAGCCGGTGTACCTGACCGACGGCGACGAGCCGGCCGCCCTCTCCGGCACCGGGGACACCGAGGGGATGCGGGTCTCACGGCGGGCGGTGGGCGGGGTCCTCGCGGACCTGGCGGAGGTCCCCGGCGACGGCCCGCGCAGCGTCGCGGTGTCGGGAGCACGGGCGGCGGTGGCGCGGGGCGGCGCACTCCCGGGCCTCCCCGGGTCCGCGAGGGAGACCAGGAGGAGCCCCGCCTGAGCCTGAGGAGGGTGGCCCCGTCTCGGGCTCCGCCCCGAACGCGCAGGGTGGGGAGCACGGGGTCCTCCTAAGGTCGGGGCATGCGCGCGGTGACCCTCAGCGGATCCGGTGGCCCCGAGGTGCTCGAGTGGGGCGAGGTGCCCGACCCGGTGCTGCGGCCCGGCGAGGTGCTCGTCGACGTCGTCGCCACCGCGGTGAACCGGGCCGACCTGCTGCAGCGGGCCGGGGCCTACCCACCACCGCCCGGGGCCAGCGAGGTCCTCGGCCTGGAGTGCAGCGGGGTCGTCAGCGAGGTCGGTGAGGGCGTGACCGGCTGGTCGGTCGGCGACGAGGTGTGCGCGCTGCTGTCCGGCGGCGGCTACGCGGAGCGGGTCGCCGTCCCGGCGGGGCAGCTGCTCCCCCGCCCCGCCGGGGTGGAGCTGGCCACCGCGGCGGCACTGCCCGAGGTCGTGTGCACCGTGTGGTCCAACGTGTTCATGCTCGCCCGGCTGCGCCGCGGCGACGTGTTCCTGGTGCACGGCGGGTCCAGCGGCATCGGCACCATGGCCATCCAGCTGGCCGCCCGGGCCGGCGCCCGGGTGTTCACCACGGCGGGCACCCAGGCCAAGCTCGACGTCTGCCGCGAGCTGGGCGCGGAGGTGGGCGTCAACTACCGCGACGAGGACTTCGTCGAGCGGGTGATGGAGGAGACCGACGGGGCCGGCGTGGACGTCGTCCTGGACAACATGGGGGCCAAGTACCTCGCCCGCAACGTCGACGTCCTGGCCACCGGCGGGCGGCTGGTCTGCATCGGGATGCAGGGCGGCACCCGGGCCGAGCTGGACCTCGGCAAGCTGATGCGCAAGCGCGCCTCGGTGCACGCCACGACGCTGCGCGCCCGGCCGGCGACCGGCCCCGGCAGCAAGGCCGAGATCGTCGCGGCGGTGCGGCACGACGTGTGGCCCGACGTCGAGCGGGGCGTGGTGCGGCCGATCGTCGACCGGCGGCTGCCCATGTCGCGGGCCGCCGAGGCGCACCGCGTGGTCGACGCCAGCGAGCACGTCGGGAAGGTCCTGCTGCTCGCGGGGGACTGACGGGCCGCGGGCCCGGCACCCTGCAGGAGGGTCCTCCACGGGGGCGAGGGGGTCCTCTCTCAACGGGGGCGCAGCGCGGCGACCGCGTCGACGAGGTACCCGACCTCCTCGGCCGTGTTGTAGTGCATCAGCCCCAGCTGGACGGCGCCGCCCTCCTCGTTCGCCCCCAGCGCGTCGAACAGCTCCCGGGCCGACAGGTCGCCGTCCCACGCGCAGATGCCGCGCCGGGACAGCTCGTGGGCCACCTGCCGCGGTCGCATGCCCCCGACCGTGAACGACAGCGTCGGCGTGGTGTGCGGGGCCGAGCCGATGACCTGCACGTGGCGCATCGCGCGCAGCGCCTGGTCCAGCCAGTCGAACAGCCCGCGCTCGTAGGCGGCCACCGCGGCCATCGAGGCGCGCAGCCGGTCCCGCCGGGTGCCGGTCGCGAGGTCGTCCAGCGAGGCCAGGTGCTCGACCGCCGCGGTGACCCCGGCGAGCAGCTCGAAGGCGTGCCCGCCGCTCTCGAACCGGTCGGGTACCCGGTCGGACACCGGCAGCAGCTTCTCGGGCTCCAGCTCCGCCAGCAGTTCCGGGTCGGCCACCACCGCCCCCACGTGCGGGCCGCACCACATGTCGGCGGCGACGGTGAGGAAGTCGGCGCCCAGCGCGCGGACGTCGAGGAGGTCGTGCGCCGCGGCGTGCGTGCCGTCGACGTGGACCAGCGCGCCGACCGCGTGCGCGCGCCGGGCGATCGCCGCGACGTCCGGGCGGGTGCCGATCGCGGAGCTGGCCGCCGTCACCGCGACCAGCCGGGTGCGGGGACCGAGCAGCTCGTCGTACTGCCAGTCGGGCAGCTCGCCGGTCTCGATGTCCACCTCGGCCCAGCGCACGGCCACGCCGGCGCGGGCCGCCAGCTCCACCCAGGGCCGCACGTTGGCGTCGTGGTCGAGCCGGCTGACGACCACCTCGTCGCCGGGTCGCCAGGTCCGGGCCAGCGCGCGGGCGATGGTCCAGGTCAGCCGGGAGGGGTCCGGCCCGAGGACGACGCCGGTGGACACCCCGCCGACCAGGTCGGCGACGGCGGTGCGGGCGCTGCTGACCAGCCCCTCCGCGCGGGCGGACGCCGGGAAGACCCCGCCGCGGTCGGCCACCGGCACCCGCATCGCCTGCGCCACCGCGAGGACGACGTTCTCGGGGAGCAGCGCGCCGGCCGACCCCTCGGCGTGCACCAGACCGTCGGAGAGTCCCGGGAAGAGGCCCCGGACGCGGGCGACGTCCAGCCGTCCCTCCCCCGGTCCCATGGGCTTCGACACTAGACGTCGCCCCCTGCGGTCGGAGGCGACCCGGGCCGCCCCGGCAGGTCTCCGCGGTGCCGGGGGAGGATGGGGGCATGACCGCACCTGACAACGGCAGTGGACGCCCTCAGCAGGTCGTCGTGGTCGGCCCCGACGGCCGGCCCGTCGGCACGATGCCCGTGCCCGACGGCGGGTCGCTGGGTGGGCGGGACGACGATGCAGCCGGCGACGGCGGCGGGAGCATCGGCGACATGGTCGAGCAGCCGGCGAAGGTCATGCGGATCGGCACGATGATCAAGCAGCTGCTCGAGGAGGTCCGCGCCGCCCCTCTGGACGACGCCAGCCGCAACCGGCTGCGCGACATCCACGCCTCCTCGATCCGCGAGCTCGAGCAGGGCCTGGCCCCGGAGCTGCGGGAGGAGCTGGAGCGGATCACGCTCCCGTTCAGCGAGGGCGAGACCCCGTCGGACGCCGAGCTGCGCATCGCCCAGGCCCAGCTGGTCGGCTGGCTGGAGGGCGTCTTCCACGGCATCCAGACCGCGCTGTTCGCGCAGCAGATGGCTGCCCGGGCCCAGCTGGAGGAGATGCGCCGCCGCGCGCTGCCGGGTGGCAGCCACGCGCCCCAGCAGCCCGACTTCCGCCCCGGCGGCGGCCAGTACCTGTAGTCCCACCCCCGAGGCCGTGAGCATCGGCGAGTGGCTGCTCGACACGCCGATGAGGCAGCCACCGGCCGGTGCCCACGGCGGGGGACGTCGCTGCGGCGGCAGGTGCCCGACCGCCCGAGCGCAGACCCGCACCCCAGCGTCACGGCGCGCCCACCACGCGTGTGACCGGGGTCACCCGACCCGGTGAACAGCCTGGTCAGGCGGTTTCGCGGCGCCCCGGGACACCCACCCGGACCGGTCGACGACCGGAGATCCCGGCCGCTGACCGACGCGTGGAGGACCCATGACCAGCGAGCAGACGAGCACCGCACCGACCGGGCGGACGGGCGGGTCGAACGGCCTGGCGGTCGCCTCCCTGGTGACCGGGATCGCCGGCATCCTCCTCGCCCTGCTCTTCGCCGTCGTGGGCCTGGCCCTCGGCGTGGTGGCCGCCGGCCTCGGCGCCGCGGCACGTCGCAACGGCGGACGGGGCGGCCAGGCCACGGCCGGGCTGGTGACCGGAGCCGTCGCCGTCGTGCTCGCGATCGTCAACATGGTCCTGGCCTACAACCTGTTCACCTGAGCGGGGGGGGGGGGGGGGGGGGGGGGCCGGGGGGGGGGGGGGGGGGGGGGGGGCGGGGCCGGGGGGGGGGGGGGGCGGCGGGGGGGGGGGTTTTGGCGGCGGGGCCGCGCCCTGGGCGCCCCGCCCCGTGCG
>NZ_JBJGZQ010000059.1:0-10032 GCF_054050595.1 Geodermatophilus sp. SYSU D00779
GCGTGGGCCCCACCACAGAGGTGGGGCCCACGCCGGTCGACGCTCACCCGCCCGGTGTCGTCGCCTGGGCGGCCTGCGCCTGCGCGGTCTGGTACGCCGTGACGGCCTCCTGCAGGTCCTCGAGGGCCTGACCCTGTCCGGCGAAGTCGCCGTTGCGCTGCGCGGTCTGCAGCGCCGCCAGGGCGTTGTTGATCGCCTCGACCGCCTGCTGCATCTCCGGCGTGCTCGGCGTCTCCGTCCCGCCGTCCGCCGGCGGGGGCGGGGTCGGCGTCGCCGGCGCATCCGGCTGGTCGGTGGGGGCGGGGGCGTCCTCGTTGTCGACGGCGGCCTCGCCCGCACCGGCGCCGAACACCTGGTCCAGCGCCTCGGCCAGGGTGTTGGCGTACCCGACCCGGTCGCCGTAGTTGACCAGCACCTTCTGCAGCAGCGGGAAGGAGTTCTCCCCCGTGCCCTCGACGTACAGCGGCTCGACGTAGAGGAGGCCGTTGTCGCCGATGGGCAGGGTGAGCAGGTTGCCGAACACCGCCCGCGACTCCGCGCTGTTGAACAGCGTGAGGTCCGGCCGCACCTGGTTGTTGGTGATGAACGACTGCTGCACCTGCTGCGGACCCCGGAACGGTGTGTTGCCCGGCAGGGTCAGCACCTGGATCTGCCCGTAGGTCTCCGGCGCGCTGGAGGCCGACACGAACGACGACAGGTTCTCCCGGCGGAAGGCGTTGAGCGCGCTGGTCAGCTGGAAGCTCGCCTGCGGGTCGCCCGGCCGCTGGGCCAGGATGTAGTACGGCGGCTGCGGCTCCTGGGTGTCCTGCGTCGGGTCGGCCGGGACCGCCCAGCGGTCGTTGCCGCTGTAGAAGTCGCCCGGGTCGCTGACGTGGTAGCGGGTCAGGATGTCCCGCTGCACCTTGAACAGGTCCTCCGGGTAGCGCACGTGACCGACGAGGTCCGGGGACATCTCCTCACGCGGCTCGACCAGGCCGGGGAAGGCCTTCATGTAGGTCTGCAGGACCGGGTCCCCGGTGTCCCACTCGTAGAGCGTGACCGTGCCGTCGTAGGCGTCAACGGTGGCCTTCACCGAGTTGCGGATGTAGTTGAACGTCTCGTTCGGCAGCGCCGTCGTCCCGGTGCCGGTCAGCGCGTCGGCGGCCGCCTCGCCCAGCTCCATCTGCTCGGAGTACGGGTAGGAGCCCGAGGTGGTGTAGCCGTCGAGGATCCACGTCACCCGGCCGTCGATGACCGCGGGGTACGGGTCGCCGTCCACGGTGAGGAAGGGCGCGGCCTTCTCCACCCGGTCCAGCGGGTCGCGGACGTAGAGGACCTTGGAGGCGTCGTTGACGGCGCTGGAGAGCAGGAAGTTCCGCTCCCGGTAGAAGATCGCGAAGGTCAGCTGCCGGAAGAAGCTGCCGATCTCGACGCCGCCCCGGCCGTCGTAGGTGTTGTTGATCTGGCCCTCGCCGTCGCTGCCCTCGGGCAGGTCGAACTCCCGCGGCTCGGCACCCTCGGGGGCGCCGACGACCGAGTAGTCCCGCATCAGCTCGCCGTAGTAGATCCGCGCGCCGTCGTCGCTGACCTCGATGGTGCCGCGGGTCGGCAGGTCCCGGGTGGTGAAGCGGGGCTCGCCGCCCTCCTGGCCGGCGACGACCTCGTTGGCCGGCGCGGCCACGAACCCGTTGCCGTGGGTGTAGACGGTGTGCCGGTTGATCCAGGTGTCCTGGTTCTCGCTGAGCCCCTGGCTGTTGAGCTCGCGGACCGCCACCACGTAATCCTGCGTCTCGCCGCCGATCGTGTAGCGGTCGATGTCGAGCTTCTCGGGGAAGCCGTAGACGTTGCGGATCTGCTGGCGCGCGGTGAACGTGTCGGACAGGACGTTGGGGTCCAGCAGCCGGGCGTTGGGGATCGTCTCGGTGTCGTTGCGCAGCTCGGCCAGGGCCGCGGCGGGGTCGACCTGCTCGCCGGTCTCCTGCTGGGCGTACTGGACGTACTCCACGTCGGTCAGGCCGTAGGCCTCGCGGGTCGACTCGATCGCGCGGGCGATGTAGTCGGCCTCGCGCTGGTCGGCGCTGGGCCGGACGATGAATTGCTGCACGATCGCCGGGTAGGCCACGCCGATCACCAAGCTGGAGATGAGCAGCAGCACCAGCGCCGCGGCCGGCAGCCGGAAGTTCCGGACGACGATGTTGGCGAAGAACGCGATCGCGCAGACGGCCGCGGCGAAGACCAGGATCGTCTTGGCCGGCAGCAGCGCGTTCACGTCGGTGTAGCTGGCGCCGGTGAACAGGCCGCCGCGGTCGGAGTAGACCAGCGCGTAGCGGTCCAGCCAGTAGGCGACCGCCTTGAGCGCGACGAACAGCCCGAGCAGCACCGAGAGCTGCACCATGGCCGCGCCGGTCAGCTTCTGCCCCGGGGTCTGCAGCCGCAGGCCGCCGAACACGTAGTGGGTGAGCAGCGAGCCGATCAGCGCGAGGATCACGATCGCGAAGCCGAAGCTCAGCAGCAGCCGGTAGAAGGGGTAGTCGAAGACGAAGAACGAGATGTCCAGGCCGAACTGGGGGTCGGTCCGGCCGAAGTCGGTGCTGTTGCGGAACTGCAGCCAGGTCTCCCAGCTGCCCTGCGCGGTGAACCCGGCGAAGAGGCCCAGCACGACGGCGACCGAGGTGAGCACCAGGGTGCGGCGCGGCTCGATCGACTGCCGGTAGCGCTCGAGGTTCTGCTGCTCCAGCGACATCGGCCGGAACGTGGGGCGGAACCGGTAGGCCAGGTAGATCGCCAGCGCCGTGAGGCCGCCGGTGGCCACCCCGGCCACGGCGAAGAGCAGGGCGCGGGTCTGCAGCTCGGTCCAGAAGACCTCGGTGAACCCGGTCTCGTCGAACCAGAGGTAGTCGACGTAGACGTTGGTGAGCGTCCCGATGGCCGTGAAGAGCACCAGCAGGACGGCGATGGCCCCGATGACCACCTTCGCGCGCCGCGACAGGGTCGGCACGGACACGGGGGGCCGCATGGCCACGAGGGTCTCCTTCAGTTGCGGTCGTGACGGAGCGCCACGAACGGTGTCGGCCACGGTCGGTCGGCCGGCTCCGGCTCGGGCCCCCGGGCACCGATCCGGTCGATCAGACCAACGCTCGGGACCGTGCCGGGTTCCCCGGACGCCCGCTCCGGCCGACAGCTTCCCCCACCCGGGGACGTTCGTGTCGCCGGGGCGGCGTCAGCAGAGCTGCGGGGTCCGCCCGGCGCGGAGGTCCTCGAGCGCCGCCATGGCCTGGTCGAGGTCGGACACCCGGGCGAGGGTGAGGCCCGGCTGCGGAGCGGCGAGGGCGTCGGCGCAGTTGTCGGCCGGGACGAGGAACAGCTCCGCGCCGATCTCCTCGGCGGCGATCATCTTCAGCTGGATGCCGCCGATCGGGCCGACCCGCCCGTTGGCGTCGATGGTCCCGGTGCCGGCCACCGTGGCCCCGCCGGTCAGGTCGGTGTCGCCGACCAGGTCGAGGATGCCGAGGGTCAGCATCAGCCCGGCCGAAGGGCCACCGACGTCCTCGACGGCGATGTCGACGTCGAAGGGTGCCGTGGGCTGCTCGCGGACCAGGACGCCCAGCAGCGAGCCCTCCTTGTCGTCCGCAGCCCGCGTGGTGACCGTCGCCGTCCCCGGCTGCCCCAGGCGCGTGTACGCGACCGGCACCGTCGTGCCGCCGGGGATGGCCTGCAGGACGGCGTCCAGCGTCGCGAGGTCGGGCGTCGGCCGGCCGCCGACGCTCTCGATCGCGTCCCCCTCCTGGAGCCGCCCCTCGGCCGGCGAGTCGTCGGACAACCCGCGCACGACCACCTTCACGGGGTAGCCGAGCTGGGCCAGCGCTGCGGCCTCGGCCGCCTCCTCCGAGGTGAGGAAGGCCTGCCGGTTGGCGTCGCGGGTCTCCTGCTCGCTGCGCCCCGGCGGGTAGACGGTCTCCTCGGGGACGACGCTGACCTCGCTGTCGAACCAGCCCTGCACCGCCTCGACCAGGCTGAGCCCGGCCCGGCTGACGCCGACGGTGGTGAGGACCAGCTCCCCCTCGGCCTCGTTCCGGTCGCGGCCCTCGACGCTGATGATCGGCTCCCCCTCGACCTCGCCCAGCGTGTCGAACGTAGGCCCGGGGACCTGCGCGACGTAGGGCACCGGTACCGCTGCGCCGAGCACGCCGAAGACCACCAGCAGCACCACACCGACGCTGAGGACGGCCATCCGACGGGTCACGACCGGCGAGCTTATGTGGCCCCCCTGGACGGAGCCGTCGCTGCGGCGGGACCTGCACCGTTGCGCTCCCGGCGGACGGGGCGTCCGCCGGGGGACTGCGCGGCTACCGTGGTGGCATGAGCGATCTCCCGTTCGGCTTCGGCCTCCCCGACCGCGACCCCGAGCGTCGCGACCAGCCCGGGTCCGGCGCCGGCAACGACCCCTTCGGGTTCGGCGCTCTGTTCGGCGGCGCCGGCGGCGGGGGGACGCCGGAGGAGCTGCTCGCCAAGATGCCGCTGTTCGCCGAGCTGCAGAAGCTGATGACCTGGTCCGGCGGGCCGGTCAACTGGGACCTGGCGCGGCAGGGCGCGATCAGCTCGCTGGCCGCCGGGTCGCAGCCGACGTCCGACGCCGAGCGCGCCGCCGTCGCCGACGCCCTGCGCCTGGCCGACCTGTGGCTGGACCAGGTCACCGAGCTGCCCTCCGGCGTGGACCGCCCGCTCGCCTGGTCCCGGGTGGAGTGGGTGGAGCAGACGCTGCCCGCCTGGAGCAGCCTCATCGACCCGCTCGCCGAGCGCGTCGTCGGCGCCATGACCAGCGCCCTCCCCGCCGAGGCGGCCGCGATGGCCGGCCCGCTGGCCGGGATCATGGGCCGGATGGGCGGCCTGATGTTCGGCGCCCAGGTCGGCCAGGCCCTCGGCCGGCTCTCCGGCGAGGTGCTCACCAGCAGTGAGATCGGCATCCCGCTGGCCCCGGCCGGTGCCGGCGTCCTGCTGCCGCAGAACGTGTCCGAGTTCGCCGCCGGCCTCGACCGCCCGGCCGACGAGGTGCGGCTGTTCCTCGCGCTGCGCGAGGCCGCGTCCCAGCGGCTGTTCGTGCACGTGCCGTGGCTGCGCCAGCAGCTGCACGACGCCGTCCACGCCTATGCGCGGGGCATCCACGTCGACCGTGAGGCGATCGAGCGCGGCATCAACGAGGCGATGGGCTCGATGGGCGGGATCGACCCCACCAACCCCGAGGGCATCCAGGCGTTGCTGGGCAGCGGGCTGCTCGAGCCCGAGGAGACCCCCGAGCAGCAGGCCGCGCTGCGCCGGCTGGAGACGCTGCTGGCCCTGGTCGAGGGCTGGGTCGACAGCGTGGTGGCCCAGGCCGCCGGCGACCGGCTGCCCGGACACGGCGCGCTGGCCGAGACGATGCGCCGCCGCCGGGCCTCCGGCGGCCCGGCCGAGCAGACCTTCGCCACCCTCGTGGGCCTGGAACTGCGGCCGCGGCGGTTGCGCGACGCGGCCACCGTGTGGGGCGCGATGGCGCAGCAGCACGGCAACGCCGAGCGCGACCGGCTGTGGTCGCACCCCGACCTGCTGCCGACGTCGGAGGACCTCGACGAGCCGTTGGACTTCGTCGCCCGTCAGGGCGCCGACGACGAGCTGCGCACCCTCACCGCCGACGACGCCGAGAAGCCGGAGACGGAGGACGACGGCGACGGCACCGGGTCCTGAGCCCGAGGGCGGGGTGCGCCGGAGACGTCTGACGCGGGGCCAGCCGACTGAGGTCGGGGACGGCGGACAGCTGGGGTGGACCGATCGCGGGAGCCCGCAGGCTCCCCGATCGGGACACGGGGAGCGGCCGGCCCCCTCCTCGGCGTCCCGGAGGGTGCGAGAGGACCCAGGAGCCGCCCCGTCCCGGGCCCGCCCCGAGCCTGCGGAGGGTGGGGAGGACGGGGTCCTCCGTCAGACCAGCTCGTCCCCGGTGAGCGGCGCGCCGTGCGCGGCGCCCACCTCGACGCCCTCGAGGAACCCGCGCGCCCGCTCGGCGCGCGGGTAGCGCGCCACCAGGGACCAGAAGCGCGCGTCGTGGCCCGGCTCCACCAGGTGCGCCAGCTCGTGCACGAGCACGTAGTCGACGACGTACTCAGGCATCGCGCGCAGCCGGCTGGAGAGCCGGATGGTGCGGTCGGCGGGCGTGCACGACCCCCAGCGGCGGTTCTGGTTGTCCACCCACCGCACGCTGGCCGGCTGCGGCACCCCGTCGAGGTGGGCCGCCGACAGCGCCCGCGCGCGGGCCATCAGCTCGTCGTCCCCACCGAGGGACCGGCGCCGCCGCTCCTCGCGGGTCTGCAGCTTGGCGACCATCTGCGCCACCCAGCGCTGCTCCTCGGCCCGGCTGAACGCCGCCGGGATCAGCACGACGGTGCGCCCGGACTCCCGGTAGGCGGTCACCGTCCGCCGCCGGCGGCTGCTGCGCCGGACCTCGACGACCTCCTCGGGCAGCGCGGCACGCGCCGTCCGCACCGACCGGTCGGCGGGGACGGCGCGGGTGCTCCGCACGTCCTCCCACGCCGCGGGGTCGGGGACGGGGCCACGCTGGGTGTCGGGAGGCGTTCCGGGCACGGGGGAACCGTAGTTCCCACGGTGCGGGTGCGCTCCGGCGGCCACACCCTCGCGGGCGCATGTCGCACGGACGGTGGACACGGGCCCGCCCGGTCCGGGGACGGGCCCGCGGGCCGTCGTCCACAGGGGACGCCACGGGCGTCACCGCAGGTGGGACGGGCCTTTCCCGACTTCCCCCGGAGAGCCCCCGGCGACCTGTCCCCCGGCCGCGCACAGCGACACCCCACCCGGTCCCCACGTGTTCCACAGGTCTGTCCACAGGCTGTGGGCAGTGCGCCGGGTCGAGGCGGCCGGCCTACGGGGAACCGCGGCGCGCCCCGGTAGCGTTCGGCAGGACGGCACCCCGCGCGGGGACGCCGAGCGGACCGGAGACGAGGAGGCACCGTGGCGGAGAGCTACAACGGCTACTGCGTGAAGTGCAAGGAGAAGCGCGACTTCGACGGCGAGGTGAAGGTCAGCGAGTCCGGCCGTCGCATGGCGCAGGGCACCTGCCCCGTCTGCGGCACCAAGATGAACCGGATCCTCGGCAAGGCCTGACCAGGGACGCCTCTGCCCCCCGCCACTCGCGAGCTCGCGGCGGCCTCCAGGGGGCCGTTCCAGCACGTCACCACGGACGGCGGGCGCCCGCACGACGGGCGCCGCCGTCCGTCGTCTCCGGCGCCTGTGGACGGACGGAGCGCGCCGGGCGGGTGCGCTGGCACCCTGCGCCGGTGGCCGACACCGCGCACCCCCTGCTGCCCCCGAGCGTCCCGCTGCTGCGCCTCGCCGGGCCGGACGGTGCCGAGGACGTCCAGATCGGCGGCGCCGACTCCACCGACGGGTTGCTCGTCTCTCCCGGTGCCGCCGGGCTCACCACCCTGCTGCGCGACCTGGACGGCCGCCGCACCGAGCGTGCCGTCCTCGCCGAGGCAGCCCTCGCCGGCCACGACGCCGCCGCGCTGAGCGCCGTCCTCGACGGTCTGCGCACCACCGGGCTGCTGGTCGACCTCGACCCCGCCGACCTGCTGGCCTCCGCCGTCGGGCCGGCCGCCGCCGCCCGCACGCGGACCGAGCTGCCCACCGCTACGGGCCGGGAGTCCGGCTCGCGCTGGCGGACGCGCCGGGCAGCGACCGTCGTCGTCGACGGCGCGACGCGGGTCGGCGTCCCGCTCGCCGCCGTGCTCGCCGCCAGCGGCGTGGGCCGGGTGAGCGTCCGGGACGACGGGCTGGCCACGGCCGGGGACGCCGTCGTCGGAGGGCTCGGCGCCGACGACGAGGGCCGCCCGCGCGCGCTGGCCGCCGCCGACGCCGTGCGCCGCGTCAGCCCGCTCACCGACCTGCGGCCCCTGCCGGCCGGCGCTCCGGTCGACCTGGTGGTGCTGACCCGGCCCTGGGCGGCGTCGGACCCGCTCGCGGCCGACCTGCAGCGGCGCGGGGTGCCGCACCTGGTGGCGACGGTCCGCGGGGAGACCGGCGTGGTGGGGCCGCTGGTCGTGCCCGGGGCGACGGGCTGCCTGCGCTGCGCGGACCTGCACCGCCGGGACGTCGACCCGCGGTGGCCGGCGGTGGCCGCCCAGCTCACCGCGGCCGAGGCACCACCGGGCGGGGCCACGGTGACCTGCCTGGCGACCGTGGTCACGGCGACGGTGCAGGTCCTGGCGCTGCTCGACGGCACGGGGGCGCCGCTCGCCGTCGGGACGACGGTGGAGCTGAGCCCGCCGGACCTGCTGCCCCGCGCCCGCCGGTGGCCGGCCCACCCCGGCTGCGGGTGCGTGCCCGACGGCGAGGAGGGGTCCTGACCGCTCCGTCAGCGGTACCGGCGCCGATCGGGGGACAATGGTCGGCGAGTGCGCCTCCGGGCCCGGACGGGGCCGGTGCCGCCGCGACCGCGGACGACTGGACGCCGAGGAGGAGTACGTGACCGAGCCTGGCCGGGGGATCCCACGAGGCTCGGTCTCACGGACCGCACGACTGGCCTCGCTGCCGCTGGGGGCGGCCGGTCGGGCCACCCTGGGCATCGGCAAACGGCTGTCCGGCCGCCCCGCCGATGCGGTGACCGCGGAGCTGCAGCAGCGCACCGCCGAGCAGCTGTTCGCCGTCCTCGGGCAGCTCAAGGGCGGGGCGATGAAGCTCGGGCAGACGCTCTCGGTGTTCGAGGCGGCCGTGCCCGAGGAGGTCGCCGCCCCGTACCGGGAAGCGCTGGTCAAGCTGCAGGAGGAGGCGCCGCCGATGCCGGCGCGCACCGTCCACGCGGTGCTCGCGCAGCAGCTCGGCGGCTCGTGGCGCACGCGCTTCAAGGAGTTCGACGACGCGCCGGCGGCCGCGGCGAGCATCGGGCAGGTGCACCGGGCGACCTGGCGGGACGGCCGGGACGTCGCCGTGAAGATCCAGTACCCGGGTGCGGCGACCGCGCTGATGGCCGACCTGAACCAGCTGGCCCGCTTCGCCCGGCTGTTCGCCGCGCTGTTCCCCGGCCTGGACGTCAAGCCGCTCATCACCGAGCTCAAGGCCCGGGTGGTCGAGGAGCTGGACTACGGCCTGGAGGCCGACTCCCAGCGGACCTTCGCCGCCGCGTACGCCGACGACCCCGAGATCGTCGTCCCCCGGGTGGTGGCCAGCGCGCCGAAGGTGATCGTCTCGGAGTGGCTCGAGGGGACGCCGCTGTCCCGGATCATCGCGACCGGGACCCGGGAGCAGCGGGACCGGGCCGGCCACCTCATGGCGGTGCTCAACTTCTCCGGGCCGCAGCGCGCCCGGCTGCTGCACGCCGACCCGCACCCGGGCAACTTCCGGCTGCTGGAGGACGGACGGCTCGGCGTCATCGACTTCGGCGCCACCGCGCGCCTGCCCGACGGCCTCCCCGAGCCGATCGGGCGGTTGGTGCGCTGGGCGCTGGAGGGCCGGGCGGAGGACGTGCTCGCCGACCTGCGGGTCGAGGGCTTCGTCCGGCCCGGCGTCGAGGTGGACGCCCAGGGTGTCCTCGACTACCTGCTGCCGCTGCTGGAGCCCATCCAGAGCCCCTACTTCCGCTTCACCCGCGCCTGGATGCAGGAGCAGGCCGCCCGCCTGGCCGATCCGCGCAGCGAGGCCAACCGGCTGGGCCGCATGCTCAACCTGCCGCCCGCCTACCTGCTCATCCACCGGGTGACCATCGGGTCGATCGGGGTGCTCTGCCAGCTCGACGCGGGTGACGACTACCGCAGCGTGCTCGAGGCGTGGTTGCCCGGCTTCACGGAGTAGGTGCCGCACGACCCCCGCCCCCCGCGGCGGGACCCTGCGGGGGCTGGAGACGACAGGAGGCCGGGTCCGGACGCACCGGGAGCGTCCGGACCCGGCCTCGGCCGGGGGGGGGGGGGGGGGGGGGGCGCGGGGGGGGGGGGCCCGCGGCCGGCCGGGCGGGGGGGCCTGGCGGGGGGGCGGGGTGAGGACTACTCCCCGCCCCCCGGGCGGGGGGGCGCCCCC
>NZ_JBJGZQ010000060.1:0-9350 GCF_054050595.1 Geodermatophilus sp. SYSU D00779
GTCTCGAGGTGATCAGCAGATGCCCGGCCCCGCCGGGCAGGTAGGCGGCGACGTCGGCCGGCCTCTCCGCGCTGTCAAAGACCAGCAGCCAGCGGTCCCGGCCGCGCAGCTCGGCCAGCAGCCGCTCCACGGTGGCGGCGACCGTGGGCCCGGGGGCTACGTCGAGCCGAGCGGCGAGCGCGGCGAGCTGGTCGGGGATGAGCACCGGTTGTTCGGCGTCGATCCACCGGACCAAGGCGTAGTCGGCGGCGAAGCGGTGGGCGTACGCGAGCGCCAGCTGGGTCTTGCCAACCCCACCGAGGCCGTAGGGCGCCTGCACCACCAGAGTGCTCTCGTCGGCGTGCAGCCGCTGCCGCGCACGGCCTGCCGCTGGACGTGCTCGTCTCGGCGGCCAACCGGCACGACAGCCTGCTCGTCGAGCTGATCCTGGACTCGATGCTGGCGATCAAGCGCGGCGGCCGCGGACATCCCCGCCGACGGCCCGGTCGAGCTGCACGTCCACCGCCATCGACGGTCCACCGGGGCCAGAGGGCTTGTGACGTCACGGTGATGATGCGGTGACGCAGGACCACGACCCTGAAGGGGGTCGAGCGAGTCCACACCGACGAACGCTGTGGTCCGGATGTGTCCAGGGACACCCGCGCTCATGCCCTCGTCCCGACCAGCCGCGTCCCGCATCGCCTCGATCCGGGTTGGCCGGCTGCCGGGGACCCGGTCAGCTCGTCCGACCTCGTCGACAGCCGTCCAGGAACGGACCTCAGCCGCCCTTTCTGTCACACCATCTCGAGGAGCCCCGCATGCCGATGCAGGACATCCGCCTGACCACGAACGCTCCACTGGGCGAGGATCAGGTCCACCGATTGGAAGATCTGGGGCTACGCCTCGTCAGCCGGTTGTCCGAGAACTCCTACCGGCTTCGCGGCGACAGCGGCGCCACCGCCGCCGACCTCGTCGGGCTCGACTTCGTCGACACGGCCTCGGCCTACGATGCAACGGATAAGCTCGACCCGTCGCTCAGCGCGGCGTCGGCGACCGCGGCCACAGCGGTGGCAGATGCTGGAGCCGCACCCTTGGTCACCGGCCTGGTGTCCCTCGACCCGGCCGTCGACCCGGCCGTCACCAAGGAGCAACTGGCGGAGCTGGGCGACGTCGTCACGGCCACGCCCCGGCGAGCGGTCGTGAGCACCTCGACCGACCGGCTGGCAGACATCGCCTCGTTGGACGGCGTCCTGAGTGTCGAGATCGAGCCCGATCCGCACACCCAGAACGACGTCGCCCGCACGCTCGCCAAGGTCGAGCCCATCGCCACGACCCTCGGTCTCGACGGCACAGGCGAGATCGTCGGCGTCGCCGACAGTGGCCTGGACACCGGGGTCGCGGCCACGGTGCTGGCCGACTTCGCCGGTCGCGTCGTCAACATCCGGGCCACCGTCGTCAAGGCACCGGCCGACGGCGCGGACCTGAACAACCACGGCACCCACGTGTCCGGGAGCATCCTCGGTGACGGAGCCAACTCCAACGGCCGTCTCCGGGGCATGGCGCCAGGGGCGCGCCTGACGATGCTGTCGATGGGCCCCGACAACTCGACCCGCCTGATCGTCCCTGCTGACCTGGTCGCCGGGGTGTTCACAGACGCGTACGCCGACGGCGCCCGTATCCACTCCAACAGTTGGGGGTCGAACAACACCCCTGGCCGGTACACCGCGTTCTCCGAGGACGTCGACGACTTCGTGTTCCACCACCCCGACATGTTGGTGGTGATCGCGGCGGGGAACGCGGGACCTGGAGCGTCGACCGTCCAGGCCCCGGGAACGGCCAAGAACTGCCTGACCGTGGGAGCGTCGGAGAGTGTGCGGCCGCTGCCGGCGGCGATCAGCATCAACCCGAACATGCAGGACCACGATCACGATCCCGCTACTCCGAAGACCAACGTGCCCGTGACGCGGAACAACTTCAGTCAACAGGCGGACGACGCCGACGACATCGCCGACTTCTCGGGGCGTGGCCCGGTCAAGGACATCGGGGACACCCGCACGAAGCCAGACATCGTCGCACCGGGCACGTTCATCCTGTCCTGTCGCTCGACGGTGAGCACCGCGGATGTCGGACCTGACGGTGTGCGGCACTCGGCCGACATCGATGCGCTCTACGCCGACGACGCCGACGGCGTGGCGACGCACGCCGAGGCTGTCGGCCGAGGACTGCCTGGCGCGCCCTTCTTCGGCACGTGGAACCAGAACACCCCCGCAGCGCCAGCCGGGTCAGGAGCGCTGGCACAGCAGAACTACTTCTACAGCTCCGGCACCAGCATGGCCACCCCGATCACCAGTGGGACGGCGGCACTGCTACGGCAGTACCTCCGCGAGCGCCGCGGCGTTGCCACCCCGTCGGCCGCCCTGATGAAAGCGATGATCGTCAACGCCGCAACCGTGCCGGCCGGCGTCTCCACCGCACCCGACAACACCCGCGGCTTCGGCTGGCTCGACCTCGAGCAGCTGCTGTCACCGCCACCCACCGGCCAGCAGGCGATCATAGACGACGTGCACCTGGCCGTCGCCACTGGCGAGGTCCGTCGCCTGGCGGTGCAAGTAGCCGCTCCCGACCTGCCGCTCCGCGTCACGCTGGCGTGGACCGATTCCCCTGGCAAGGGACTACAGAACCGGCTGTACCTCCGGCTCGTGCCGCCCGGTGGCGGTGCCCCCATCGACGGCGACGTCA
The DNA here is from genome assembly GCF_054050595.1 of Geodermatophilus sp. SYSU D00779. Taxonomy (NCBI): domain Bacteria; kingdom Bacillati; phylum Actinomycetota; class Actinomycetes; order Geodermatophilales; family Geodermatophilaceae; genus Geodermatophilus; species Geodermatophilus sp. SYSU D00779. The sequence continues at coordinate 2,719 of NZ_JBJGZQ010000060.1, forward strand.
CCGCGTTCCCCAACCCCACCAACAACGTGCAACGCGTCCACGTGGCCGCGCCGACCGCGGGCACCTGGACGATCGAGGTGCACGGGATCGACGTGCCGTTCGGCATCCCGACATTGGCCCCGGCTCTGCGCCAGGACTTCGCCCTCGCCGTCTCCAACGGTACCGGTCTCTCACCCGAGCCCGTTGGCATCAGTCAGGTCATCGACGACAGCGGCAGCATTCAGATCGCCATGTGATTCCAGACGGCGGCCTGGTGAGTGGCGGGATGGCGTGGTGCCGGTCCTCGTCGGCTGCCTCTTGGCGTCCGCAGGTGCAGCGTCTCGTCGCGGCGGCGGCGCATGGCCGCGACCTCGGCTTCACCGGCGCCCCGTACGTGCACGTCCTCGAGCCGGGTGTGGCATTGGATCGGGAACTGTCGTGAGCGTGCAGGCGGATTCGCCCGCACCCGCGACCTCACGGCGCTGCTGCGAAGTCACGTGGTCGAGCAGCTCTCGGTTGACGGCCGATGCTGCGCTTCGGCCGGTGTGACGCCGCGGCGACATGTGCCGGTCAGTCGGTAGCGGGCAGATGGACGAGGTCGAGGACTGCGCGGGCGGTGCTGCCGGGCGGCGCGATGAGCGTCAGTTGATGGCCGTGGGCGGCGAGCCGGTCGCGCATCCGGTGCGGGACCTGCACCCCGGGGTTGGCCAGCGCGTCACCTCGGTGAGGTCGACGGTCAGCGGTAGTACCCCTCCGCGGGAGGCTGCCGCCAGCTGCCCGGGCAACGCGTCCACCGAGGTGGTGTCCACCGGCCCGGACATGCGTAGCCGCACATCGCCGGAGGTCAGGCTCTCGGGCCGGTCGGCGCGGGCACCGGTGCCATCCGCGGCACCGTCTCCGCTGTGACGGAGGTCGATGTCGACGGTGGACGGCGGGCGGGGCCTCGGTGTCGCGGCCGATGTCGGATCCGAGCATCGCCGGTCGGTGCATGCGGTGCCGCAGCGTGACCACCGTGCCGGCGCTGGCGGCTCCGGCCCCGGCGCCGTCGCCGTGCTCTTCGCGGCGCGGGCAGGGCCGGTGCGGCGCTGCACGTGCAAGGAGTCGGTGAGCCGCTGCGACGTTCCTGGATGGGCCGATCAGGGATGGTGCGATCAGTCCCGTTGGCCGTCGGTCGCAACGGTCGGTCGGGCAGCGGGGCTCCTGGACTCCCGCACCGTCGGTCGGTCCCCTGGCTCACATGTAGCGCGAGTGTGGGCTACATCATCCGTCAGCCGCGTCGTGGCGCCTGCTCCGTCGCGCGCCACGGCTGATCGGGCCCCAGTAGGACGACACCTGTTCCGTGGTCCTCATGTCGGGATCCAACCCCGTTCCAGGCGACGCCGGGCGGCATCGTCCGAGCACGTCAACGTGTGAGCACGGCTGCCCGCCCCACCAGTGGGTGGCCGTCTGAGGCGCACCTCCTGGCTCCGGTGTGGGACCCGCCCGACGGTGTGGGCCATGAGCAGTTCTCCGATGCCCTTCGTGCGGGGCCACCCACCGCGCTGCCGCGGGTCAGAGGTCGAACTCGGCAACGACGGGGCGGTGGTCCGAACCCGCCGCGTCCCGCCGCTGGCCGGGGTCGTCGCTGATCGACGGGGTGGGCCCGGCCGCGTCGGTGCGCACGGCGCCGTCGGCCACGTGGTGGACCAGGGCATGGCTGACCAGGAGGTGGTCGATCAGCTCGCCGCGGCCCCGGTAGCGGCGGCTGAACCGCTGTGGTTCGGGGATGCGGGCGGCCAGGTTCCACAGTCGCTGGCCATCGCCCCGGTCGGGCTGGTCGAACCCGTCGGTGCCGATCTCCGAGCCGGGCGGGCCGGACAGGATCTGGGTGGTCGCCGCCTCGGGCACGTCGTTGAGGTCCCCGCAGACCACCAGGCGACGGTGCTGGCCCCGGCCGTCGAGCAGATCCGTGGCGGCGGCGCGCACGGTGGCGGCCTCGGCGGCGCGCCGGCTCAGCGCATAGACCGCGACGCGGGCCCGCTCGCCCTCGTCACCGGTGTGGAAGCGGGGCCGCCCGTCGGGGCCGGGCGGGAAGGTCAGCAGCTTGGACTTCAGATGGCAGGTGATGAGATCGATCGGCCGCCCGCCGACCTCGACGCGGGCGCGCAGCGCCGCTCTGCCCATCACCGCCAGGCGAGTGCCGTCGTCGTCGACCTGGATCGGGCGCAGCTTCGGCGGAAAGCGGGTGATCTCCGCGACGTCGGTCAGCGGCAGTCGGGACAGGTAGCCGACCCGGATCGGCCGCTGGCTCGGCTCCACGCCGGCGGTCACGCAGTGCCACGCGCCGCCGGCCCGCTCGGCCAGATCCGCGAGGGCATCGGGGTTGCCGACCTCCTGCACCGCCAGCACGTCGGGCGCCATCCGCACGATGACCTCGGCCAGGGCTGCCAGCTTGGCCTCGTACGCGGCCGGATCGCCGGGCCCGGCCTCGTCCTCGGGGCGGAACAGGTTCTCCAGGTTCCACGTGCCGATCCGCACCACGCCGCACCTCCCCAGGTTGCCGAGTTCGCCTCAGGCTGCAGGTCGCGCCGCCCTGTGCGCGCGACCACGGAGGAGTTCCTCTCGACGGAGCTCCTCCTCAACGGCGGCAGGGACGGACGCGCTGCGCCTCCGGGCCCCCAGGCGGTATTCCTCATCGATGGGGCGAGCCGGTGCGACGAGAGGTGTCCGTGTCAGCTGCCGGCCGACGCCGCCGCTGGCCCGACCGCGGCCGCTGCGTCCGGCTCCAGGTTCGCGAACGGGTGGTCGAGGACGTAGAGCCAGCCGCCGTCGGGCTGGCGCCGGGCGACCTCGGCGGTGACCGCCGACATCGCCTCGTCGCCGGTCGTGAGCTCCCACTCGAGGCTCAACAGGGCCAGATCGCCTGACTCGATGACGTACCGGGTTCGCACGGCCATTCGACCGTGTGCTCCGAGGACGCCGACGAAATGCTGACGGATGGCGTCGGGCCCCGTGGCGAGGGACCCGTCGGGCTGCGCCATGACGGCGTCTGGCTCGTACAGGGCCACGAGGGCCTCGAGGTCCTGTCGGTTGAAGGCGGCCTCGAAGGCCGCATGGAGCTCCCGGGGAGCGCTGACGGTCGTCACCAGATCGCCTCCGTAGCCTCCGGTCGTACCAGCGCCGGACCGGCCACCACGCTAGGCGGAGGACGTCACAGCGACGTCACCGCAGTGTCACCTGACCAGCGCCACCTGAGGACCCGACCGGCAACGTGCCCATGACCGCAGCCGGTGGCTGGGGGGAGCAACTCACGACGACAGATCACCCGCGACCTCAGGCATCGACCAACAGTGGCCGACGAGCTGCTCCAGGGCTGACCTGTACCTCCAGCGTCGGCCGACGGTTGCCGACGACGCCAGCCGTCCGTCGATGACCAGGTCCGCCTCGGCGTGCAGCGCGTGACCGATCCTCCGCATCCGCACCGGCGCGCGCCGGTCACCGGGCGTACGCACAGGAGGGCCTCGGCGTGGTGGACCAGGGCCGGGTCCCCGGCGCCCCCGCCACCCGCTTCGGCGCCGACCTCCGCCGCCGGATGGAACACCCGACGGCGGAGGTCGACCTCGGAGTCAGCCCTGACCGCGCCGCGGGCGGGCGCCCCCTCACGGTCAGGGTGAGCGGGCAGGCAGATCGCGGAGGTCGGCAACGAGGGACAGGCCACCGGCCCGCACCTGCACGTCGAGGTCCGCACCGGCGGGCTGTACCCGAGCCGGAGCGACCCCGTTGCCTGGTTGGCTGCCCGCGGGGTGTCACCCCGCGGGGGCTGCGGATCGTCGGAGACGGCACCGTGCGCAGGGACCCGGGCCGACCGGCGGCTCAGGAGTGCGGTCGGGATTCGGGGTGCAGCCCGCCGAGGGTCACGCCCCCGAGCCGGTGTACCGCGGCCTCGGAAGGGAGGTCGCCGGCAGCGGCGAGCGCGTGGAGGCAGTCGATCGCCAGGTCCTCGGCGGGGACGTCGCTGCGCAGCTCGCCGGCGCGGATCCCGGCCTCGATGAGATCCGTGACCATGTCGTGCAGCCTGCTGGTCGTTCGCGCGACGTCCGTGGTCGCGTGCAGCCGCGCTGCGGATCCGCCGTCACGGTGCCGTCGCGACGCCGTCGACAGCCGCGCTCAGGTGGTCAGGACGGCCTCGGGGCGCTCGATGGGGAGCCTGCCTGGTCTCGCGATGCGGTGAGTGGTCGGCGGTCCGGGGGCCGGTCCGATCCCAGGCTCGGGACGCCGGGTGGCCCGGTGGGTCAGGCGACGACGCAGCCGATGACGTCGTAGGCGGACAGGCCCGCGGCGACCGGTAGCAGCAGTGCCCCGATCGCCACGGCCAGGCAGCCGGCCACCTGAGTCGTGGGCCTGCTGCCGACCGTCCCGGCACTGAGCCGCTCCAGGCGCACGTCGACCAGGCGGCCGGCCATCGCGAGGCCCAGTGCCGGGGCCGGCTGACCGGTGAGCCGGCAGAGGGCCTCCCGCACGGCGGCGGGTCCGCAGTGGCGAGCGGCCCTGGCGTCTGCGACGAGCTCCACGAGGTCCTCGACCGCTGACGGGGCCCGGCGCAGCAGTGGGCAGACGGGGAGCGCTGTGGCGAGCGTCTGCACGATCGCCATCAACAGGTGGTGGCGTCCGCGGAGATGTGCGCGTTCGTGTTCGAGCGTGGCGGCGACGGCCGCGGACGTCAGCTGCCGGCGCAGCGTGTCGCTCATGATGATGACCCCCGGTCGACCGCCCACCGACATCGCCAACGGGCGGTCGTCGCGGATCCACAGCGGCTCGTGGGGCGCAGCGCGGCCGGCCAGGAGGCGTAGCTGTTCGAGGTGGGGCGCCCGCTGCCGCCCGGCTCGGACCCGCGCCCGTACCGCCAGCGCCAGCCGCCAGAGCACGGCGGTCGACGCGGCGACGCCCAGCGCGGCCAGGGCCTCCCGCCCTCCCGGGACCGACCCCGTGGACACGGCCGCCAGGCAGTCCCCGGCCAGTCGGAACAGCCCGGGGGAGCGGTGCTCGTGCGGCGGGACCACCAGGAGCGCCACCGTCACCAGCGCCCCGACGACCAGGCCGACGCAGGACAGGATCCAGCCGGTCAGCAGGACGGTCGGGTCGATGCGTCGGTCGGCCGCCCACAGCAGGGGTCGATGGCCGAGGAGGCCGACCACCGTGATGCAGGCGAGGAGGCTGATCAGCGCGGTCATGACTGCTGTGAGCGCCGAGCCAGGCCGTCCCGGAGGATGGTCGACTCCTCGTCGGAGGCGGTCTCGGCGAAGTGCAGGAGGACCGACCGGGGGTCGTTCGACGCCTCGAGGACCTCGCGCAGCGAAGCGGCGGCAGCCTCCTCGCGGGACACGGACGGGCGGTAGCTGAAGGCGCGGCCGGCCGGTTCGCGCTCCACCATGTCCTTCCGGTGGAGGTTGGTCAGCACCGTCATGATGGTGGTGTAGGCCAACGTGCGCTGTCCAGGCACCCGGTCGAGGACCTCGCGCACGGTCAGCGATCCGTCCGCCGACCAGAGGACGTCCATCACGGCCGCCTCCAGGGGCCCCAGTCGTGGCATGGCCGCTCCTTCGTGGTGCTGTACCCGGACGGACCGGAGTCCCGCGTGACCTGAGGACCCTCGGACCCCCGCAAGTCGATCACCGTACTGCTCCAGCAGAGCGGCGTGGACGGGCTCGGAGGGCTCCGGACCTGTACCGCTCGGGCCGGGCGTTGCGGCACAGAGCCGAACACCGTCGTCCACGCGTCGTGATGGACGCTCCGCACCGTGGCCGCCAGGGGGAGGTGGCCGTTCGGTGCAGCGCACGTGGGCCCTGCTGCTGGCTGCCGTCCTCCTCGTGCACGGGGTTCCGTCCACGGCGGCGCCCCCGGGCGCCGCCGGTGGCGCGCCCCTGGCTGCTCACGCCGCGACGGTGGCACCGCAGGACGGGGTGGACGCCTCCTCGGAGGCCACGTCGGTCGGTCCCGGCCGGTCGCGGCTCGTGATGCACGGCCGCAGGAGGGTCCCGCGTCGCACTCGATGGCGATCAACCCGTGGACCGCCCGTCTCGCAGTGCTGCTCGCCGGCGTCTCGCTGTTCGCACGCGTCCGTGCAGGCGGTGCAGGCCCGGGCGCACCCGCAGCAGGCCTCGAGGCACTCCTGCAGCTCGCGGCGGTCGACCCCACCGAGGTCCTGCGGGCGGGTATCCAGCACCCGACCGGCAACGCCCTTGTTGGCACCTCCCTGCGCCGGCGTGACGGCCGTCGTCGGCACCGGCACCCAGGCGCCACCCGTGCCCTCGTGCGGACGAACGCTGTCGACCAACCCTCGTGGTCGTCGAGCGGATCCCGCTGGTGGGGCGCGGAGAGGCGTCCGTGGCGGGCCGGGCAGGTGGCCGAGCAGCCGGACCGACCGGTGACCGGTTGATCCCCCGGCCGAACGGGCGTACTGTCCCTCTGGAAATACCCCTACCCCGTACCGGCTTGTGGGGTGTGATCGACGAGGGGACGACATGGAGACCACTGGGCAGAGCGGTGGGCACGGCTACATCCACCGCAAGGACGACTACCTCAAGCGGCTGCGCCGCATCGAGGGCCAGGCCCGCGGCCTGCAGCGGATGGTCGAGGACGAGAAGTACTGCATCGACATCCTCACGCAGGTCTCG
>NZ_JBJGZQ010000061.1:0-8344 GCF_054050595.1 Geodermatophilus sp. SYSU D00779
CAAGCCGACCGCCTCGACCCCCCAGACCCGCCCCACCCGCCCCCCCCCCCCCCCCCCCCCCCCCCCCCCCCGGCGCCCCCCCCCCCCCCCCCCCCCCCCCCCCCCCCCCCCCCCGCGGCGACGGTCAGAAGGCGGGGATGACCGCGCCCTCGTAGGTGTCCTCGATGAACTGACGCACCTGGTCGGAGTGCAGCAGCCCCTCGAGCTGCTGGATCCGCTCGTCGTCCTCGGTCCCGGTCCGCACGACCAGCAGGTTGGCGTTGGGGTTGCCCTCGGCCGACTCCAGCGCCAGGGCGTCCTCGGCCGGGACGAGGTCGGCCTCGATGGCGTAGTTGCCGTTGATCACCGCGATGTCGACGTCGGCCAGCGACCGGGGCACCTGCGCGGCCTCGACCTCGGAGATCTTCAGGTCCTTCGGGTTGTCCTGGACGTCCAGCGACGTGGGCGCCGCGTCGCCGGTGTCGGCCAGGGTGATCAGCCCGTTGGCCTCCAGCAGCCGCAGCGCCCGGGCGGCGTTCGTGGGGTCGTTCGGGATCGCCACGGTCGCGCCGTCGGGGAGGGCGGCGAGGTCGGTCAGCGACTGCGAGTAGATGCCCAGGGGCTCGATGTGCACCGGCGCCAGCGGGGTGAAGTCGTAGCCGGCGCTGGCCTCCTGCTCCTCCAGGTACGGGATGGTCTGGAAGTAGTTGGCGTCCAGGGACCCGTCGTCCAGCGCGACGTTGGGCTGCACGTAGTCGGTGAACTCGACGATGTCGAGGTCCAGGCCGGCGTCCGCGGCCAGGTTCTCGTCGACGAAGCGCAGGATCTCGGCGTGCGGCACCGGGGACGCGCCCACCCGCAGCGGCTCGTCGGCCGCGGACAGCTCGGCCTCGCCACCGCCGCAGGCGGCCAGGAGGGCGGTCGCCGCGGACGCGGCCAGGAGCGAGGTGAGACGGGAACGCATGACGGGGGTCCTCCTCGGACGGTGGTGGGGAGATGGTGGCCGGCCGGCCACCGCGGGGTCGGTCGGGGTCAGACGTGCGCCAGCCGGCGCGCCCAGTGGTCGCCGGCCCACTGCAGGGCCTGCACGACGAGGAGCAGCAGGACGACGGTCAGCAGGGTGATGTCGGTCCGGAACTGCTGGTAGCCGAAGCGGATGGCGAAGTCGCCGAGCCCGCCACCGCCGACGGCGCCGGCCATCGCCGAGTAGCTGATGAGCGCGACGACGGTGACCGTGATCCCGGCGATGAGCGAGGGCCGCGCCTCGGGCAGCAGCACGGTGCGGACGACGTCCCGGCGGCGCGCGCCCATGGACATCGCCGCCTCGACCTTCCCGGGCGCGACCTCCCGGAGGCTGGTCTCCACCAGGCGGGCGAGGAAGGGGACGGCGCCGATCGTCAGCGGCACGATGGCCGCCGTCGAGCCGATCGTCGTCCCGACGATGCCGCGGGTGACCGGCGCGACCAGGAACAGCAGGATGATGAACGGCAGCGAGCGGCCGAGGTTGACCACCAGCCCCAGGAACCGGTTGAGCAGCGGCCGCGGGGTCAGCGCGCCGGGGGCGGTGATGGTCAGCAGGATCCCGAGCGGGATGCCGAGCAGCACGGTGAGCAGGGCCGAGACCCCGACCATGTACAGCGTCTCGCCGGTCGCCTCGACCAGCTGCGGCCAGACGCGGGTCCAGTCGCTCATCGGCCCGCTCCCGTCGCCGCCACCGCGCCCGTGTCCCGGGGTACCGCCTCGATGAGGACGCCGTCGTCGCGCAGACCGCGCAGCGCCCCGTCCAGCCGGCTCAGGTCGCCGGTGGCCCGCAGGAGCAACCGGCCGTAGCGGCCCCCGGCGACGGTCTCCACCGAACCGCCGGCGACCTCCACCGCGAGCCCCAGCTGCCCGACCAGGGTCTGCAGGACGACGGTCTCGGGCGTGCGGTCGGTGACGGTCACCCGGAGGAGGACCCCGTCGTGGCCGGCGCCGGCGTCGGCGAGCGGCGCGGGCAGCAGAGCGTCGCTCAGCGGCGAGTGCTCCCGGGTCAGGACCTCCGAGAGCCGGCCGCTGTCCACGACGCGGCCCCGCTCGAGGAGGACGGCGCTGTCGCACACGGCCTTGACGACCGCCATCTCGTGGGTGATGAGCAGCACGGTCAGGCCGAGCTCGGAGCGCACCCGGCGCAGGAGCTCCAGCACGCCGGTGGTGCTGGCCTGGTCCAGGGCGGAGGTCGCCTCGTCGCAGAGCAGCACCTTCGGGCGGCCGGCCAGGGCCCGGGCGATCGCCACCCGCTGCTTCTGCCCACCGGAGAGCTGCCCGGGGTGCGCATCGGCCCGCTCCCCCAGCCCGACCAGCTCCAGCAGCTCGACGGCCCGGCGGCGGCGCTCGGCCCGGCCCACGCCGGCCAGCTCGAGCGGGTGCTCGACGTTGCCGGCGGCGGTCCGCGAGTCCAGGAGCTCGAAGTGCTGGAAGACCATCCCGATGGAGCGGCGCGCCTGCCGCACCTGGTCGTCCGGCAGCTCGGTGAGCACCCGGCCGTCGACGGTCACCGACCCCGACGTGGGCCGCTCCAGCAGGTTCACCAGGCGCACCAGCGTGCTCTTGCCCGACCCGCTCGGGCCGACCACGCCGGCGAACTCGCCGGCCCCGACCTGCAGGGTGACGCCGTCGACGGCGACGACCTCCCCGGACCGCCTCCGGGCGGGGAAGACCTTGCGGACGTCGTGCAGATCTATCACGGGCGGGCAGTCCTCGGGGTGAGCAGGCGGGAACGAGATCCGGTCGGCGCCGGCCGACGGGCAGCCCCGGGCAGGGCCGCACCGACGGCCGGACGACGTCCGGGCGGCGCGGGGACGACGGACCAGCAGCGGCTGTGTGCCCCGAACGGTGGGGCAGCTACCGCGACGAGGCCCGGGCGGTCAGCGACACAGGGCCGCGGCGGTGCGGCACAGGTCGACGTGCCGGCGGGCCCACGTGGGCGCTGGGCCTGTCATCGTGTCCTCCATCGGTCCTGGCAGTAGCACCCTCGTCCGCCGGGGCGGGGGGTTGCTGCGGCGTCGTCGAGCCAGGTCTCTCGGCCGCTCCGGATGGCGTTGCCCATCGACTCTACTGAGCCGACCGGCCCGACCGACACGCCGGACCTGCGACCTCGCCCACAGGTGCGCCCGTGCGCCCTCGCACGGTCCTCTCCTCAGGACCGGGCCGCGGGGGCCGGCCGATGCCGCTGCCCCCCCCCCGCCGGTGACCAGGAGGACGGAGTCGGTGACGTCGGAGCCCACGACCACCCTGTGCCCCGCGGCCGGCTGCTGCACCCGTGTCACACCCAGCGCCTAGCCTCGGAGCGTGGGGTTCACCGTTCCCGACGCGCACCTGCTCGCGCTGCACGCGCACCAGGGCCAGGTCGACAAGCAGGGCCGCGACTACTACCTCGCCCACCTGCGGCCGATCGCCGAGGCCCTGCGCCGCCACGGCCCCCACGCCGAGATGGCCGGCGCGCTGCACGACATCGTCGAGGACACCCGCGACCACCCCGACCCCACCCGGCGCTACGACCTCGACCGGCTCCGCTCCCTCGGCGTCCCGGAGGTCGTCGTCGAGGCGATCGACGCGGTCACCCGGCGCCCCGGCGAGCCCTACATCGCCGGCCTGATCCGCCGGGCCGCGGCGCACCCGCTCGGCCGGCTGGTCAAGCTGGCCGACAACGCGCACAACCTCGCCTCGAACGCCGAGCTGGCGCGGGTCGACCCCGAGAAGGCGCGCAGTCTGCGCGAGGGCCGCTACCGCCCGGCCCGCCGGATCCTGTTGGCCGCCGAGGCCGCCGACACCCGCTCCGGACGCCGCGTCCTCGTCTGACCCGGTCCGCCACCCCGGCTCCCCTGCGCCGTTCGCGGCCCGCATGGCCATGCTCGACCCCCGCACGGTGAAGGGCATCATCCCGCTCGGCACCTCGATGGACTCCGAGAGCCAGCGCAGCCGGGACCTCGGGTGCTGGGACGGGATCGACTTCTGCACGCCGGCCATCGACGCACTCGCCGGGAGCGTCGGGGACGACTGGGTGATCCCGGTCGAGCTCGTGGACGCCGTCCTCCACGAGGGCCTCGGCGAGGACGTGCCCCCCGACGAGCGCGCGTTCTGGCACGCGGTACACCAGGAGAACCACGCCGGCGATGCAGGACGGGAGCGTCTCCGCATCAGCAGCATCAACCTGCGTGACCGCGACGGCTTGCTCAGCCGACTGGACAGCGTGCGGTGCCCGGTCCTGCGGATGCAGGGCACTGCAGACCCGGTCCACTCCGTGGCCGATGCCGAGGACGAGATCACGCTGTTCGTCAACAGCCCCGCCGCCGAGCTCCGCGTCGTGGAGGGCGGGCGGCACTTCCTGAGCGCATCGAACCCCGTGGACGTCGACACCGCGACGGTGGAGTTCATCGACCGCTGGTCGTAGCGACAGCCGCACGGTCGCCACGCACGCAGACGCGCGCGTCGTCGTCCGACGCCCACCGTCCGGCCACCTCTTAGGGTCCCGCGCCGAGCCCGCGAGGCGTGGGGATGGTCCTTCGTCAGCGGTGGAAGAACAGCCGGATGGCGGTGCCCGCCGGGTGGGAGTCGACCGCCGCGTCGTCGGCCAGGCTCCACGCCAGCCACATCCCCCGGGCGCCGTCGGGGCCCTCGGGAGGCGGGACGTAGCCGAGGGTCTCGTCCGGCAGGCCCGGCCCGGAGTCGGCGACCTCGACGACGAGGGTGTCCCCGTCGGTCCAGGACGACACCTCGGCGAAGGCCGCCACGCGCAGCGCGTTGACCACCAGTTCGTGGGCGGCCTGGACGACGTCGCCGACGCGCGCCGGCCACCAGCCCAACGCCGCTGCCGACACGGTGCGGCGCGCCTCCCGAGGTGTCGTCAGCACGGCGACGGAGGCGCGCGCCGGCCGCTGGGCCCAGACCGGGTGCACCGACCGGATGAACTGCTCCGGCCCCTCGTAGGCCGGCTCCGGGACCGGTGCGGAGCCACCCCAGGTGAGGGGGTGGGTGCGCGCCACCGCGTCGAGCACCGACGTCGGGAGCCGCTGCCGGTCGTGCAGGCACAGGCTGTAGTACGGCAGGGAGGCGTAGCAGCGGTTGGCGACGGCCTCGAACCGGCTCCACTCCCGCCCGTCGTCGCGGGCCAGCCAGGTCGGCTCCGCGGCGAGCCGCCAGGTCGGCGCCACGGCCTGCAGGGCCCGGAGGTCCCGGTCGTAGGCGTGCAGGGTGCGGTGCCCGCCCTGCCACCAGGTCTCCGCGGCGGCGAAGGTCGCCAGGCGACGCACGTCCGCGCCCAGCTCCTGGGTGAGCAGCGTCCGGACCCGCTCGCCGGCGACGACGAGCACCGGCTCCCCACGGGACAACCCCTCCACCGCGAACGGGACGACCCGGTCGACGAGCTCCTGGTCGGCGCTGAACGCGAAGGCCTCGTGGGCGAAGCTCCTCCCGTCCCAGTCGCCGGTCGGGCGGACCCGGCTCACGCCGGCACCGTCTCCCCGCCGTCCAGGCCGAACAGCCCCAGACAGAGGGCGGCCGTCCGAGGGGCCCGCACCAGCCGCAGGTGCACGTCGGCCCCGCGGAGCACCTGGGTGGCCCGGGCCAGCGCGCGGGCGCCCGCGACGTCCAGGAACCGGAGGTCCGAGAGGTCGAGCACGACCTCCCCAGGGGTGCCGCGGGCGACGTCGACGAGCGCGCGGGACAAGCCGTCGGCCTGGGTGACGTCGACCTCGCCGTGCAGCGACAGCGTCCGGCCCCGCCCGGACAGGTGGGCGAGGGGCTCCTCCTCGCCGGAGTGCTGGTCGGGGTGCAGGAGGGTCACCGGTCCGAGGACCTCCGCCCCCAGCGATGCCTCGTACAGGCAGAGCGCCGTCATGGCGACGCTGCCCATCAGGGCGTCGGCCAGCTGCTCGTAGACGTGCAGCCGTCCCCGGGCGTCGACCCCGCCGCGGACCAGCGGGGTGACGTCGGCGGCGACCCTGAGGCCGGTGCGTCCGCGCGCCAGTGCCGCATCGACCAGGCTCCGGTACGCCGCCACCTGCTCGGCCGGTGAGAGCTGCCCGCAGGAGGCGTACACCTCGGCGGTGCTGCGCACCTCCAGCTGCCCGCCGGCGAGCATCTCGTCCCGGCCCGGCAGCGGCGCCAGGGCCCGCAGCAGCTCCGGTCGCGACGCCCCGACGAGCAGCAGGTGCTCGCCGAGCCGCCGTCCCTCGTCGAGGAAGGGCAGGACGGCGGCCGTGAAGTCCGCGGCGTCGGCGAACGTCCAGCAGACGTGGTCGCCGGGGCGCAGACCCGTCGGGGCGTCCAGCCTCCGCAGGGCGCTCACGTCGGCGAGGTTACCGCCGGGTCCGCTCGGACGGGAGGGGCCGGCCTTCATCGACCCGGTGCACGGGCCGGGGCGGGAGGTCCGACGCCGGCCCGGCAGGCGCGGACCCCGCGGCCGTCGCAGGGGGTGCCCGGTACCGAGGAGACGGGCTACCGTCGGAGGGCCTGTGACCCAGCTCACAACGGAGGCACCGTGACGACGACCCCACCCCGTCCGCGCACATCCGGCCGGCCCCGCCCGGCAGCCGAGGACCGGCTCGCGCCGGAGGATCCCGGTACGCCGGCTCCGGTGGAGGGTGGCGAGCCCGTCGGCCTCCCCTCTCCGCGGGGCATGGCCCGGGGTCTGGTCGCGACGTTCACCCAGCCCCGGCCGATGGCGCGGGAGGCCGTCCGGCTCGGGCGGGACACCGTGCACATCCTCCGGGGCACCGCCGACGTCGCGCCCTCCCCGAAGGACAAGCGCTTCGCCGACCCCGCCTGGTCGCTGCACCCCGGGTACCGCCGGCTCGCCCAGTCCTACGTGGCGGCCGCGGCGTCGCTGGGCCGCCTGGTGGAGGACTTCGAGGCCGGCGGCGCCGACTGGCGCGAGGTCGAGCAGGTGCGCTTCGTGCTCAACGCCCTCACCAGCGCCATGGCGCCGACGAACACCCTGCTGGGCAACCCGGCCGCGCTCAAGCGGGCCTTCGACACCGCTGGGGTCAGCGTCGTCCGCGGGTTCCGGAACATGCTCCACGACCTCGTGCGCAACGGCGGGCTGCCCCGCCAGGTGGACCGCAGCGCCTTCACCGTGGGCGAGGACCTCGGCATCACCCCGGGCGCCGTCGTCCACCGGGACGAGGTCATCGAGGTGATCCAGTACACCCCCTCGACGCCGCGCGTCCGGCAACGGCCCCTGGTGATCGTGCCGCCGCCCATCGGGCGCTTCTACTTCCTCGACCTGCGACCGGGACGCAGCCTCGTCGAGTACGCGGTCAGCCGGGGCCTGCAGGTCTTCATGATCAGCTGGCGCAACCCGACGAGGGAGCAGTCCGAGTGGGGCCTGGACGAGTACGCGCAGGGCGTCCTCACCGCCGTGGACGTGGCCCGTGAGGTCACCGGCGCCTCCGACGTCACCACCCTGGGCCTGTGCGCCGGCGGCCAGGTGATGACGACGGCGCTCAACCACCTCGCCGCGACGGGGGACGACCGGGTGCACGCCGCCGGCTACGCGGTGACCCTGCTCGACTTCTCCAGCCAGGCTCCGCTCGGCGCCTTCTCCGGCCCGCGGATGCTGGAGGTCGCCCGGCGCAACTCCAGCCGGCGCGGCGTCATCACCGCCCGCCAGATGGGGTCGATGTTCACGTGGATGCGCCCGGACGACCTGATCTTCAACTACCTGGTGCAGCAGTGGCTCATGGGCGAGGACCCGCCCGCGTTCGACGTCCTCGCCTGGAACGCGGACGGGACGAACCTGCCCGCTCGGCTGCACGAGCAGTTCCTCGACATCTTCGGCAACAACGCCCTGGTCAAGCCAGGGGCGCTGCGGGTCCTGGGGACGCCGGTCCACCTGAGCCGGATCACCCTCCCCACGTTCGTCACCGGGGCGCTCACCGACCACATCACCCCGTGGTACGGCTGCTACCGGACCACCCAGCTGCTGTCGGGGCCGAGCACCTTCGTGCTCAGCTCCAGCGGCCACATCCAGAGCCTGGTCAACCCCCCGGGCAACCCCAGGGCCAAGTACTGGACCGGCGGGGCGCCCGGCCCGGACCCGCACGCCTGGCGCGCGGCGGCCGAGGAGCACACCGGCAGCTGGTGGGAGCCGTGGTCGGAGTGGGCGATCGAGCGCTCCGGTGACGAGGTGCCCGCGCCGGAGACGCTGGGCAGCGCGCGGCACCCGGTCCTGGAGCCGGCGCCCGGCTCCTACGTCCGGGACCGCGTCCCCAGCCGCGCCTGAGCCCTCCCCGGGTCCTGGGGGGGGGGGGGGGGGGGGGGGGGGGGGGGGGGGGGGGGGGGGGGGGGGGGGGGGGGGGGGGGGGGGGGGGGGGGGGGGGGGGGGGGG
>NZ_JBJGZQ010000062.1:0-5568 GCF_054050595.1 Geodermatophilus sp. SYSU D00779
TGGAGGAGTTGTCCGGCGGCGTCCTACTCTCCCACTCCGTTCCCGGAGCAGTACCATCGGCGCTGAGAGGCTTAGCTTCCGGGTTCGGAATGGTACCGGGCGTTTCCCTCTCGCCATGGCCGCCGTAACACTGTGCACCTGTCAACCACGCGCCGGGAACGGCGGGGTTGGTGCGTTCAGAACCGCACAGTGGACGCGTGTGTCTTGCTTCGACCGCCCCGCGGTGTGGGGGATGGTGTGGTCGTGTGGTCAAGCCCTCGGCCTGTTAGTACCGGTCAGCTCCACACCTCGCGGTGCTTCCACCTCCGGCCTATCAACCCGCTGGTCTGGGCGGGGGCCTTACCCGGTTGTCCCGGTGAGAGACCTCATCTTGAAGCGAGCTTCCCGCTTAGATGCTTTCAGCGGTTATCCCTGCCGAACGTAGCCAACCAGCAGTGCACCTGGCGGTACAACTGGCACACCAGAGGTTCGTCCGTCCCGGTCCTCTCGTACTAGGGACAGCTCTTCGCAAGTCTCTTACGCGCACGGCGGATAGGGACCGAACTGTCTCACGACGTTCTAAACCCAGCTCGCGTACCGCTTTAATGGGCGAACAGCCCAACCCTTGGGACCTACTCCAGCCCCAGGATGCGACGAGCCGACATCGAGGTGCCAAACCATCCCGTCGATATGGACTCTTGGGGAAGATCAGCCTGTTATCCCCGGGGTACCTTTTATCCGTTGAGCGACACCGCTTCCACATGCCGGTGCCGGGTCACTAGTCCCAGCTTTCGCTCCTGCTCGACCCGTCGGTCTCGCAGTCAAGCTCCCTTGTGCACTTGCACTCGCCACCTGATTGCCAACCAGGCTGAGGGAACCTTTGGGCGCCTCCGTTACCCTTTGGGAGGCAACCGCCCCAGTTAAACTACCCACCTGACACTGTTCCTGATCCGGATCACGGACCGAGGTTAGACATCCAATTCGACCAGAGTGGTATTTCAACGGCGACTCCACGAACACTGGCGTGCCCGCTTCCCAGTCTCCCACCTATCCTACACAAGCCGAACCGAACACCAATATCAAGCTGTAGTGAAGGTCCCGGGGTCTTTCCGTCCTGCCGCGCGTAACGAGCATCTTTACTCGTAGTGCAATTTCGCCGAGCCTGTGGTTGAGACAGCTGAGAAGTCGTTACGCCATTCGTGCAGGTCGGAACTTACCCGACAAGGAATTTCGCTACCTTAGGATGGTTATAGTTACCACCGCCGTTTACTGGCGCTTGAGTTCTGAGCTTCGCCCCGAAGAGCTAACCCGTCCCCTTAACGTTCCAGCACCGGGCAGGCGTCAGTCCGTATACCTCGTCTTACGACTTCGCACGGACCTGTGTTTTTAGTAAACAGTCGCTTCTCACTGGTCTCTGCGGCCGCCCACCGCTGCCCACCGCGCGGGTGTTGACAGCAGACGGCCCCCCTTCTCCCGAAGTTACGGGGGCATTTTGCCGAGTTCCTTAACCACAGTTCGCTCGATCGCCTCGGTATTCTCTACCTGACCACCTGAGTTGGTTTGGGGTACGGGCCGCTCGGAACTCGCTAGAGGCTTTTCTCGGCAGCATAGGATCATCCCATTCACCGCAATCGGCTATGCGTCAGGCCTCACCCTCGTGCGCCACGGATTTGCCTATGGCGCGGGCCACACCCTTGCACCGGTACTACCACTCACCGGTAGGACTACCTTCCTGCGTCACCCCATCGCTTGCCTACTACCAGCTCGGGTCCCGCGCTCCACCGACCTCTCCACAAGTGGATCGGCCGGCTTCGGGCGGTCAGCATCACTGGGTTCAGCATGGGCGTTCCTTCGCGGGTACGGGAATATCAACCCGTTGTCCATCGACTACGCCTGTCGGCCTCGCCTTAGGTCCCGACTCACCCTGGGCGGATTAGCCTGGCCCAGGAACCCTTGGTCTTCCGGCGGGGGAGGTTCTCACTCCCCTCTCGCTACTCATGCCTGCATTCTCACTCGCGTGGCGTCCACGGCTGGATCCCTCCGCCGCTTCACCCGCCACACGACGCTCCCCTACCCACCCCGCCACCTGGCCGGCCCTCCGAAGAGGAACCGGCGGGCATACGGCGGAGTGCCACGGCTTCGGCGGTGTGCTTGAGCCCCGCTACATTGTCGGCGCGGAACCACTTGACCAGTGAGCTATTACGCACTCTTTCAAGGATGGCTGCTTCTAAGCCAACCTCCTGGTTGTCTCTGCGATCCCACATCCTTTTCCACTTAGCACACGCTTAGGGGCCTTAGCCGATGATCTGGGCTGTTTCCCTCTCGACTACGAACCTTATCGCCCGCAGTCTCACTGCCGCGCTCTCACTTACCGGCATTCGGAGTTTGGTTGACGTCAGTAACCTTGTGGGGCCCATCGGCCATCCAGTGCTCTACCTCCGGCAAGAAACACGCGACGCTGCACCTAAATGCATTTCGGGGAGAACCAGCTATCACCGAGTTTGATTGGCCTTTCACCCCTACCCACAGCTCATCCCCCAGGTTTTCAACCCTGGTGGGTTCGGTCCTCCACGCGGTCTTACCCGCGCTTCAACCTGGCCATGGGTAGATCACTCGGCTTCGGGTCTAGAGCACGCGACTGGCACGCCCTGTTCGGACTCGCTTTCGCTACGGCTACCCCTCACGGGTTAACCTCGCCACGTACCACTAACTCGCAGGCTCATTCTTCAAAAGGCACGCAATCACCGCCCGCACCGAAGGTGCGGCTTCACGGCTCTCACGGCTTGTAGGCACACGGTTTCAGGTACTATTTCACTCCCCTCCCGGGGTACTTTTCACCTTTCCCTCACGGTACTCGTCCGCTATCGGTCACCAGGGAGTATTCAGGCTTAGCGGGTGGTCCCGCCGGATTCACACCGAATTCCACGGGCTCGGTGCTACTTGGGAAACACGTTCGGGAGGCGCTGCGTTTTCGTGTACGGGGCTCTCACCCTCTGCGGCGACCCCTTCCAGAGGCCTTCCACTAACGACAGCGCTTGCTCACTCCCCGCACACCCGGCAGAGTGTGCTGAACGGTCCCACGACCCCGCCTCCACAACCCCTGCCGGGTATCACATGGAAACGGTTTAGCCTCCTCCGCTTTCGCTCGCCACTACTCACGGAATCACGGTTGTTTTCTTCTCCTGTGGGTACTGAGATGTTTCACTTCCCCACGTTCCCTCCACACGCCCTATGTGTTCAGGCGCGGGTCACACCACATGACTGGTGCGGGGTTCCCCCATTCGGACATCCTCGGATCAACGCTCGGTTGGCAGCTCCCCGAGGCTTATCGCAGCCTCCTACGTCCTTCATCGGCTCCTGGTGCCCAGGCATCCACCGTGTGCCCTTAACAACTTGGCCACACAACTACAACAACCCCCACACAACCCACCCGCTCAAGTCCCGATCCGCCCACCCCGCAGGGCAGACCGAACCAGCACCGAGCCGGCGCGTCGCGCGGGCCTGCAATCAAAGAAGATGCTCGCGTCCACTGTGCAGTTCTCAACGACCAACCGGCCACCATCCGACCCGCCCCGCCGAACCCCACCCGACCGCACGCACAACACGCGCCGCCGACGATGAGTGGTACGAGGACCCGAACGGCCCCGGACCGAGACAACCAACCCCCACCGGCGGACATTCCGTCCATCCGCAGGAGTCCGCTCCCTCAGGACCCAACAGCGTGCCTACGACCGGCCCTGCCCACCCACCACGTTCCTCGCCCGCGAACGCGGGCCGTACTAGCAGCGGCCAGAAGAGACCGGCCGAACTGGTCAGCGTTCCACCCTCGAGCACCACCCCACACACTCGCCGGCACCCGCAGATGGGCACCGATCCCCGGCGTGGGCGCGGCTCTGCACCGGACAGCTCCTGGCTGCCCGGTCAGTGCTCCTTAGAAAGGAGGTGATCCAGCCGCACCTTCCGGTACGGCTACCTTGTTACGACTTCGTCCCAATCGCCGATCCCGCCTTCGACGGCTCCCTCCCACAAGGGGTTGGGCCACCGGCTTCGGGCGTTACCGACTTTCGTGACGTGACGGGCGGTGTGTACAAGGCCCGGGAACGTATTCACCGCAGCGTTGCTGATCTGCGATTACTAGCGACTCCAACTTCATGGGGTCGAGTTGCAGACCCCAATCCGAACTGAGACCGGCTTTTTGGGATTCGCTCCACCTCGCGGTATCGCAGCCCTTTGTACCGGCCATTGTAGCATGTTTGCAGCCCTAGACATAAGGGGCATGATGATTTGACGTCATCCCCACCTTCCTCCGAGTTGACCCCGGCAGTCTCCCATGAGTCCCCACCATCACGTGCTGGCAACATGGAACGAGGGTTGCGCTCGTTGCGGGACTTAACCCAACATCTCACGACACGAGCTGACGACAACCATGCACCACCTGTGCACGGCCCTTACGGACCCCACATCTCTGCGGGATTTCCGTGCATGTCAAGCCTAGGTAAGGTTCTTCGCGTTGCATCGAATTAAGCAACATGCTCCGCCGCTTGTGCGGGCCCCCGTCAATTCCTTTGAGTTTTAGCCTTGCGGCCGTACTCCCCAGGCGGGGCGCTTAATGCGTTAGCTGCGGCACGGAGACCGTGGAATGGCCCCCACACCTAGCGCCCAACGTTTACGGCGTGGACTACCAGGGTATCTAATCCTGTTCGCTCCCCACGCTTTCGCTCCTCAGCGTCAGTTGTTGCCCAGAGACCCGCCTTCGCCACCGGTGTTCCTCCTGATATCTGCGCATTTCACCGCTACACCAGGAATTCCAGTCTCCCCTGCAACACTCAAGTCGGCCCGTATCGACTGCAGGCCCGGAGTTGAGCTCCGGGTTTTCACAGCCGACGCGACCAACCGCCTACGAGCTCTTTACGCCCAATAATTCCGGACAACGCTTGCACCCTACGTATTACCGCGGCTGCTGGCACGTAGTTGGCCGGTGCTTCTTCTGCAGGTACCGTCACCGTGAGGCTTCGTCCCTGCTGAAAGAGGTTTACAACCCGAAGGCCGTCATCCCCCACGCGGCGTCGCTGCGTCAGGCTTCCGCCCATTGCGCAATATTCCCCACTGCTGCCTCCCGTAGGAGTCTGGGCCGTGTCTCAGTCCCAGTGTGGCCGGTCACCCTCTCAGGCCGGCTACCCGTCGTCGCCTTGGTAGGCCACTACCCCACCAACAAGCTGATAGGCCGCGGGCCCATCCCCAGCCGGAAACCCTTTCCACCACCAGACCATGCGGCCAGCGGTCACATCCGGTATTAGCCCCAATTTCTTGGAGTTATCCCAGAGCCGGGGGCAGGTTGCCCACGTGTTACTCACCCGTTCGCCACTGATCACCCCGCAAGCGAGGATCACCGTTCGACTTGCATGTGTTAAGCACGCCGCCAGCGTTCGTCCTGAGCCAGGATCAAACTCTCCGTAGATGAATTCGAATCCGGGCGAGAACCGAGAACTGGACGCTCTCGTCAATCAACCCAAAGAAACCCACAAAAGGGGTTGTCACTTGCTTGGCACTGACTTTCGGCACGCTGTTGAGTTCTCAAGGAGCGGACGC
>NZ_JBJGZQ010000063.1:0-5477 GCF_054050595.1 Geodermatophilus sp. SYSU D00779
GCCGGGCCGGGTTCCTGACCAACGCCGTGGCGCCGGGCGTGCTGCGGCTGGCGCCGGCCCTGGTGCTCACCGACGCCCAGGTCGACGCCTTCCTCACCGCCCTGCCCGCCGCCCTCGACGCCGCACTGGAGACCCAGCAGTGACGGTCCGGCACCTCCTGCGGGACGACGACCTCGGTCCGGCCGAGCAGGCCGAGGTGCTGGCCCTGGCCGCCGAGCTCAAGCGCACCCGGCACACCGAGGCCGCGCCCACCCCGCTGCGGGCGCCCAACGGGGTGCCGCGCGCGGTGGCGGTGCTGTTCGACAAGCCCTCCACCCGCACCCGGGTGAGCTTCTCCGTCGGCGTCGCCGAGCTCGGCGGGTACCCCCTGGTCGTCGACGCCGCCAGCAGCCAGCTCGGCCGCGGCGAGCCGGTCGAGGACACCACCCGCGTGTTCGACCGGCAGGTCGCCGCGATCGTCTGGCGCACCTCCGGCCAGGACCGCATCGAGGCGATGGCCGCGGTCAGCCGGGTGCCGGTGGTCAACGCGCTCACCGACGAGTTCCACCCCTGCCAGGTCCTCGCCGACCTGCAGACCGTCGCCGAGCGCAAGGGCACCCTCGCCGGGCTGACCCTGAGCTACCTGGGCGACGGCGCCAACAACATGGCGCACTCGTACCTGCTCGGCGGCGCCACGGCCGGCCTGCACGTGCGGATCGGGTCGCCGGCGTCCTTCCAGCCCGACCCCTCGGTCGTGAAGCGCGCCGAGGAGATCGCCGCGGAGACCGGCGGCTCGGTGCACTGGACCGACGACGCCGCGGCCGCCGCCCACGGCGCCGACGTCCTCGTCACCGACACCTGGGTGTCGATGGGCCGGGAGGACGAGTACGCCGCCCGGGTCGCGCCGTTCCTGCCCTACGCGGTGGACGACGCCGCGCTGGCCCGGGCCGCCGACGACGCCGTCGTCCTGCACTGCCTGCCGGCCTACCGCGGTAAGGAGATCGCCGCGTCGGTGATCGACGGCCCGCAGAGCGCGGTGTGGGACGAGGCGGAGAACCGGCTGCACGCGCAGAAGGCCGTCCTGATCTGGCTGTTGGGGCGATCCGGGTGACCACCGCGCTGACCCGCTCGGCGCGCCAGGCGCGCATCCGCGAGCTGATCGAGGCCCAGCCGGTCACCTCCCAGACCCAGCTGGCCGCGCTGCTCGCCGGCTCGGGCATCGAGGTCACCCAGGCCACGCTCTCCCGCGACCTGGAGGAGCTGGGCGCGGTCAAGATGCGCGGTTCCGACGGCGCCCCGGCGTCCTACGTCCTGCCGCCGGAGAACGCCCCGCTGCGTCCCGCGCAGGCCGCGCCCGCCCGGCTCACCCGGCTGCTGGGCGACCTGCTGACCTCCGCCGAGGGCAGCGCCAACCTGGCCGTCGTCCGCACACCGCCGGGGGCGGCGCAGTTCCTCGCCTCGGCGCTGGACAAGGTCGGCCTCCCCGACGTCCTGGGCACGATCGCGGGGGACGACACTCTGCTGGTCGTCTCCCGCCGTCCCGACGGCGGGGCCGCCCTCGCCGACCGGCTGCGGGCGATGGCCGAGCGCGCCCCGGCCCCGACGACCGCACCCGAGACCGACCTGGAGGACCCCGCACCGTGAGCCCGGCCGACCCCGCCGCCCCGCCGTCGTCCCACACCCGGCTCTGGGGCGGTCGCTTCGGCGGCGGAGGGCCATCGGACGCGCTGACGGCGTTGTCCAGGTCCACCCACTTCGACTGGAAGCTGGCGCCCTTCGACCTGGCCGGCTCCCGGGCGCACGCCCGCGTGCTGCACCGGGCCGGGCTGCTCACCGACGACGAGCTGGCGCAGATGCTCGGCGCGCTGCACGAGCTGTCGGCCGAGGTCGCGGCAGGCACGTTCACCGCCGTCGAGTCCGACGAGGACGTGCACGAGGCCCTCGAGCGCGGGCTCACCGAGAAGCTCGGCACCCTCGGCGGCAAGCTGCGCGCCGGCCGCAGCCGCAACGACCAGATCGCCACGGACCTGCGGCTGTACCTGCGCCACTCCGTCCGGGCGCTGGTCGGCGAGCTCTCCTCCCTCGAGTACGCGCTGGTCGGCCTGGCCGAGCGCTACCAGGACGTGCCGGCCCCCGGCATGACCCACCTGCAGCACGCCCAGCCGGTGCTCATCGCCCACCAGCTGCTCGCCCACGCCCACGCCGTCGCCCGGGACGTCGACCGGCTGCGCGACTGGGACCGCCGCACCGCCGTCAGCCCCTACGGCTCCGGCGCGCTGGCCGGCTCGTCGCTGCCGCTCGACCCCGACGCCGTCGCCGCCGAGCTCGGCTTCGACCGAGCCTCGGACAACTCCATCGACGGCGTCAGCGACCGCGACTTCGCCGCCGAGTTCTGCTTCTGCGCGGCGATGGTCGGCGTCCACCTCTCCCGGCTGGGCGAGGAGGTCGTCCTCTGGACGTCGACCGAGTTCGGCTGGGCTCGGCTCGACGACGCCTGGGCCACCGGGTCGTCGATCATGCCGCAGAAGAAGAACCCCGACATCGCCGAGCTGGCCCGCGGCAAGTCGGGCCGGTTCGTCGGCAACCTGACCGGCCTGCTCACCATGCTCAAGGGCCTGCCGCTGGCGTACGACCGGGACCTGCAGGAGGACAAGGAGCCGGTCTTCGACTCCATGGAGCAGCTGCTCCTGCTGCTGCCCGCGGTCACCGGGATGGTCGCGACCCTCACGCTGCGCCCCGACGTGCTGGAGGCCGCCGCGCCGCAGGGCTTCGCGCTGGCCACCGACGTCGCCGAGTGGCTGGTCCGCCAGGGCGTGCCGTTCCGCTCGGCGCACGAGATCTCCGGGGCGATGGTTGCGTTCTGCGAGCAGGCCGGTCTCGAGCTCGACCAGCTCGACGACGACCAGCTCGCCGGCATCGACGAGCGGCTCACCCCGGGGGTGCGGTCGGTGCTGTCCGTCCCGGGTGCGCTGGCGGCCCGCAGCGCCCGCGGGGGGACGGCGCCGGAGCGGGTCGCCGGTCAGATCGCCGCGCTCACGGGGCTCGCGGCCGAGCACGCCCACTGGGCCTCGGCCTCACCCGTGGCGGCGGCGCTCTGAGCGACCTCGAGCCCGGGCCGCTGCTGACGCCCGGGGAGCTGCTCGGCCCGCCGGACGTCGTGGCGCCGACCCTGCTCGGCTGCTGGGTGGTCAGCGACCGCCCCGACGGCCGGGTCGCTCTGCGGCTGACCGAGGTCGAGGCCTACGCCGGCGACGGCACCGACCCGGCGGCGCACTCCCACCGCGGGCCCACGCCGCGGGCGGCGGTCATGTTCGGCCCGCCCGGGCGGCTCTACGTCTACTTCAGCTACGGCGTGCACTGGTGCGCCAACGTCGTCGTGGGTGCCGAGGGCCAGGGTTCGGCGGTGCTGCTGCGCGCCGGGGACGTCGTGGTGGGGGAGGAGCTCGCCGCCGCCCGCCGTCCCTCCGCGCGCACGCCCCGCGACCTCGCCCGCGGTCCCGCCCGGCTGACCCAGGCCCTCGCCATCGGCCCCGACGACAAGGACGCCGACCTGCTCGACCCGTCGTCCCCCGTGCGGCTGCACCGGGGCGACCCGCCGGCCGACGTCTCGTCCGGGCCGCGCGTCGGGATCAGCGTGGCCACCGAGCTGCCGTGGCGGTACTGGGAGACGGGGGCGGCGTCGGTCAGCGTCTTCCGCCCGGGCGGCAAGCCCCGCCGCCGCGCCGGCCGGCCGAGCTGATCATGCAGGATGGAGCCGTGACGGACGTGATCGACGAGCTGCACCGCCGCGGGCTGATCGCCCAGAGCACCGACGAGGAGGCGCTGCGCAAGCACCTCGCCGACGGCCCCGTCACCTACTACTGCGGCTTCGACCCGACGGCGGAGAGCCTGCACGTCGGGCACCTGATCCAGTTCATGGTCCTGCGGGCGCTCCAGCGGGCCGGGCACCAGCCGATCGTGCTGGTGGGCGGGGCCACCGGGCTGATCGGGGACCCGCGCCCGACGTCCGAGCGCGTCCTCAACGACCCCGCGACGGTCGCCGGCTGGGTGCACCGGATCCGACGCCGGGTCGCGCCGTTCCTCGACCGGCCGGCAGCCGAGCAGGGGCTGCGGGCGCCGGTCTACGTCGACAACCTGGACTGGACCGCCCCGCTGTCGGCGATCGACTTCCTCCGCGACCTGGGGAAGCACTTCCGGGTCAACCGGATGCTGGCCAAGGAGGCGGTCTCGGCCCGCCTCAACAGCGACGCCGGGATCAGCTACACGGAGTTCAGCTACCAGATCCTGCAGGCCAACGACTTCCGCGAGCTGTTCCTCCGGCACGGCTGCACGCTGCAGACCGGCGGCTCCGACCAGTGGGGGAACATCATCGCCGGCGTCGACCTGGTCCGCCGGACCGAGGGTGCGGCGGCCCACGCCCTGTCGACCCCGCTGATCACCACGGCCGACGGCCGGAAGATCGGCAAGACCGAGGGCGCCACCATCTGGCTGGACCCCGAGCTGACGAGCCCGTACGCGTTCTTCCAGTACTGGCTCAACATCGACGACGTCGACGCCCGCTCCTGGTTGCCGTTGTTCTCCGAGCGACCGGCCGAGGAGGTGGCCGCGCTGGTCGCCGAGTCCGAGCACCGCCCCGCCTCCCGGGCGCCCCAGCGGGCCCTGGCCGAGGAGCTCACCCGCCTGGTGCACGGCGAGGACGAGCTGCGCCAGGCCGAGGCCGCCGGCCGGGCGCTGTTCGGCCGCGATGACCTCACCGCCCTGGGCCCGGAGACCCTGGGCGCCGCCCTGCGGGAGGCCGGAAGCATCACCGTCGACGAGGGGACGCCGACCGTCGCCGCTCTGTTCCAGCGGACCGGGCTCGTCAGCAGCCTCTCCGAGGCCCGGCGCACGGTGAAGGAGGGCGGCGCGTACCTGAACAACGAGCGGGTCACCGACGCCGACGCCGTGCCGCGGGAGTCGGACTGGCTGCCCGGGGGCTGGCTGGTGCTCCGCCGCGGGAAGCGCTCGGTGGCCGGGGTCCAGCGCGCTTGAGACGTGTGAACGGCGTGTGACGGCCCCGTTCCGGACAGGTGTCACGCGTCACCACGCTGCGGTTTGACAGCCCGGACGACACCCACGTAACTTTCTCTCTGCGCCCGGCGAGACCGGAGCGGGACGGGGACCGAGTCTCCGCCCGCGGGTCGGACCAGGCGCCGCCTGCCCAGCCACTGAGCGGGCCCCGGGAACACAGCTCGGGGTACGCTGGTTGCACTGGGTACCGCCGCTCCGAGCGCCGAGTGCGGGTCCTGGACCCGCCGCTTGACGCAGACAGAGAGCGGCGTAACGTGGAACAGCCGCCGCGATCGAAGGCCCAGCCGGCCGGGTGTCGCGAGCGTCCGCTCCTTGAGAACTCAACAGCGTGCCGAAAGTCAGTGCCAAGCAAGTGACAACCCCTTTTGTGGGTTTCTTTGGGTTGATTGACGAGAGCGTCCAGTTCTCGGTTCTCGCCCGGATTCGAA
>NZ_JBJGZQ010000064.1:0-3997 GCF_054050595.1 Geodermatophilus sp. SYSU D00779
CGACCGGCCGGTCGGCCCCGCGGCGCGGCGGGACGACCTCCGGGCGGGAGCGAGCGGGATGGACGTGCGGGAGACCGACGGGGTGACCGGCCTCGCCGGGGTCGCGGGCCTCACCTCGCGGGAGGCCGAGGCCCGGCGGCGCCGCGGGGAGGGCAACGTCGCCGTCAGCGCGTCGTCCCGCAGCTACGCCCGGATCCTGCGCACCAACGTCTTCTCCTCCTTCAACGTCATCCTGTTCGTCATCGGCGCGGCGCTGCTGGCGCTGGGCCGCTACAACGACGCCTTCACCAGCGTCGGGCTCGGGCTGGTCAACGCGGCGATCAGCGCCGTCCAGGAGATCCGGGCCAAGCGCAAGCTCGACCGGTTGCAGCTGCTGAGCCGCAGCCCGGTCACCGTGCTCCGCGACGGCCGGGAGACCTCGGTACCGCAGGAGGACGTCGTCCGCGGGGACGTGCTGTGCGTGCGTCCGGGCGACCAGGTCGTCGTCGACGGCCCGGTCCTCGACGGCGGCCGGGTCGAGGTGGACGAGTCGCTGCTCACCGGCGAGTCCGAGCCGCAGCTGCGGGGGCCCGGCGAGGACCTGCTGTCGGGCAGTTCCTGCGTCGGCGGCGGAGGACACCAGCTCGCCCGGGACGTCGGCGCGTCGAGCCACGCCAGCCGGCTGACCGCCGAGGCCCGCCAGGCGTCCACGGACACCACCCCGCTGCAGCGCCGCATCGAGTTCGTCGTCCGGCTGGTCATGGTCCTGGTGGCGCTGATGAGCGCCACGATCCTGCTGCAGGCCGCGCTCGAGGGCTTCTCGCTCGTGCGCGTGGTGCAGACCACGGCGGTGCTGTCGGGGCTGGTGCCCTACGGGCTGTTCTTCCTCGTGGCGGTGGCCTACACCGTCGGCGCGGCGAGGAGCTCGGGCAGGGGCGCCCTCGTGCAGCAGGTCAACGCGGTGGAGGCGGTGAGCAACGTCGACGTCCTCTGCACCGACAAGACCGGGACGCTGACCACCGGCCGCCTCTCGCTGGCGGAGGTCCGGCCGGTCGGCCCGCTCGGGGCCGCGGCCGTGGAGCACCTGGTCGGCTCCCTGGCCCGCAGCACCACCGCCGCCAACCTGACCTCCTCGGCACTGGCCGCGGCGCTCCCCGGGGCGCCGTGGGAGGTGCGGGAGGAGGTCCCGTTCTCGTCGTCGCTGCGGTGGAGCGCGCTGCGGACCGACGACGGGGTCGTCGTCCTGGGCGCGCCGGACGCCCTGGCCCCGGCCCTGTCCGGCGCACCCCTCACCGGGACCGTGACCGCGCTGACCGGGCAGGGGCTGCGGGTCCTGGTCGTCGCGCGCGCCGCCGATCCGGCTGCGCGGCTGCGCGGCGAGACCGGGCGGCCGCGGCTGCCGGCGCTGGACCCCCTCGCCGTGGTGGCGCTCGCCGACGAGCTGCGGCCGGACGTGCCCGGGACCCTCGCCGGGCTGACCGCCGGCGGCACCGCGGTGAAGGTGGTCTCCGGCGACGACCCCCGCACGGTGGCGGCGCTCGCCCGGCAGGCCGGGCTGGACGGCGGGGCCCCCGTGGCCGGCGCCGACCTCGACGCCCTCTCCGACCGGGAGTTCGACGACGTGGCGGCCCGGACGACGGTGTTCGGCCGGATCGCCCCGGAGCAGAAGGAGCGGCTGGTCGCCTCCCTGCGCCGGCAGGGCCGCTACGTGGCCATGGTCGGCGACGGCGTCAACGACGCCCGCGCGCTCAAGCGGGCCCACGTCGGCGTGGCGATGCGCAGCGGCAGCGCCGTCACCCGCGACGTCGCCGACATCGTGCTCACCGACGACTCGCTGAGCGCGCTGCTGCCGGCGCAGCAGGAGGGCCGGCGGATCATCGCCGGCATCGGCACCTCGATGCAGGTCTTCCTCGCCCGGGTCGGCACGCAGGGCCTGGTGATCCTCGCGGTGACCATGCTCGGCCTGGGGTTCCCCTACTCCCCCGCCAACGTCGGGCTGACCCTGCTGACCGTCGGCCTGCCGACGCTGTTCCTCACGATGTGGGCCCGCCCGGCCCCGCCGGACCCCCACCTGCTGACGTCGCTGTGGCGGTTCGTCGTCCCGGCCATGGTGGTCACCGCTGCCGGCGGCGTCGCGGTGTACGCCTACCACTACACGACGCTGCTCGAGGGGTTCAGCGGCTCCGACGTCCCCGCCTTCGTCGTCACCGCCTTCGAGCGCTGGTCCGGCGTCTCCTCCGGCGACGTCGGCTTCGCCGAGGCCGCGGCGACGATCGGCGCCCAGACGGCGCTGTCGACCTTCGTGTCCTACGCCGCCTTCCTGCTGGTCCTGTTCCTGAGGCCGCCGAACCGGCTCTTCGCCTCGTGGACCCGGCCCGACGGCGACCAGCGGCCGGCCGTGCTCGTGGCCGTGCTGGTCGCCGCGTTCACCGGCGGGCTGTTCGTCGAGCCGTTCACCGACTACTTCGGGCTCACCCACGCGGCCGACCCCGTCTTCCGGACGGTCCTGCCGGCGCTGGCGCTCTGGTTCGTCCTGCTGACGGCGGCCTACCGGTTCCGGCTGCTGGAGCGGGCGCTGGGGCTGCAGCAGCTCCCCGGGGCGGCGCACGGCTGAGCGACCGGCGGCCACCGCCCCGCCCGCTGGTCGTCAGTGCTCGGTGGCCGTGCGGATCTCCGTGGTGGCCCGCTCGATCTCCCGGCGCAGTTCCCGGCGGCGGCCGGCGGCCTCGTACCGCCGGCGTTCCTCGGCGGTCCGGGGCCGCCACGGCGGGACCTCCACGGGACGCCGGTCCGGCCCGATGGCGACCATCGTGAAGTAGCAGCTGTTGGTGTGCCGGACGACCTGGCTCACCAGGTCCTGCGTGGTCACGCGCACCCCGATCTCCATCGAGGTGCGCCCGGTGCGGTTCACGCTGGCCTGGAAGGTCACCAGCTCACCGACGTGGACCGGTTCCCGGAAGACGACCTGGTCGACCGAGAGCGTGACGGCGTAGGTCCGCGCCCAGCGGGTCGCGCAGGTGTAGGCCACCTGGTCGAGGTACTTCAGCAGCAGGCCGCCGTGCACGTTGCCCGCGAAGTTCGACATGTCGGGCGTCATCAGGATCGTCATCGACAGGCGGTGGCGGTCGTCGTCCCCGCTGCCGCGGTCCGGTGGTGGCTCGGTGTTCGTGGACATCCCCGGATCCTCCCCGGGCGAGGTGCAGCAGGGCTCCGCCATCGCCGTGGAGCCCTCCTGCGCCGGGCGGTCCCCCGCCACACTCCTGCCCCGGACCACCACTGCGGCGTCCGAGCGCCGGACCGTCCGGCGTCATCGCCGTCCACCGGACGACGGCCACGTCGGAGCCGGTCCAGGACCCTCCCGCGGATGGTCTCCCCCTGCCCACCGTGCGGGGCAGGGGGAGACGATCCGGGGACCCTCCACCGTGCCGTCGAGGTCGGGCCGGGCACGCTCCCCGTCGCGTCGGACCGGCCGCGACCGCAGCCGGAACGGCGGAACCGGCCACGGCACGGCGGCCGGTCGGCTGCGTCGCACCCCACCCGTCGGTGCCGGCTCAGACGATGCGCACCTGGATGTGCACGTCCTCGGGGGCGGTGTGGGTCATCGCGACGACCAGGTCGAGCGCCATCTCCTCGATGTCGTCGACGCTGTCGGCCTGGGTGGTACCCACACCGGGGACGTCGATCACCCAGTGGTCGCCCTCGCAGATCGCGGTCGCGGTGTAGCTGGCCACCCGTCCTCCAGGTCATCGGCAGGTCGTCGCGACCGCGGCGGACCACGCCACGGCGGCGCCGTCGCCCGCGCCCGGTCAGGGTCCCGTGCGCGGCGCGGGGGTCGCTCCGTGGCCGAGGCGCACGTTGATCTGCTTGGTCTGGGTGAAGCCGGCGATCATGCCCTCGAGGGAGACCTCCCGCCCGATGCCGCTCTGCTTGTAGCCGCCGTAGGACTGGCCGACGACCTGCCCGCCGCCCTGGTTGACCTGCACCCAGCCGGCCTCGAGCCGGTGGGCGGTGGTGATCG
>NZ_JBJGZQ010000065.1:0-3801 GCF_054050595.1 Geodermatophilus sp. SYSU D00779
GGGGGGGGGGAGCGGCGACTCCGCCGCGGCGGGGCGCGGGGGGGGGGGGGGGGGGGCGGGGGGGGGGGGGGGGGGGGGGGGGCGGGGGGGCGCCCCCCCCCCCCCCCCCACGTCTCACTCCCCCGCGCGCCTGCTCGACGCCGCGCCGACCGGTACCCCGGAGGACGTCGGCCGGCTGACCGCCGGACCGCCGTCCGTCCCGTTCGAGGCGAGGGCCCGGAACCGGCGCAGCCGCAGGCTGTTCGAGACGACGAACACCGAGGAGAACGCCATCGCCGCGCCGGCGAGCATGGGGTTGAGCAGCCCGGCGGCGGCCAGCGGCAGGGCGGCCACGTTGTAGGCGAACGCCCAGAACAGGTTGCCCTTGATGGTGCCCAGCGTCCTGCGGGACAGCCGGATGGCGTCGGCGGCGGCCCGCAGGTCACCGCGCACGAGGGTCAGGTCGCTGGCCTCGATCGCCACGTCCGTGCCGGTGCCCATCGCCAGACCCAGGTCGGCCCGGGCCAGGGCGGCGGCGTCGTTGACCCCGTCCCCGACCATGGCCACGACCTTGCCCTGGCCCTGCAGGCGCTCCACGACGTCGACCTTGTCGGAGGGCAGCACCTCGGCGATCACCTCGTCGATCCCCACCTGAGCAGCGACCGACCGGGCGACCGTCTCGTTGTCACCGGTCAGCAGGACGGGGGTCAGCCCCAGGTCGCGCAGCCGGCGGACGGCCTCGGCGGAGGTCTCCTTGATGGCGTCGGCCACCACGAGGACGGCCCGGGCGGCGCCGTCCCAGGCGATGGCGACCGCGGTCTGGCCCTGCGCCTCGGCCGCGGCCTTCGCCGCCTCGAGCTCCGGGGTGAGCCGGACGGACCACTCCTCAAGCAGCCGGGTGCGGCCGACGAGCACCGCGTGGCCGTCGACGACGCCCTGCACGCCGAGGCCCTCGACGTTGGTGAAGCCCTCGACGGGCGGCAGGTCGCCGACGGCCTCGGTGGCGCCGGTCGCGATGGCCCGGGCGATCGGGTGCTCGGAGGCCTCCTCCAGTGCGCCGGCGAGTCGCAGCACCTGATCGGGGTCCTCACCGGCGGCGGGGACGACGTCGAGCAGGGTCATCCGGCCGGTGGTGACCGTGCCGGTCTTGTCCAGCACGACGGTGTCCACGCGGCGGGTGGACTCCAGCACCTCCGGCCCCTTGATCAGGATGCCGAGCTGCGCGCCGCGGCCGGTGCCGACCATGAGCGCGGTCGGCGTGGCCAGCCCCAGCGCGCACGGGCAGGCGATGATCAGCACCGCGACCGCGGCGGTGAACGCGGCGGCCAGGCCGCTGCCGGTGCCGAGCCAGAAGCCGAGGGTGCCCACGGCGAGAGCGATGACGATCGGGACGAAGACCCCGGAGATCCGGTCGGCGAGCCGCTGGACCTCGGCCTTGCCGTTCTGGGCGTCCTCGACCAGCCGCGCCATCTGGGCCAGCTGGGTGTCCGCACCGATGCGGGTGGCACGCACGACGAGCCGGCCGCCGGCGTTGACGGTGGCGCCGACGACGGCGTCGCCCGGCCCGACCTCGACCGGGACCGACTCGCCGGTGAGCATCGAGGCGTCGACCGCCGAGGAGCCCTCGGCGATGACACCGTCGGTGGCGATCTTCTCGCCGGGCCGGACGACGAAGGAGTCCCCGACGGCCAGCCGGTCGACGGGGATGCGGGTCTCGGTGCCGCCGCGCAGCACCGAGACCTCCTTGGCGCCCATCTCGAGCAGCGCTCGCAGAGCGGCGCCGGCCCGCCGCTTGGAGCGGGCCTCGACGTAGCGGCCGGCGAGGATGAACGTCGTCACCCCGGCGGCGGCCTCGAGGTAGATGTTCCCCGCGCCGTCGGTGCGGGCGATCGTCAGCTCGAACGGGTGCGTCATCCCCGGCTCGCCGGCCGTGCCGAGGAACAGCGCGTACAGCGACCAGGCCAGCGCCGCGAGGGTGCCCATCGAGACCAGGGTGTCCATCGTGGACGTGCCGTGGCGCAGGTTGGTCCATGCGGCCCGGTGGAACGGCCAGGCCCCCCAGACGACGACCGGCGCGGCCAGGGTCAGTGAGAGCCACTGCCAGGAGGTGAACTGCAGCGCGGGGATCATCGCCATCGCCACCACCGGGATGGTGAGGACGGCCGAGATCAGCAGCCGCTGCCGCAGCGGCCGGACCGCGTCGTGTTCCTCCGCGTGGCCGTCAGTGGCGGTGCTGTTGGGGCGGGGCGGCTCGGGTAGCCGGGCGGTGTAGCCGGCCTTCTCCACCGCGGCCACCAGATCCTCGGCAGCGACGTCGCCGTCGTAGGTGACCTTGGCCTTCTCGGTGGCGTAGTTGACCGTGGCGGTGACGCCGTCGAGCCGGTTGAGCTTCTTCTCGATGCGCGCGGCGCAGGAGGCGCAGGTCATCCCGCCGATCGTCAGCTCGACGTGGTTCTCCCCGGCCGTGGCCGGCGGGCTCGTGCGCTCAGTGGCGGAACTCATGGTCTTCTTCCTCTGGAACTGCTCGGGCGGGATCGGCGGACTGCGTCGGTTCAGCCGTGGCCGTGGCCGTCGTCGACGTGGCCGCCGGTGCCGGTGGCGGGCGCGACGGTGTCGCCGGCGCGGACGGTGAACTCGGCGGTGCGCACGACGCCGCCGTGCTGGAAGTCCAGGAACAGCCGGTACTCCCCCGCCGAGGGCGCGGTGGCGTAGAAGGTGACGTCCGGGCCGGGCTGCGTGACCCCGTCGCCGGGCTCGCCGGCCGGGTGCACGTGCAGGTACGCGAGGTCGCCGTCGCGCAGGGCGACCAGGTGGCCGTAGGCGGCCAGGTAGGGCTGCAGATCGGTGACCGGCTGCCCGTCCCGGCTGACCGACAGGGTCAGCTGCGACTCCCGCCCGGGCACCAGCTGCCCGTCGAGGGTGACGGTGTACCCGTCGACCTCGGCCGTGGTCGACGGCTCCGGCAGCGGCTGGGGGTCGTGGTTCCCGGCGACGGCGACGTCCGTGCCGAGGGTGAGCGCGGGGTCGTCGCCGGCGGGGTCGAAGTCGGCGAACAGCCGCCAGCTGCCCGGTGTCAGGTCCAGGGGGGTGCTCCAGGTGCCGTCGGGCGCCAGGTCGGGGTGCACGTGTTGGAAGCCGGTCAGGTCACGGCGGACGGCGATCAGGTGCAGGTCCTCGTCGTGGGACTCGTCGTACGCGGTCACCGGTTGCCCGTCGGAGCCCAGGATGCGGAACGACACGGGAGTGGCCGAGCCGGCCGGCAGGTCAGGGCGGTCCACCTCGAGCGTGTAGCCGCCCTCGGAGACCAGCAGGCCACCGGGCAGGTCCTCGCCCTGGTCGCCGGTGGCCGGGCCGTGGGCGCCGTCGTGAGCGGCGTCAGCCGCGATGGCGTCCTCCCCGCCGGTGCCCGGGTGGGTCTCGGTGGCGTGCGACGCCTCGACCGGCCCGACAGGGCCAACGGCGTTGCCGATGCCGGCAGCGGCACCGAAGACGGCGATCAGGCCGAGGGCGTAGGCCCCGAGCTTCGTGGGCGTGTTCATCGTGCTCTTCCTCCTGCGGTGGCGCGCGATCGCGCCGGGGCCGCCCGTCCCGCGCCGGCCACGGAGTAGCCGGCCTCCTGGACGGCGGCGCGCACGGCGTCGGCGTCGACGGGCTCGGTGCTGGTGACGGTCAGCCCGCCGCTGGCCAGGTCGACGTCGACGGCGGTGACCCCGGGGACGGCGCTGACCTCCTCGGTCACCGCGTTCACGCAGTGGCCGCAGGTCATGCCGGTGACGGTGTAGCTGGTGGTGCTCACGCTGGAACTCCTGCAGGGGTGGGGGT
>NZ_JBJGZQ010000066.1:0-2117 GCF_054050595.1 Geodermatophilus sp. SYSU D00779
GGAAGCTGGCGTGGGCCCGCCAGTTCGGCGCCACGCACACCGTCAACTCCCGGCAGACCGACGCGGTGGCGGCGGTCAGGGCCGCCACCGGCGGGTTCGGGGTGGACGTGGCGATCGACGCGGTGGGCCACCCGGCGGTGTTCGAGCAGGCCTTCTACGCCCGGGACCTGGCCGGGCGGGTGGTGCTGGTCGGCGTGCCGGCGCCGGAGATGACCATCACGCTGCCGCTGCTCGAGGTCTTCGGCCGGGGCGGGGCGGTCAAGTCGTCCTGGTACGGCGACTGCCTGCCCTCCCGGGACTTCCCGATGCTGGCCGATCTGTACCGGCAGGGCCGCTTCCCGCTGGACGACTTCGTCACCGAGACCATCGGGCTGGGTGACGTGGAGAAGGCCTTCGAGAAGATGCGCTCCGGCGACGTGCTGCGCTCCGTGGTGGTGTTCGAGGAGTGACCGCGCGGCTCGACGTCTGACCGGCCGGCGTCGTGCGAGGTGCGGTCGACGCCCCGCACGACGCCGGCCCGTCGCCGGCGCGGGACGCCGTTCCCGCGGGGCGCACCAGGTCGTTGCCACCTGCTGCCGCCGCGAGGACCCTGGGCGCCGCGGCGATGCCGCAGGAGCACCGCCGTCCTGGAACTGCTGCGTCCTGGAGAGGAACGGTGCCGTGTACGCACGCTCGACCACCATCCGTGGCAACCCGCAGTCGCTGGACGCGGGGATCGACTTCGTCCGCGACGAGTTGATGCCCGCCGTCCGCGGCATGGACGGCTGCGTCGGGCTGTCCCTGCTCGCCGACCGGGACTCCGGGATGTGCATCGTCACGACGTCCTGGCGCGACCGGGAGGCGATGCAGGCCAGCGCCGAGGGGGTGCGGCCGATGCGGGACCGGGCGGTGGAGGTCTTCGGCGGCGGGTACGAGGTGCAGGAGTGGGAGGTGTCGGCCATGCACCGCCGGCACGAGGCCCACCACGGCGCCTGCGCCCGGGTGACGTGGATCCGCGGAGAGCCCGACGCCATGGAGCGCGTCATCGACGCCTTCCGGATGAGCCTCATGCCCCGGCTGGACGACCTCGCCGGGTTCTGCAGCGTCAGCCTCATGACCCACCCGGCCGAGGGCATGGGCGTCTCGGCGGTCACCTACGACAGCCGGGAGGACATGGTCGAGAACCGCGAGAGCGCCCGCGCGCTGCGCGACGACTTCGCGACGAGGATGGGCCTGGCCGTCACCGACGTCCGGGAGTTCGACCTGGTCCTCGCCCACCTGCGGGTACCCGAGACCGCGTGAAGAAGGACCTCCCTGCCCCCACCGCTCGCAGGCTCGCGGCGGGACCCTGCAGGGAGGCCATCCGCAACCCCCCGGCCGGGCCGCCGGGAGAGGAGAGAGCACGTGTACGCACGCACCACCATCGTCCACGGCGACCCGACGGCCATCGACGAGGGCGTCGCCTTCCTGCGGGACCGGGTCATGCCCGCCGTCGAGGGACTGCCCGGCTACGTGGGCCTGTCGATGCTGGCCGACCGCGCCTCCGGGCGCTGCATCGCCACCACGTCCTGGAAGGACGAGGCCGCCATGGCCGACACCGGCGAGCAGCTGCGGCCGCTGCGGGCCCGCTTCGCCGAGGTCCTCGGCGGCTCGGTGGAGCTGCACACGTGGGAGATCGCCGTGGTGCACCGGGTGCGCGAGGCGCCCGACGGAGCGTGCACCCGGGTCACCTGGACCCGGACCGACCCCAGCCGGATGGCGCCGGCCCTCGACGCCTACCGGACGCGCCTGCTGCCGCGGCTCGAGGAGCTCGACGGCTTCTGCAGCGCCAGCCTGCTCGTCGACCCCCGGGAGGGCCGGGCCGCAGGCTCGGTCACCTACGCCGACCGCCTGGCGCTGGAGCGCTCCCGGACCGATGCCACGGCCGTCCGCGAGGAGTTCACCGCCACCGTGGACAGCGAGATCACCGAGGTGGCCGAGTTCGAGCTCGTCCTCGCCCACCTGCGGGTCCCCGAGACCGGGTGAGCACGGCGGGGCCGGCCGGTCGACCGGCCGGCCGCGCGACGGGGTGGGCGGTCCGGGTCCCCGCCCGCCTGGTCTCCCTGCGACCTCTGCCGCTGCCCACAGGAGTGGGCAGC
>NZ_JBJGZQ010000067.1:0-1597 GCF_054050595.1 Geodermatophilus sp. SYSU D00779
GGGTGATGGCCTCGACGACCCTCGGGTGGGCGTGGCCGAGGATGGTGGTGGCGATGCCGCCGAGCAGGTCGGTGTACTCCCGGCCGTCGACGTCCCACACGGTGGCTCCCGCGCCGCGGGCCAGCGCGACCGGCGGGGTGCGGTAGTTGTGCATCATCACCGCCGACCAGCGGGCGGCCAGCTCCTCCGTGCGGCTCATCGCGCGGGCTCCGCGTTGCCGGTCGGAGCCGGGCTCGCGCCGTCGACCGCCGGGAGGACCATCGTGCCGGTGCCCTCGGTGGTGAACATCTCCAGCAGCAGGGCGTGCGGGGTGCGGCCGTCGACCACGGTCGCCCGCTTCACCCCGCCCTCGACCGCCCGCAGGCAGGCCGCCATCTTCGGCACCATCCCCGCGTCCAGGGTCGGCAGGACCTCGGCCAGCTCTCGCGTGTCGATCTTCTGCACCAGGGACTCCCGGTCGGGCCAGTCGGCGTAGAGGCCCTCGACGTCGGTGAGGACCACCAGCTTCACCGCGCCCAGCGCCACGGCCAGCGCGGCGGCCGCCGTGTCGGCGTTGAGGTTGTGCACCCGCCCGCTGGGGTCCGGCGCCACGGTGGACACCACGGGGATGCGGCCGGCGTCGATGATCGCGCCGACGGTCGTGGGGTCCACGTCGGCCACGTCGCCGACCAGGCCGACGTCGACCTCCTCGCCGTCGACGACCGCGGTGGTGCGCTGGGCGGTGAACAGCCCGCCGTCCTCACCGGAGAGCCCGACCGCGAAGTGCCCGTGCTGGTTGATGAGGTTGACCACCTCGGGACCCACCTGGCCGGTGAGCACCATCCGGACGACCTCGATGCTCTCCTCGGTGGTGACCCGCAGCCCGCCGCGGAACTCGCTCTTGATGCCCAGCCGGCGCAGCATGCTGGTGATCTGCGGGCCGCCGCCGTGCACGACGACCGGGAGGATGCCGCAGGTCCGCAGGAAGACCATGTCCTCGGCGAAGGCCCGGCGGCACTCCTCGTCGACCATCGCGTGGCCGCCGTACTTGACCACCACCACGTTGCCGTGGAACTCCTTGAGCCACGGCAGCGCCCCGGTCAGGACGGCGACCTTGCGGGCGTCGCCCTCCGGGTCGTAGGTGCGCATCACGCGCGTGGTGCCGATCCGCTTGCGGACGGCGGGCACCGTGGGCGGCGCCTCGTCGACGCGGACGTCGGGCGGGGTGGGGTCCTGCACGGTGCTGGTGCGGGTCAGGTGCTGTGCGTGGTCGATGCTCATGTGGAGTAGGCCGAGTTCTCGTGCACGTAGGCGATGGACAGGTCGTTGGTCCAGACGGTGGCCTGCTCGCCACCGGCTCCCAGGTCGACGTCGATGGTGATCGCGCGACCGGTGAGGTCGACGCCCTCGCGGGGGTCGCCGATCGCCCCACCGCGGCAGACGGTGACCCCGTTGATGGTCACGTCCACCCGGTCGGGCTCGAAGACCGCATCGGTGGTGCCGATCGCGGCCAGCACCCGGCCCCAGTTCGGGTCGTTGCCGAACAGCGCGGTCTTGAGCAGGTTGTTGCGGGCGCACGCCCGCCCGGCGGTCAGCGCGTCCTCGACGCTGGCGGCGT
>NZ_JBJGZQ010000068.1:0-1536 GCF_054050595.1 Geodermatophilus sp. SYSU D00779
GAGGTGTATCGGTTGGCGATCTTGGATCGCCGCGCTTGGGGATGAGAATGCGGGAGCCGTCCGGCGACGTCGTTACACACTGGCGCGGGCGAGCCCGTTGAGGTGTATGGCGCGGGGTCCTCGGGTGCCCTTGATTGCTGCCGTAGAGCGCGTGGGTCTGTGTCCTGGCAGAGGTCCCTCCGGACGGTGTCCACCCGCTGTCGTGGGAGGTGATCGGCGGTGGAGGTCCTGTTCGAGCGGGTCGCCGGGCTGGACATCGGCAAGGAGTCGTTGTGCGTCTGCGTGCGCACTCCGGGGGCGCGGGGCCGCCGGATGAGCCAGACGCGGACGTTCAAGACCACGACCCGCTCGCTGGTGGTGATGCGGGACTGGCTGCTGGCCGAGGGCGTGACGATCGCGGCGATGGAGTCGACCTCGACCTACTGGAAGGCGCCATTCTACTGCCTGGAGGAAGTCATGGAGGTCTGGCTGCTCAACGCCGCGCACATGAAGGCCGTCCCCGGGCGCAAGACCGACGTCCGCGACGCCGAGTGGATCGCCCAGCTGCTCGAGCACGGGCTGCTGCGGCCGTCGTTCGTGCCACCGGCAGACATTCGCCGGTTGCGGATGCTGACCCGCTACCGGGAGCAGCTGATGGGCGACCGCACCCGGGAGGCGATGCGGCTGGAACTGATGCTCGAAGACGCCAGCATCAAGCTCTCGGTGGTCGCCTCCAGCCTGACCACCGTCTCCGCGCGGGCCATGCTGGCCGCGCTGATCGACGGGGAACGGGATCCGCGGGCGCTGGCGGAGTTGGCCAAGGGCCGGATGCGGGTCAAGATCCCGGCGTTGACCGAGGCGCTGACCGGGCACTTCGACGCCGGCCACGCCCGGTTAGCCCGCTCCATCCTGGATCGGCTGGACGCGGTCGAGGCCGCACTCGCCGAACTGGACGCGGTGATCGCCGACGCGTGCCAACCGTGGGCGCACCAGCTGGAGCTGCTGCAGACCATCCCGGGGGTGGGGGAGAAGGTCGCCCAGGTGATCGTCGCCGAGACCGGCGCGGACATGTCCCGCTTCCCCTCGGCGGCGCACCTGGCGGCCTGGGCCGGGGTCGCGCCGGCGATCCACGAGTCGGCCGGCAAGCGCACCCCGGCCGGCCTGCGGCACGGCAACAAGTGGCTCAGCCACATGCTGGTGGAAGCCGCCGGCTCGGTGGGCCGGATGAAGGGCAAGAACTACCTGGCCGCCCAGCACGCTCGGCTCACCGCCCGGCGCGGGATGGGCCGGGCGCAGGTCGCGGTGGCCCACTCGATTCTGGTCTCGGCCTACTACATGCTGCTGCGTGACGAGCCCTACCAAGACCTCGGTGCCGACTGGCTGGCCCGGCGCAACACCGAGGCGCACACCCGTCGACTGGTCGCCCAACTGGAGAAGCTCGGCCACACGGTGGTCCTCGACCCGGCCGCCTGAACCTAACTGCAGAGGCACTGGAGGACGGCCTTCGGCCGCCCCGCGCTGACGCGCGCCTGCAACTCACCTATTCACGGGTCTGTG
>NZ_JBJGZQ010000069.1:0-1414 GCF_054050595.1 Geodermatophilus sp. SYSU D00779
CGGTCTTCGAGCCCGACCGGGTGGACGTGACCATCAACGGGGTCACCGTCTGCCGCGGTGGGGCGATCGGCGACCCCCGCGAGGGCGTCGACCTCACCGGTCGCGCGATCACCATCGACGTCGACCTCGGGGCCGGGACCGAGCAGGCGACGATCTGGACCAACGACCTGTCCATCGCCTACGTGCACGAGAACTCGGCCTACTCCACATGAGCGCACCCCAGGACCCCACCCCGCCCGACGTCCGGGTCGACGAGGCGCCGCCCACGGTGCCCGCCGTCCGCAAGCGGATCGGCACGAGCCGGGTCATGCGGACCTACGACCCCGAGGGCGACGCCCGCAAGGTCGCCGTGCTCACCGGGGCGCTGCCGTGGCTCAAGGAGTTCCACGGCAACGTGGTGGTGGTCAAGTACGGCGGCCACGCGATGGTCGACGAGGAGTGCCGCCGCGCCTTCGCCGAGGACATGGTCTTCCTGCGGACCTGCGGCATCCTCCCGGTCGTCGTGCACGGCGGCGGCCCGCAGATCACCGAGATGCTCGGCCGGCTCGGCATCGCCAGCGAGTTCCGCGGCGGGCTGCGGGTGACCACGGAGGAGACGATCGAGGTCGTCCGGATGGTGCTCACCGGCCAGGTGACCCCTGAGGTGGTGGGGCTGATCAACGAGCACGGCCCGCTGGCCGTGGGCCTGTCCGGTGAGGACGGCGGGCTGTTCACCGCCCGGCGCACCACCGCGGTCGTCGACGGCGAGGAGGTCGACGTCGGCCTGGTCGGCGACGTCGTCGCGGTCGACCCGGCCCCCGTCCGGGCGCTGCTGGCGTCCGGGCACATCCCGGTCATCGCGACCGTCGCCCCCGACGAGGACGGCGTGGTGCACAACGTCAACGCCGACACCGCCGCGGCGGCGGTCGCGGTCGCGCTGGGCGCGGTGAAGCTGGTGGTCCTCACCGACGTGGAGGGGCTCTACGCCGACTGGCCCGACCGCGACTCGCTGGTGCAGCAGATCGACGCCGGCGAGCTGGCCGAGATCCTGCCCACGCTGGACTCGGGGATGGTGCCGAAGATGGCGGCCTGCCTGCGGGCGGTGGAGGGCGGGGTGAAGCGGGCGACCGTCGTGGACGGCCGCACCCCGCACGCCCTGCTGCTGGAGATGTTCACGTCCGAGGGCACCGGGACCATGGTGGTCCCGGCCCGCACCGATCCCGGGGAGGAGCCGGCATGAGCCGCACGGAGGAGCTGGCCGCCCGCTGGTCGGCGGTGATGATGCACAACTACCGCACCCCGCCGGTGGCGCTGGCCCGCGGCGCGGGAGCCACCGTGTGGGACGTCGACGGCCGGGAGTACACCGACCTGCTCGGCGGCATCGCCACCACCATCCTCGGCCACGCCCACCCGAGGGTCGTCGAGGCCATCACCC
>NZ_JBJGZQ010000070.1:0-1100 GCF_054050595.1 Geodermatophilus sp. SYSU D00779
GCGCTGGCCCGCGGCGCGGGAGCCACCGTGTGGGACGTCGACGGCCGGGAGTACACCGACCTGCTCGGCGGCATCGCCACCACCATCCTCGGCCACGCCCACCCGAGGGTCGTCGAGGCCATCACCCGGCAGGCCCAGACCCTGGGACACGTGTCCAACCTGGCCATGCACCAGCCCGGGATCACCCTGGCCGAGCGGCTGATCGAGCTGGCCGGCCGGCCCGGACGGGTGTTCTTCTGCAACTCCGGCGCCGAGGCCAACGAGGCCGCCTTCAAGCTGTCCCGGCTCACCGGCCGCCCCGAGGTGGTCACCGCGCAGGGCGCCTTCCACGGCCGCACCATGGGCGCGCTGGCGCTCACCGGGCAGCCCAGCAAGGCCGCCGCCTTCGCCCCGCTGCCCGGCGGCGTGCGCTACGTGCCCTACGGCGACGCCACCGCGCTGGCCGGCACGGTGGGCCAGGCCACGGCGATGGTGCTGCTGGAGCCGATGCTCGGCGAGGGCGGCGTGCTGCCCGCCCCGCCGGGCTACCTGGCCGCCGCCGCGGACACCGCGCACGCGGCCGGGGCGCTGTTCGCCGTGGACGAGGTGCAGACCGGCACCGGCCGCACCGGGCACTGGTTCGCGCACCAGGCCGACGGCGTGGCCCCCGACGTGATCACCCTGGCCAAGTCCCTCGGCGGCGGGCTGCCGCTGGGCGCCACGCTGGCCTTCGGCGAGGCCGCCGAGCTGCTGGGCGCCGGCAGCCACGGATCGACCTTCGGCGGCAACCCGATCGCCGCCGCCGCCGCGCTGGCGGTGCTGGACACCATCGCCGAGGAGGGCCTGCTGGAGCGGGCCAAGCA
Organism: Geodermatophilus sp. SYSU D00779; assembly: GCF_054050595.1. NCBI lineage: Bacteria > Bacillati > Actinomycetota > Actinomycetes > Geodermatophilales > Geodermatophilaceae > Geodermatophilus > Geodermatophilus sp. SYSU D00779. The sequence goes on from NZ_JBJGZQ010000070.1 coordinate 843, forward strand.
GCTCGAGGGCCGGTTCACCGCCGGCATCGAGGCCCTGGCCCATCCCGGCGTCGCCGGGGTCCGCGGGCGCGGCGCGCTGCTGGGCGTGGTGCTCACCGCCGACGTCGCCGCCGCGCTGGAGACCGCGCTGCGCCGGGCCGGGTTCCTGACCAACGCCGTGGCGCCGGGCGTGCTGCGGCTGGCGCCGGCCCTGGTGCTCACCGACGCCCAGGTCGACGCCTTCCTCACCGCCCTGCCCGCCGCCCTCGACGCCGCACT
>NZ_JBJGZQ010000071.1:0-1086 GCF_054050595.1 Geodermatophilus sp. SYSU D00779
TGTACCGGGCCATCAGGTTGGTGCCAGTCGGCTGATCGGCGGGCGTCCACCAAGTGCGCTGTGGCGGCGCTGAGTGTTGTAGTGCTCGATCCACGGAGCAAGAGCGGCGGTGCGCTCGACGTTGCTGCTGAAGGCCTGCCGGTAGGCCCACTCGGTGATCAGGGTGCGGTTGAGCCGTTCGACCTTGCCGTTCTGCCATGGGCAGTGCGGGCGGATGAACATCTGCCGGGCGCCGAGGGCGCCGATGACCTCGCGTAGTGACCACCGGTAGGCCCAGGCGTTGTCGGTCATCACCCGCTCGATCCCGGTGATGCCGTGGCCGGCGAAGTAGGCCGCGGCGCGGACGAGGAAGCCCGCGCAGGTCACGCCCTTCTCGTCGGGCAGGATCTCGGAGTAGGCCAGCCGAGAGTGGTCGTCGATGAGCGAGTGGACGTAGTCAAAGCCGGTCGGCACCGGCTTGTGCCGATGGTCGACGGTGGCCGCTCGACCGTGCGCCCGCCAGCCACCGCCGTCGGGGATGCGGGCCAGCTTCTTGACGTCCATGTGCACCAGCTCGCCGGGCCGGGACCGCTCGTAGCGGACCGCGGTCACCTTCGAGGCACGGATCACCGCACCGGTCATCGGGTCCAGTGCCGCCAGCGGCGGTTCCCCGCGACGGATCAGGACGCGGGAGACCGTGCGGGCCGGCACGCCCAGCTCGGCGCCGATCCAGGCCGGGCCCCGACGCTGACGGCGGCGCAGCTCGACGATGCGGTCCTCCAGCTCGACCGGCGTGCGCCGCGGGCTGGTGTGCGGGCGGCTGGGCCGGTCGACCAGCCCGGCCTCGCCCTGGGCTCGGTAGCGGGTAATCCAGGTGCGCACGCACCGGCGCGAGATTCCCATCGCCGCGGCGATGTGCGCCTGCCGCCAGCCGGCCAGATACCTGGCGACGATCAGCTTCCGGCCGTGAACGGTGGTGCGGGCATTAGCGTGGGTCACGAGGACCTCCGGGTGGATGTGGGCCTTCGACAAGCCACACCCCACTCGGAGGTTCTCCCTCGCTCAACCCCTCACGCCGCTACCAACGTCCTGGCTCAGTACACCTAG
>NZ_JBJGZQ010000072.1:0-836 GCF_054050595.1 Geodermatophilus sp. SYSU D00779
GACGACGCCGCCGCGGCCGTGTTCACGACCAACCGCTTCCCCGCCGCGCCGGTGCAGTGGAGCCGCCAGGTCCTCAGCAGCGGCCGCGTCAAGGCCGTCGTCCTCAACTCCGGCGGCGCCAACGCCTGCACCGGGTCCGAGGGCTTCGGTGACACCCACGCGACCGCCGAGCACGCCGCCGCCGAGCTCGGCCTCGGGGCGATCGACGTGGCGGTCTGCAGCACCGGTCTGATCGGCGTCCGGCTGCCGATGGACCGGCTGACCGCCGGGGTCACCGCCGCGGCCAAGGAGCTGTCGGAGGAGGGTGGACCCGACGCCGCGCGCGCGATCATGACCACCGACTCGGTGCCCAAGACGACGGTGCAGCCCCGGGACGGCTGGACCGTCGGCGGCATGGCCAAGGGTGCGGGCATGCTCGCGCCCAGCCTGGCCACGATGCTCGTCGTCCTCACCACCGACGCGGTCATCCCGGCCGACGTCCTGCAGACCGCGCTGAAGCGGGCGACCAGCGTGAGCTTCGAGCGGGTGGACTCCGACGGCTGCCTGTCCACCAACGACACGGTGATCGTGCTGGCCAACGGCGCCAGCGGGGTCACCCCGCCGGTCGAGGAGGTCACCGAGGCGCTCACCGCCGCCTGCACGGATCTGGCGATGCAGCTGCTGGCCGACGCCGAGGGCTCCACCAAGGACATCGCCATCACCGTCCGCAACGCCGCCAGCGTCGAGGACGCGCTGACCGCCGGGCGGGCGTGCGCCCGCAACAACCTGCTCAAGACCGCGCTGTTCGGCAACGACCCGAACTGGGGCCGGGTGCTGGCCGCGATCGGCACCACCGA
>NZ_JBJGZQ010000073.1:0-788 GCF_054050595.1 Geodermatophilus sp. SYSU D00779
GCCGATCGTGACGATGACCTGCGGCTTGTGGCCGCGCAGGACCGGCAGGGAGCTCGCGGCGAGGGCGTTGTCGCACAGCTGCACCAGCACGTCGGCCAGCCGCTGGCTGCGGGTCCGCTCGTCGCCGGCGCACCGGCCAGCCTGCACCAGCGACTCCAGCGCCGCCTGCAGCCGCTCCCCACCCACCGCATCCAGGTTGAACCGCCCGGTCACCCCGCCGTCGGCCTGCTTCGCCAGCACCAGCCGGCGGCCCGCGGTCGGATCGGGCTCCGGGCCGTCGGCGTCGAGCCGGTCCAGGTAGTGGTGCACCGCCCTGGCGGTGTCGGCGTGCGGGCGTGAGGTCGCGACGCCGGTCAACAGCTGGTCGACCACGGCCAGGTCGACGTCCTGCCCAGCGGCCTGCGCGAGCGCCTCGGGCTCGGCCACCCGGGCGATCACCCCGGCCTGCTCACCGGTGACGTGTCCGGCCGCGAGCGTCGCGGCCAGGCCCGGCAGGTGCGCCCGCGCCCGCCCGGTGCGCACCACCCGGGCGGCCTCGGCGACCGACAGGTGCCCGTGCCCGCGCAGCCAGCAGCCCATGGTCGTCAGCCCGTCGACCTGCGCGGCACCGGACACCTCGGCCTCCCGCACGGTGCGCGCGACCTCGGCGGCGAGCCGGTTCGCCGCGGCCAGCAGCGGGCCCAGCCGGTCCAGCAGCGCCGGGCCGACCAGCGGGGTGAGGTCCTCGGCGGCCAGGGCGTCGAGGGAGGCATACAGCTCGTCCACGACACCTCCCACCGGATCGATCA
>NZ_JBJGZQ010000074.1:0-784 GCF_054050595.1 Geodermatophilus sp. SYSU D00779
CCAAGCCGCACCTGCTGGGCAGTGAGGTGATGGGGTCGGTGAGCGCCTACGGCGTGGGTGGGGCGCACCGGCACACGCCGGAGATGGTGCAGACCCTCTCCCAGGCCGCGGGCCGGCCGGTGGGCGTGAGCTTCACGCCGACGCTGGTGCCGATGAGCCGGGGCATCCTGGCCACCTGCTCGGCGAAGCTCTTCCCGGGCATCGACGAGGCGGCGGTGCGGGCGGCGTACGAGAAGGCCTACGGCGAGGAGCCGTTCGTGCACCTGCTGCCCGAGGGGCAGTGGCCGACCACCGCGCAGGTGCTGGGGGCGAACACCGTCGCGCTGCAGGTGGCGGTCGATCCGGATGCCGGGCGGCTGGTGGTGGTGGCGGCGGTGGACAACCTGACCAAGGGCACCGGGGGCGCGGCGGTGCAGTGCGCCAACCTGGCCCTGGGCCTGCCCGAGACCACCGGCCTGCCGGTCGTGGGAGTCGCGCCATGAGCGAGCTCGCGAGCTCGTGCACGGGCACGGCAGCGCCGCGAACGCGGCCGACGAGCGCCAGCGAGGAGGCAGCGTGAGCGTCACCGCCCCGCACGGGTTCTCCGCGGCGGGGGTCGCGGCCGGCCTGAAGTCCAGCGGCGACCCCGACGTCGCCGTCGTCCTCAACCACGGGCCGGACGACGCCGCCGCGGCCGTGTTCACGACCAACCGCTTCCCCGCCGCGCCGGTGCAGTGGAGCCGCCAGGTCCTCAGCAGCGGCCGCGTCAAGGCCGTCGTCCTCAACTCCGGCGGCGCCAACGCCT
>NZ_JBJGZQ010000075.1:0-707 GCF_054050595.1 Geodermatophilus sp. SYSU D00779
CCAAGCCGCACCTGCTGGGCAGTGAGGTGATGGGGTCGGTGAGCGCCTACGGCGTGGGTGGGGCGCACCGGCACACGCCGGAGATGGTGCAGACCCTCTCCCAGGCCGCGGGCCGGCCGGTGGGCGTCAGCTTCACGCCGACGCTGGTGCCGATGAGCCGGGGCATCCTGGCCACCTGCTCGGCGAAGCTCTTCCCGGGCATCGACGAGGCGGCGGTCCGGGCGGCGTACGAGAAGGCCTACGGCGAGGAGCCGTTCGTGCACCTGCTGCCCGAGGGGCAGTGGCCGACCACGGCGCAGGTGCTGGGGGCGAACACCGTCGCGCTGCAGGTGGCGGTCGATCCGGACGCCGGGCGGCTGGTGGTGGTGGCGGCGGTGGACAACCTGACCAAGGGCACCGGGGGCGCGGCGGTGCAGTGCGCCAACCTGGCCCTGGGCCTGCCCGAGACCACCGGCCTCCCCGTCGTGGGAGTGGCTCCGTGAGCACGACCGCACCCAAGGGCTTCCGGGCGGCCGGGGTGGCCGCCGGCCTCAAGTCCACCGGAGCGAACGACGTCGCCCTGGTCGTCAACGACGGCCCCGACGACGCCGCCGCGGCCGTGTTCACGACCAACCGCTTCCCCGCCGCGCCGGTGCAGTGGAGCCGCCAGGTCCTCAGCAGCGGCCGCGTCAAGGCCGTCGTCCTCAACTCCGGCGGCGCCAACGCCT
>NZ_JBJGZQ010000076.1:0-685 GCF_054050595.1 Geodermatophilus sp. SYSU D00779
ACGCCCACCGGCCGGCCCGCGGCCTGGGAGAGGGTCTGCACCATCTCCGGCGTGTGCCGGTGCGCCCCACCCACGCCGTAGGCGCTCACCGACCCCATCACCTCACTGCCCAGCAGGTGCGGCTTGGCCGCCTTCCCCGCCCCCGAGGTCCCCGACGCCGCGACCACCACCACCTCGGGCTCCACCAGCCCGGCCGCCAGCGCCGGGGCCAGCGCCAGGCTCACCGAGGTCGGATAGCACCCGGGCACCGCGATCCGCCGGGCACCGGCCAGCCGCGCCCGCTGCCCGGGCAGCTCCGGCAGCCCGTAGGGCCAGGTGCCGGCGTGCGCCGAGCCGTACCAGCGCGCCCACGCCGCCGGGTCGCCCAGCCGGTGGTCGGCGCCGCAGTCGATCACCAGCGTGTCGGCGGGCAGCCGCGCGGCGATCGCCGCGGACTCCCCGTGCGGCAGCGCCAGCACCACCACGTCGTACCCGGCCAGGTCCTCCACGCCGCTGGGCCGGACCTCCAGGTCGGCGAAGGGCAGCAGGTGCGGCTGCAGCTCCCCCAGACGGCGCCCGGCACTCGAGTTGGCGTGCACCCCGGCCAGCGCCAGGTTCGGGTGCCCGGCCAGCAGCCGGCACACCTCACCCCCGGCGTACCCGGTGGCGCCGGTGACCCCGACCGTCCACGTCCGCGCTCCGCTCA
>NZ_JBJGZQ010000077.1:0-595 GCF_054050595.1 Geodermatophilus sp. SYSU D00779
GAGCGGCTGCTGGCCGAGCTGCGCGGCCGGGACCGCTGGCTGCTGGTCTTTGACAGCGCGGAGAGGCCGGCCGACGTCGCCGCCTACCTGCCCGGCGGGGCCGGGCATCTGCTGATCACCTCGAGACACCCCGGCTGGGGCGCGCTGGGTGGCCGGCTGGAGGTCGACGTGCTGGCCCGGGCGGAGACCATCGCCCTGCTGCGGGCCCGCATCCCGGCCCTGAGCGATCATTTGGCCGACGAGCTCGCCGCCGAGCTGGGCGATCTGCCATTGGCCGCCGCACAGGCCGCCGGCTATCTGGAGCAGACCGACCTGCCGCCGGCGGACTATCTGCGCCGCTTTCGCACCCGCCGGGCCGGCCTGCTGGCCCGCGGCGAGGTTCTGGGCTATGCCGAGCGGCTCGACACCGCCTGGGCGCTGTCCCTGGAGCGACTCGAGTGCGAGGACCCGGCCGCGGTGCGGCTGCTGGAGCTGGCCGCCTTCCTCGCCCCCGAACCCATCCCAGTCCGCCTGTTCACCGAGTACGTCACGTTGCTGGAGGAGCCGCTGCGGGCGGCCGCCGCCGACCCCGACGCGCTGGCCGACACCATCGGCG